>SLPZ01000033.1 GCA_007131725.1 Balneolaceae bacterium
AATGCGACAAAGTAATGGTAATTTTTTTTATAAATTAGATATAAATATCCAAATAACTTTAGAGGGTTTTAAATGAACGAGAGAATAACAATGAATCGTTGGTGGGTTGTTGTTGGGGCACTGATTATTCAAATCAGTCTTGGAGCAGTATATATATGGAGTGTATTTCAAACTCCATTATTAGAAGAATTTCCTTCCTGGACAGAAACACAGGTTACACTGCCTGCGCAAATTGTTTTGGCGGCATTTGCAGTTGCTGTCATTTTTGGTGGTCGTATTCAGGACAAACTTGGACCGCGCCTTGTTGCAACGGGTGGCGGCCTGATACTCGGCGCCGGGCTCATACTGGCACGTTTTGCCGGAGAGTTTGAACCGACAACTGCACTGATTTGGCTGATATTAACTTATGCTGTGATGGGCGGTATAGGTATTGGAGCTGCCTATGTATGCCCCATTGCCACCTGTGTTAAGTGGTTTCCTGATAAACGCGGATTGGTGACCGGCCTTGCAGTAGCTGGTTTTGGCGCCGGCGCCTTTTTCTTTGCGCCGCTGGCTCAATCTCTTGTTTGTGATGATCCTTATCAATTATTTAATCTATCTTTGTTTTACATGCCCAATGTTGGTGTTTTTAACACCTTTTTTATACTGGGCATCATATTTTTAATATGCGTAACGGGCGGAGCTCAGTTGCTGCGCAATCCACCGGAAGGTTATTCTCCTGAAGGCTGGATACCACCACAAACCGGTACACAAGCCGAAACAAATCAGGCAGATTACACTCCAACTGAAATGCTTAAAACTCCGGCTTTCTGGTTACTGTGGTTAACATATTTTGCAGGTTGTGCTGCCGGCTTACAAGTAATTATGAAGATTTCGCCAATATGGCAGTCATTTATGCTCGAAACAATGTCATCACCAGTATCCGCAGATGCTTTCCATAGCATTTCTGCCGCAGGAGCTGTAGCCATCTCAGTATTAGCAATATTCAATTCAGCCGGCCGAATATTTTGGGGTAAAATTTCCGACTCACTTGACCGCAGAACTACACTGGCAATCATGTTTGTGTTATGCGGTGTTGCCATGTTGGCTCTTGACTGGATGCGTGCATACCCGCTTTATCTCACAGCAATCAGTATTGTCGGTCTGTGCTTCGGTGGTTATCTGGCATTGTATCCGGCTGTTACAGCCGACTTTTTCGGAACAAAAAATATCGGGGCAAACTATGGCTGGATGTTTACCGCGTATGGTGTCGGTGGTCTCGTAGGGCCGTACCTGGCGGCCAGATTCATGCGTATCGTCGATGAAGTAACTTATTTCACAAGGTGTCCGATGGAGGGAGTTATGCTCGACAAAGTCTTTGCCATTGGTGATTATCGTGTGGCATTTTTTGTTGCCGGAATTGCATGCTTAATCTCTGCCTTATTGATCATCAGGATAAAACCGCACAAAAAATAGATGTTGATTTACAAGATCGGATTATTTGACAAATATGGCTGAAAATTTCGCTATGTTTATATTTTAATGTGAGTTTCCTGTAGGAAAGTGCATGTTTAGCGGGTTTAATCACACATCATGGCAGAGTGCGTTAGTCCCGGCAAGCCTATTGGAATTGCGTGCAATTATTTTGAAAGTTGAGCTATATCAAAAGCAAAATTGAAATCAGGGTGAGTAATATGCCTGTCCATTGGATTTTTGTAAACCGGTCTTTCCACCGTACCATTCCTACTAATGTTGCCCCTAAAACGGTTAATACATTTACCGCACTATAAACCACCGCGCCATTCATCAGTTGAAGAGCAGCGATTAAAAATATTGCAGTTAGCAGGTTTGGAACCCCGATTGCCGCTCCAAGCAACCATTCATTTTTTGAAATCCTGCCCCGGTTTTTCACGATCACGATGGTTAATCCCACAAGGAAAGCCGTCAAAAAAACAAAGGCCATAAAAAGTTCTTTGGAAAGGATACCGGAAAATTCGACTTCATAAATTTTCAGTGATGCATCCCCCACACCCGTGCCAAAAAAAAGTAGCACCAAAAGCCAAGCGGCGCTGAAAGGCTCTTTCAGCATTTTTCTCTTATTCGGCAGCAGTAAAAACAGGGTGACAAATACCAGGGCCACACCCACCCACTGCGCAAATGTCAGCAGTTCCAGGTACCAGAGAGTTGAAAGTAAAACCGGCAGCAAAAGAGAAATTCTCATAGCCGCCACACTGATTCCAACCCCGTTATAGTCTACTGATTTGCTGTAGATAAAAAAATTCGCGATAAAAATAATACCTAAAAAAAAGGCAAGAATAAGTGCAGGTGCAAATCCTTCGCTTCCGGCCTGAATGGCTGCTTCACCCTGAATAATCGCGAGAACAAATGCCGAAACAGTTGCAATTAGATAGTTGACCGTAAGAACATTAATCGTGCTTAGCTTACGACTTTCTGTGACTTTGAACAAATGGGCAATCAGAACAGACGATGCTGCACAGAGTATGATAAAAATCCAGCCGGTCATCATTCTGTGATGCTGAGTGTAAAGTTTCCGAAGGCCTGAATTTCCTGTGGACGGTCGTGAAACCTGCGTGAAGTGTAATCCACATTATTTTCAAGGTGGCGGATGATATCTGCCATGGTTCTGTTTCTACGCTGAATGGCTTCTGCCCAGTAATAATTAAAAATGTGATGGCGCATGTTTACGGTTCCCCGTCCGGCGTAAAGCGAAGATTTTTGGCCGGGCCTGTTACTGAAAACAACCACTGAGTTGGGATTTCTCCTCAAAAGGCTGTTGGCAACAAATTGCAGCGACTGCGCCTGCGCACTTCTTGAAATGGATTCGGTTCGATAATCCGGATGCTCAATAAAATCCAGGTCTGCCATCAAAAAAAGTGCATTCGGGTTGATTCGCTCAAATTCATTAAAAACAAACGTTGTTAGCAGTGGCAATTCATTCGTGCCGGGCTCATCAACTCCGACAAGCCGGAGGTTTATCTGGTCCTCTACAACCGCAAATCCTGACAGGTAGACAAACAGCGAACCGGATGTATCAGCCGGAGCGATATTTTGAAGCTCCCTCTGCCATTCATCAGTAGAATCCATTTCAATAAAGTGAATCTGGTCTTCATGCATCTGCAGCGCATAACGCATGTAAAACTTAAAAAGCTGGTGATCGCGGTCGAGGTATTGGCGGGGTTCTGCATCCTCCAAAAAACCATTGGTCAGTACAATCGCGCGATCGTCCGGATTCCGGCTTTTTAAAATCGGCACAGAATTTTCCACATCGATTTCACCAAATGGAACCTCAACAAATTCAAATACATCATGATCAGCAGCTGTAGCCTCGGCAAGCCATTCAATTTCACCATCACTCCTGGAAATAAAAACTTCCGAACCACCAAATCGTACGCGATACCATTCATCCAGGTCATCATCAATCAATTCGAGCGAGCTGCCCGTTCCCACTTCTGTGATAACATTCATCTCCTCAATGGACGGAGAATTCCGAATAACCGCAACCGGAGAAGTCACGGTCAAATAGGGTGCGAGAAATGAGGTTACCGGCACTTCATAAACCGATTTATTATCACCATACATCAGTGTCAGATAAACAATCGATTCTACATCAATCATTTCTGATTCAAGGCCGTTTGTCACATTCAACAGATTTATATCCAACCGGCCGTTGGAAGTAGGTAAATCTGATTGTGAAAACAGAACTTCATCATTAAAGGCAACTTCGAGATCTACGCTCATGTCAAATTCAGCATGATCCGTTCTCAGTGTATCGTTAATAATTTCGGTGCCGCTTCGCCTCATCATCTCACTTTCTCCGGTGTAAATCGGGTCGCCGGTTGGCTCCATGTTGCTGAATGCCAGGCCTGTCAGAACCAGTGCGGTGAGATTTAATGCCAGCCGCTGTTCAGATGTAGTATTTGGGATCACGACATCGGTATTGGCAGCTAAAACGGAAAAAGTTGCACCGCCAAGCCCAAGCAGTAAAAAAAGCCATCTTGGACGGTAACGCTGCACGGTACGCTCCATCTGCACACGCTGCTGATACTCTTTTTCCTGAATTTGATACACCGAAAAGCTGATTACGGGATTATCAATCACCGGTTCCTGCTCCAGCAATAGCACGCTCTCTTCATTAACTACTTCAGGCTCAATAGAAGTGTCGATGACATGCTCGTCCGTTACCACCCATCTGCTTGATGTACACGCCGCACTAAAAAGCACAGTTATGAGCAATATGAGCAGCAGCCGGAAAGACATAATCAGATTTAAAATGAGATGGTTGCACCAAACCCGAAGAGGTGCCTGAACCTGAAGGAATCTTCATCACCGGGCTCAGACAACCAAAACGGAATTTCATAACGAAAAACAAAACCCCGGGGTTTCCCGTGATAATCGGGAATATTTAAAGATAAAGAAAATCCCGCACCGGCATTAGAATATAACGTGGATGTGTTGTCTGTGATAACTTCAGAATCCTGTCCGCCGTTGGCAATTACCGGAATGGTTGACTCTGAGTTCAGTGAACGGCCGGTATCAAAAAAGAGATAGGAGCGAAAATTTAAAAACTCTGATGCATACGGAATTTCGTTGAAAGCTTTTGCGATGGGATTCCAATAATCCAGTTCAGCATTCAGAGATGCAAAAGATCTGAATAAAATCGGTGCAACGGTATCAATCTGAGGATCACCATTCAGGTTTTCCCGATCTGCCACAAAACTGTCGATATCCCTCGAAGTGTACCCTCTCAGGTTGGGGCCGCCGGCAATATGTATGTTGCCGCCCTCGATCCAGGGCTGTGGGATGGTTCCTTTGGCACGGGTGAACCGGTTCTGCATCCAATCAGCGGCCGGCCTCATACTTCGCGAAAACCGGTATTCCGGATCTGTGTGTGATGAAGCCGCTCCAAGAAATCCCCGCAGCCTTAACCCCCAGTAGTCATTGAATGTGATGCGCTGACGAGCAACCAGGTTAAAAACGCTGTAAAAATCCTCATTAAACTGAAATTTTGTATCGGCAGAAATCTGGTACCATCCAAGCCGATTATCATTTTGTATCTCAAAGCTGAATGAAGAGAGAAATTTATCACGGTCTGACCAGAGCATGGGAAAAGCGGCATATTCATCATCGAACCGTTTTTCAAAAGAGTTGTAATTTCCGATTTCAACATATCTGCGCTCATCAAAACCTCGCTGCCATCGCTTGTTTATGCCAATTCCGTGATTGTGATATCCGGTGCGGATGGAGCTCCGAACCTGAATATTTGCTTCACTCCCATAATCCGACCAGCGCTGTATCGGGTCCGTATACGTTATCTGATAGGAAACCGGAAGTTTGGGCAGCCATAAACCCAGCCAGATCCCGGCATTGAGCCTGTGCGGGCCGTCTTCAAACGTACCGGGAACCTGCCCCTGAAGCTGAAGCCCCACAATTATTCCGTCAACATCATTATACCATAAATCCGGAGATGGTATTATCTCATATCGCGGAGTTTGGGCATCCGTCTTTGAGATGATGAACAGTGTTAGCAGCAGTGAAAGCGGTAAAATCAGAAATTTTTTATAAGCCAATCGTCAAGAATTTGATCGGAGGTTACAATGTTGTGTACAAGTTTTAGTAAACGCTTTTGTTCCGGCCATATGATAACTTCCAGTGCTTTTTGCAGAGTAAACCATTCAAAAGTACTGTGCTCAGAGTTAAGCTTTATGGAGTTTTTTGCATTCAGCTCGGCAGCAAAAGCCGGGATGGTCAAAATTTTGTCCGTTCTGTGTTCATAGAATCGGTTCAGGCTGGGCACCGACCAAAATAGTTTCGGAACCAGCTCGGTTTCTTCTTTGAGTTCGCGCAAGGCGGCTTGCCAGTACGTTTCGCCGGGGTTCACTTTTCCGCCGATCATTCTCCACTGGCCTTCATAAATATGGCCTTTAGCCCGCTTAAACAGCAGAAAAAGCGGCTCTTTATCTTCAACTTTGTAGGGATAAAGATCGATCAGTTTTTTTTCAGCCATTCAAAACCTGTTCCTTAAAATAAGCCATGGTTTTCATCAGCCCCTCTCTTCTCCCGGTTTGAGGCTGCCAGCCCAGCACTTCTTTGGCCCTGCTGATGTCGGGCTGGCGGATCTGAGGATCATCTGCCGGAAGTTCCTCAAAAATAATGTCGCTCTTACTCCCGGTAATTTCAATAATCTCTTTGGCAAAATCGAGGATTGAAATCTCTTCGGGGTTCCCAATGTTTACCGGATCAACATAATCGCTGTGAACCAGCCTGTAGATCCCTTCAACCAGGTCATCAACATAAGTAAAAGAGCGGGTTTGAGACCCATCACCAAAAACGGTTATCGGCTCGTTCTTCAAAGCCTGCCGAAAAAAAGTTGGCAGGGCACGGCCGTCTTTCAGCCGCATTCGCGAGCCGTAGGTGTTGAAAATTCGAACAATCCGCGTATCAATCCCGTGATAACGATGGTAAGCCATGGTCATCGCTTCGGCAAACCGTTTGGCTTCGTCATAAACACCACGAAGCCCGGTCGGGTTTACATTGCCCCAGTAGGTTTCTTTTTGGGGATGTTCCAGCGGATCGCCATAAACCTCACTGGTGGATGCCAGCAGAAATTTTGCCTTTTTAGCACGTGCCAGACCAAGTGATTTATGCGTTCCGAGAGAACCCACTTTCAGGGTTTGAATGGGCATCTCAAGATAGTCGATGGGTGAAGCGGGCGAGGCAAAATGCAAAATCAGGTCCAGAGGGCCATCAACATCCAGGTAATTGGTAACATCATAATCGATAAATGTAAACCGTTCATTCCCTTCCAGATGCTGAATATTGCTGAATGCCCCGGTAATCAGGTTATCCATGCAGAGCACATTCCAGCCTTCACGATAAAACCGGTCACACAGGTGTGAACCCAAAAAACCTGCCCCGCCGGTAATTAAAACACGGTTTCCCAATTTTTTACGGTTAGTTAAAATTCAGGCAAAAACTACACAGTTGCCATTTTCGATTTATGCACATTTACACTGGGGCGCCCCACGCTGATGTAAATCAAACCGGACTCTTCAGCACGTTTGAGGTCGTAGAGATTGCGGCCGTCAAAAATAACCGGTTCTTTCATTACTTTCGCAAAACGATCCATTACCGGCCGCCTGAACTCATTCCACTCCGTACAGATAACAAGAGCATCCACGCCTTCTATTACGGAATCGCGGTCATTCATAAATTCCATATTGGCCAGGGTCACATCAGAAGCTGCATCCTGAAAAGTTTTTATGGCTTCAGGGTCATAAGCTTTCATTTTCACTCCCAGCTTTGCAAGCTGCTCTGTGATGTAGAGCGAGGGTGCCTCACGAATGTCGTCCGTTTCCGGTTTAAATGAAAGCCCCCAGATACCCACTGTTTTTCCCTGTAAATTTCCGTTGTAGAACAGTTTCATTTTTTCAACGATGGAGAGCTTCTGCGATTCATTAACCTTCATCACCGAGTCAAGAATTCTAAAATTGTAGCCATATTCATCTGCGGTGTGGTGTATGGCCTGAACATCTTTCGGGAAGCAGCTTCCGCCATAACCAATTCCGGCAAAAAGAAAACGTTTTCCAATTCGCGAATCAGTCCCGATTCCGATGCGTACATTATCAACATCGGCGCCAACCCGTTCACAGATATTGGCAATTTCGTTCATAAAGGTGATTTTTGTTGCCAGCATGGCATTCGCTGCATATTTGGTCAGCTCAGAACTCCGCTCATCCATAATGATAATTGGGTTTCCGCTGCGCACAAACGGTTCATAGAGTGCGGTCATAGCTTCGGCAGCCCGTTCGCTGCGGGTACCAACAACCACACGTTCCGGCTTCATAAAATCTTCTACTGCGGCGCCTTCCCTCAAAAATTCAGGGTTTGAGACTACATCAAATTCGGCATCGGTTTTGGATGCAATTTTTTCACGGACTTTATCAGCCGTACCCACCGGCACCGTGCTTTTGTTTACAATAATTTTGTAGCCGGGATACTCATTAAAAAGTTCGCCAAGTTTATCAGCCACACTCAGCACAAAACTCAGGTCGGCCTGGCCATTGGCGCCTGGCGGAGTTGGAAGGCATAAAAACAAAGTTTCCGATTCACGAAATGTCTTTTCCAGGTCGGTTGTGAAAGTGAGCCTCTTTTCTCTTAAAGCCCGTTCAAACACCCGGTTTAATCCCGGTTCGTAAATTGGCACTTCCCCTTTTTTCATCCGTTCTACTTTATCGGCGTCTATATCGAGGCAAATCACATCGTTGCCGCTGTCGGCGAAACAAGTGCCTGTTACCAGTCCCACATATCCTGTTCCAATTACTCCAATTTTCATATTTTTATCGCTCTATGTTAAGTATTTCAAGTTCCAATTTTCCTGCAGGAACTTTCACTGAAAACGATTCTCCGACCTCTCTTCCTAAAATAGCCTTGCCAATGGGCGAATCAACCGAAATTTTCCCCTGTTTAAAATCGGCTTCATCTTTCGAGACGAGAGTATATTTCATCTCTTTATCTACATTTTTGTTATGTATGGTTACGGTAGACAATACATAGGCTTTTGAAGTATCCATGCTTTTTTCATCGATGATGGTAGCCTTGGCGAGTGTATTTTCGAGTTCGGCAATTCGTTTCTCAAGATGTCCCTGTGCTTCTTTTGCTGCATCATATTCGGCATTTTCGCTCAGATCGCCTTTCGATCTGGCTTCTGAAATTTCTTCAGCAATTTTTTCCTTCCTTCAGTTTTTAATTCTCTTAACTCCTTCTCCAGCTTCTCGTAGCCTTCCTTTGAAAGATAGTTCTTTTTCATGTTTGATTGGGGTTATTCTTTGTTTTAAATAGAAAAAGCAGTAATCCGTTTACTGCTATTTTATCGCAATGTTCATAATTGTTTTACAATCCTTAAAAATATGATGATCTGCACTGTTTCCCAACCTCTTTTTATTCAGGATTTTTCACAGACATAGAAATGATTAAACGATTGAATCTCTTCAGGCATGGGGTAGTGCTCACAATAATTTTGCGGGTTGGTGCCAAGACTTCCGAAGTCCTATAGGTTTTATAAATTAGATCGTTCATTTTTTTGTCAATACTTGCGGAAATATCGATGAATACTTCGGAAGTCTAAGCATTCTGTTAAAGAAAAAACACTTTTATGACCTGCTTCAGTAATCCGTTTATAAATACTGCGATTAATTTCTGAACAAATCCCCCACAAAAATCAGTGCTTTTTCGAGTGAATCGCGCCAGTATTCCCAGGTATGGCCGCCGTCTCTAACCCTGAATTCGAACGGTACATTTTTGCTGTTCATAATGCTGACCAAATTCATATTCTCTTCCAGCAGAAAATCATCATCACCACAATCGATAAAAATTCTGGGCAGCGGAACTTCCCCTTCCATGTTGGAAAACATCGGGCCTGATTGCGGCTCAACCGGGTTCATAGCCCGGAACATCTCCTGAATGGAGTGTTCCTTGTAATTCTCGGGATATCCATCGGCGTTATATGGTCCCCAGGTCCGTTTGTGAAAATCCCGTTCCCATTCGCTTCGCTCTTCTTCGGGCATAGACTCCACTTCAAGAAATGCAGAGCTCATTGCATAAATCGCACCAAATTTCTCTTTGTATTTTACCCCGTGATACATCGCACCATACCCTCCCATCGACAGGCCCGCAATAGCACGGGTGTTTCTCTGGTCAATGATCCGGTAACGGCTCTCCACTTCAGGTATAAATTCTTCGTGGAAAAAATCTTCCCATCTTATTGACCCGTCGTAATTGTTAATGTAAAAAGCATCGTACAGTCCGTCTGGCATGATGATGATCATTTCCGGTGCATCTCCATTTTTCATTGCATTGCCTGCGATCCGGTGAACCTCACCCCAGTTAATCCAGCCGCTGAAGTCGTCGGTCATTCCGTGAAGCAGATAGAGCACCGGGTAATCCCTGTTGGAGGTGTGATAACTTTCCGGCAGGTAGACGGAATATGGCATCTCCCGATCCAGAATTTCGCTCTCCACAGTGTTTGTATTATCTACAGTGCCAATTTGTGCTTTGGCTTGAAGTGCTGCCATTAAAAAGAGAAGGCCTAAAAAAGCAGGTAATTTAAAATTCATGATAAATCCGGTTAGACTTTAATATTTTACTATTATATTTTATTGTTACACTATTAAACAATGATAAAGCTTTTAGTTCTACATCACAAATTCTTTGTTATCTGTACCGTTTTTGATACGGTTCAATAAATTGATTTTTATAATGAAACAGCAAAAAAAATCTATCCGGACCGAAATTTTTGACTGGAATCAATACTTACCCGGTATTTCTATTGATTGCGCAATTTTTGGATATCATGAAAAAGAACTGAAAATCCTGATTCTTGAATACAGGAAATCGGGGATTTTTGCACTGCCGGGTGGTTTCATCAGAAAAAACGAGTCACTTGATGCTGCCGCTAAACGTGTTTTACAAGAGCGTACCGGGCTTGATAATATTTATCTGAATCAATTTCATACATTCGGCAGCCTGGAACGGGACAATCCCGAACCCATGAGGACAGTTTTGGAAAAAAATGACATACCTGCACCCGATCATCATTTTCTGTTGCAGCGATTCATATCTGTGAGCTATCTCGCCCTGGTTGATTTTAAAAAAGTGGAACCGGAACCCGATTTTTTCTCTGACAGTTGTCTTTGGTATGATGTAAATGATCTACCCACACTGATGCTCGACCACGGACAAATCGTTCAAACTGCGCTCAGATATCTTCGGTCAAACATCAACAACCAGGTGATTGGCCAGAATTTGCTGGACGAAACGTTTACCATGGGCGAACTGCAAAAGCTGCATGAAACCATTTTGGGAGAGAATCTGCACCGCACCGGATTTCACAGAAAAATGATGCTTTCTGACAGGCTTGAGCGTCTTGGGAAGAAAAAGACCGGGAAAGCACACCGTGCTCCATTTATATACAGATTTAAGAAGCAATCGTAAATTCAATCAGGCTTTTGCCACTGTAATAATTCCCGATTGCATATCCTGGCTAGTGCAAACGGTGCGTGCGAGTTCGAATGTTGTGGCCCCGGTGGTGAAAACATCATCAACGATAATTGGGAACCGCCCTGTGAGAGTCTCAGGTGCTTTCAGTAAAAACGCATCCCGCAAATTTTCGGCACGCTGGGCACTGTTCAATCCGGTTTGGGTTTGGGTTTTCTTTTGCCGGATAATTTGCTTCTGATCAATTACTTGCCATTTAGTATGCTGTGCCATTCCGATAGCCATGGCATTTGCCTGATTATATCCCCTCTTTTTCAATTTTGATTTATGCAGCGGAACCGGGATTAAAACAGGATCATTTATTCGTAGATTTTCCAACAAAACTTCATCCGCTTTTTCAAGAAAGCGCCTTGCCAGCAGCCTGCCGAGTTCCACTCCCACTTCTCTCAGATAATTATATTTCAAATTGTGGAGCAGGTCCTGCAGATATCCTCCTTTATCAAAATGCCACATCGAAAACACAAAATGTACCTGTTCAGGTAAAATCTCCGAATCGAAACCGGAAACTTCCTGAAATCTTCTGCCTGCACACCAGTTGCAAATGTATCGGTTTTTTCCGGGAGCTGATGCACCACAACAGGCACAAGTAACCGGAAATGCAATATCGCTCAGAGAGTTTGCGTATTTTTTTATCATTCTCATATCTGCACTTACAAATTAATTAATTTCGTTTTTTAATTTCTTTTATCAGGCATTTTAAATAAAAGTACAGCCAACCATTCAATCTTGTAAATAAATATCTTATTTTAAAATATTCTGTTACATTTTTCATCTGCATGATTTCAAATCCTGTGTTTCTGCTCAAAAACATAGACCCAACCAAAAGTAAAACTGTTTGATTTATCAGATACAATGAAAATAGCAGAAACGATTAATCCATTAAATTTCAGTAATATATATGCCTTCAATTGGTAAGGATTTAGCAAAGATTCGAACGCATTTTGGATACAGCGTGCACGATTTACAGCAGGCTACCAAAATTCCGGTAAGCACAATTCAAACTATCGAAGATAATTCCATTTTTACTAAATCTTCAGAGAGTCCTACCTATATCAGGAGTTTTGTAAGGAGTTATGGGAAAGCGCTTAAAATTAATGATGATATCATGATTAAAGCGCTTGATCAGCAGGAGGCGGGTAATTATAACCATTTATTGTTACAGCAGTTTCCGGCATTAACCTCTCAGCGCCAGCCTCAAGATCCACAAGAGCCGGATCAGCCCTCAACTGAAGAAAAAGATATTTTTAGTGCTGCTGATCCGGATAAAACGAAAGAACCCGATGAGAAAGAAGAACCAAGCACTGATTCTCATCAAACAGATGAACTAAAAAGAGAAGAATCAGATATTCCCGAAAAAGAAGATAAAGGCGTGGAGGATGAAACTTCAGATCAAAACAAAGCAACCGATTCAGAAAATAAACATATAAAAGTAGAACCCCCGGATACTGAAGATACTCAAACAGTAAAACGCGTTGACTGGGCCGACATGGGTAAAAAAATTCATGATGAAAAGAAAACCAGATCCGGCTGGATATTTGGCCTCATTCTGCTCATTTCGGTTGGGGCAGCCGCTGGGTATTTTCTTATTCAGAACGGTTTTTTTGATTTCACAGCCGGCGAAACTGAAACTGAAGAAACACAGGCCACAGAGGGCGGTATCACCCTCGACATTGAACCGCCGGAACCTGAAATGGATGAACAGCAGCCAACCGAAGCCATTACTGAATTGGACAATGTGTTATATATCACTGTTTATGCCGCGCACGATGTACTCTCTCCCGTAAGAGTCTGGAGCGACCTGAAACCCCGAATGGACCCCTACTGGATTGAACATGGAGTTGGGTTAAATTTTGAATTTCAGGACACCATCCGCATCCGGGGTTATTACGAAAATTCACTCCTGTTTATGAACGGCCATTTGATCGAAAATGCCTACAATGAATATTACAACCCGGAAGAAGACTACATCGAACTGACAAGAAGCATATTTACAGCCGATCCCAGATGGGTAACTTCCGTCTCTTTTGAAATACCCGAAGGTGTGGCACAACCCGACAGTATTGCCGACCGTCCCTCGTTTTAATCAACCATATTCAGCTATAAAATGGACAAAACTGCTGCCGAAAAAAGGGTTGATGAACTGCGTGATTTATTAAACCGGGCCAACAGAGCTTACTACGAAGACGCCCGCCCCTTCATCAGCGACAGGGAGTTTGATGATGCTCTCGATGAACTGAACCGCCTCGAGCACGAATTTGATCTTGAAACACCAGACTCACCCACCCAGCGCGTTGGCGGAACACCATCAAGTACATTCCCCGATGTGCGGCATCCGCAGGCCATGCTCAGCCTCGATAACACCTACAACGAAGACGAACTGCGCGATTTTGACCGTCGGGTTACCGATATTCTGGGCCACACCGATTTTACCTATGCCGCGGAGCTGAAGTTTGACGGGACCTCACTCCGGCTGAGGTACGAGAGCGGTGAACTTATTTTAGGCGCCACACGCGGCGACGGAGAAACCGGTGATGATATCACACAAAATATCAAAACTATACGAAATATCCCGCTCACCCTAAGAAACAGTCCGCCTGAAGTTCTCGAAATTCGCGGGGAAGCTTATATGGAAAAAGAGGCCTTTATGCGGCTGAACGAATACAGGGAAGAACAGGGATTACCCACATTTGCCAATCCCAGAAATTCAACGGCGGGGTCTTTAAAAATGCAGGATGCCAGGGAAGTTGCCCGCAGGCCCATTAAGTTTTTCGCATTCGATCTGATACTCGAATCCACTGATCCGGACAGAACCCACCAGCAAAAGATAGAATGGCTGAAAAAATACGGATTCCCCGTGTGTGAGCATTTTGCGGTTTGTGAAGACATCGGCCAGGTACTCAAAATCATCGAAAAGTGGGATGATCTGCGCCACGAGTTACCCTACGAAACCGATGGTGTGGTTGTTAAAGTAAACGAAGAGCGATACTACGAAGAACTCGGAACCACTTCAAAGTTTCCGCGCTGGGCAATCGCATTTAAGTTTGAGGCTGAACAGGCCACCACCCTGCTCGAATCCATTACTCTTCAGGTTGGCAGGCTGGGCAAAATCACTCCGGTTGCGGAATTGAAACCGGTGCTGCTGGCCGGTACCACAGTTAAACGGGCTTCTTTACACAACGAAGACGAAATTTTGCGCAAAGATATTCGCCCGGGTGATATGGTTATTGTTGAGAAAGCCGGAGAAATTATACCGCAGGTTATCAGTGTGGTAAATCCCGACAGGGAAGGCCGCAGTGCCCCATTTTCGATGCCATCAAACTGTCCGGCATGCAGCGAAAAACTGGTTAAACTGGATGAAGAAGTTGCCTGGCGCTGTATCAATCCGGAATGCCCGCCGCAGGTTCGTGAACGTGTTGCCCATTTTGCATCCCGCGATGCGATGGACATTGACGGGCTGGGCGAAGCGATTGTTGATCAGTTAATCAACGAGGGACTGATAAAAACGTATGCCGATCTCTACAGCCTCAAAAAAGAAGATCTGGTACCTCTTGAAAGAATGGGCGAAAAAAGTGCTCAGAATCTCATTGATGCGGTTGAAAAAAGTAAACAGCAAACCCTGGACCGAATAATCTACGCTCTCGGAATTCGTTTTGTTGGAAGGACGGTTGCAAAAGATATTGCCGGCAATTTTAAAACGGTTGACGCAATCATGCAGGCTGATGAAGAAACAATGATTCAAGTTGACTCCATCGGGCCTAAAATTGCTGAATCTGTCCGGACTTTTTTCGATAACCAAAAGAATCTGAATATCATAAATCAATTACGCGAAGCCGGTTTGCGTTTTGAGTATCAACAAACCGAAAACCTTTCTGCAAAACTGGATGGGAAAAAAATAGTTTTAACCGGAACTCTGCCCACATTTACCCGGAAAGAGGCGAAAGAAGTCATTGAAAAACACGGTGGCTCAGTAACATCATCCGTCAGCAAAAATACGGATTATGTGCTGGCAGGTGAATCTCCCGGAAGCAAATACAACAAAGCTCAAAAGCTTGACATACCCATTCTGAACGAAGAACAATTCAGGCAGCTCATAAATGAATAATGAATACAAACAGGGAGGGATTTAAATCATACCTCTTTTTTATATGAAGATCCATTGTTATACTTTCAAGTGCTAAAGTTGATTATTAGCAAAACAGCATTTATGCAATTTTAATTATGAGTATTCTTAAAAAACTCGGTTTGGGGCAAAAGAAAGTGGAAAAAGCCCCGGGATTTGGTTCCAGCAAGCATAGGGAGCAGCTAAAACTCAGCAAGAAGAAAGCCAAATACATCCGGCCGGTTATTGTTATTGTCTTTTTAGGGTTGATTTTAGCAACACTGCCTCAAACTACTTTCCAGCCGGTAGCAAGCTACTCGGTTGGAGAACCCTGGCGTGCTGATGATTTAACAGCTCCTTTTACCTTCTCAATCCAGAAAACTGCCGATGAAATACAGGAAGAAAGAGCTGAGATACGCCGGCAAACCGCTCCCATTTTTCACATCGACACCAGGGCAGATGTTTTCATTGAAGCACGCCTCGATTCAGTTTACAGAAGCATACAACCTGTGCTGGACAGTTACGTGCAATGGCAAAGAGCTCTTGAGCAGGATGAACCAACTGCCGAGAGCGACAGCCTTCGTTTTGAAGAAGAGAAAAGTGTTGTTGATGTGGAATTTGACAGTGCCGCATGGGAAATTCTGCTTGAAAACTACAGGACAACCCGTATGGATAATTTGCCGGAAGACCAGTCAATAATATTTGAGGTACGCAACCGGCTCAATACCATTATATCCAACCTGCTGAGTGATGGCGTAATTGACCAGAGCAAAGATGATATCGAGCACAATGAAATTACAATTCGCGATCTCAGGCGGCTAACCGAGCGTACCATAAGCCTGAACAACGTTTATGATCCGAACGAAGCAAGTGATTTTGTCCGCCTTCAATTAAACAGGCATTTCAGGCCGGCTGTAGCACTGGCTGCACATCAGCTCTTTAACAGGGTTATGCTGCCGAACTATATTTACAGCGAATCCGATACCGAAGCCCTCCTGGAACAGAACCTTGCCAATATTTCAACAACAAAAGGCGCTGTGGATCAAGGTGAAATTATAATCCGGCGGGGTGATATTGTTACTCCCGATACTGCTAACAAACTCAGAAGCCTGGCAGAAGCTCGTGCACTCACTGCTACAGAAATGGAACGCTGGCTGCGCTATTTTGGAGAAGCTCTGGTAATTATCATCGCCACGCTGATGTTCTTTTTCTATCTTTATCTGTACAGAAAAGTGATTTTCGACCGTCCGATGATGTTTTTACTGGTATTTTTGGTATTGGGAATTGTTGCACTTGCCAGCGCCCTTGTGTACCCGTTCGAAGGTGTGAACAGTTACATCGTTCCCATTGCCATAGCTCCCATTATTTTGACCATCATTTTTGATTCGCGTGTAGGATTGATGGCAACAGTTACACTGGCTATCATAACCGGGTTGATCCACGACTATCATTTTGAATACACCGTGGCAACGATTGCAGCCTGCAGCTTCGGGGTCTACTCCGTGCGCGACATCAAAAAAAGATCACAATTTTTCTTTGTCACACCCGGTGTGGTATTTGTAACCTATTTGCTTGTCATTTCCGGCTTTGCACTTGCACGTTTCTCAGGCTGGGAAGGATTTTTTGAGGATATGTTTTTCATCGCTGTAAACTCTGTTTTTATCCTCTTTACCTATCCGCTGATTTTGCTCTTTGAAAAAGTATTCAAAATCACCACAGATTTCACGCTGCTCGAGCTTGCCGATACCAATCTTCCTGTAATAAAAGAATTGATGAGAAAGGCACCCGGAACGTTCCATCACAGCCTGCAGGTGGCCAACCTCTCCGAATCGGCCGCATCAGACATTGGCGCCAACTCACTGTTATGCCGTGTGGGTGCCATGTACCATGATATTGGAAAAATGGTGAAACCATCCTATTTCATCGAAAATCAAAATAAATCGAATGAACATGACAAGCTGAAACCCAGAATGAGTGCGCTGGTGATCAAGGCTCATGTTAGCGAAGGCGTAAAAATTGCCCGCGAACACAATCTTCCCGAGGTGGTTATCGATTTCATAAAAACCCACCATGGCACCTCGCTGATCCGCTATTTCCATAAAAAAGCACAGGAAAAAACCGACGATATTCAGGAAGAAGATTTTCGCTACGACGGCCCTATTCCTTTCACCAAAGAACAGGGAATCCTGATGCTGGCCGACAGCATTGAAGCAGCATGCCGTTCTATGAAAGATACCACCTACAGCAAGCTGGAAAACATGGTGAACCGAATTGTAGAAAGCAACGTTAACGATGGCCAGCTCAGCAATTGTCCGCTTACATTCCAGCAGATTCAGATTATCAAGCGTTCGTTTCTTGGAATACTGAAGGGAGTTTACCACAGCCGCATCGAATACCCGGAGGATGAAAAACAAGACCAATCTGAACCTGAAATTGATGCCCCCGAATCTGAAGAGCAGGATGAAGAATTAGAAAAAAGTTAATGATGGCAGCTTTCGAATCAGAACTGAAACGATATCTTCAGTTTGTGAAACTCGAAAAGGGATTGTCTGAAAACTCGGTTCTCTCCTATAAAAACGATCTCGAACGCTATCTGAAATTTGTTACCCGCGATTTAAAAATCAATTCACTGGGCGGTGTTTCCGTAAACCATATCGAAAATTTTTTGATTGAACTGACCGATATTGGGCTTTCTGTGAGCACTATTGCAAGAAATATCTCAAGCATCCGCAGTTTTCACGAATTTGCTGTTGCCGAAAATCTGGCCGAAGCCAATCCCGCCGAGCTCGTTGATCTGCCCCAAAAAGCACGCAAACTTCCCGAAGTCTTATCAGCCGCTGAGGTTGAAAAAATAATTGACCAGGCAGACCGTACAAATCATGCCGGAATTCGCGATGCCGCTATCCTCGAAACACTGTATGCCAGCGGAATGCGTGTGAGCGAGCTGACCGGCCTTGAAATGAATCAGCTATATTTTGAAATCGGATTTATCCGTGTGATAGGCAAAGGAAACAAAGAGCGCCTGGTGCCGGTCGGAGAATTAGCACAAAGCTCGATTGAACACTATCTTGAAGCGGCTCGAAATAAATTTTTGAAGCCTGAAAAGCCGGAAAAAAGCAAAAATAAGGTGTTTCTTAACCAGCGCGGAGGACCACTGAGCCGGATGAGTATCTGGAATATTGTGAACAAGTATGCACAAAAAGCCTGCATCAAAAAAAATGTATATCCGCACATTTTCCGCCATTCTTTTGCCACTCATCTGCTGGAAGGTGGCGCCGATCTTCGGGCTGTTCAGGAGATGCTCGGGCACACATCCATCATTACCACCGAAATTTACACCCACGTAGACCGGACACTACTTCACCAGATTCACAAGGAATTTCA
>SLPZ01000275.1 GCA_007131725.1 Balneolaceae bacterium
AGTTTGTGGTTGAGCCGGACCCCGAAGTTCTGGAACAACTCGGCATTTCACTAAACCAGGTTTTAGAGGCTTCAAGAAATTCAACCGGCAGTATCTCACGTGGTTTTACAAATTACTCGGGTAAAGAGTACACTATCCGCGGGTTTGGCCGTGCCGTTAGCCCGGAACAGATCGGGCAGGCCATTGTTAAGCAGGATGAAGAGGGCTATCCGATACTGCTTCGGGATGTCGCGAATATTTCAGCCAAAGCCGCACCCCGTATCGGTTCAGCATCCGTGAATGCCCAGCCGGGCATTATCCTCGTTATCAGCAAGCAGCCGGCTGCAAACACCATTGAACTAACCCGGCAAATCGAAAACCGGCTTGATGAAATTGCAGCCACTATGCCGGATGATGTGACCGTTTACCCCGATCTTTTTCAGCAGGCACATTTTATTGATATTGCCATCAATAATGTTTTATCGGCCTTGTTTATCAGCGGGTTTCTGGTGGTGATCATTCTGTTTATTTTTCTCGCAAACTGGCGGGCTACACTTATTTCACTGGTTGCAGTACCTGTTTCGGTCATTATTTCCGTACTCGTTCTTTGGTTTGCCGGTATGACCTTCAACACCATGACACTCGGCGGAATTGCCATTGCTATTGGCGTACTGGTTGATGATGCCATCGTTTTTGTGGAAAATGTATTCCGCCGGCTCAGAGAAAATGCAGAGAAACCCGTAGCAGAGAGAGAGAAATTTCTGCCTATTGTCAGTAAAGCCTCTTCACAGATAAAAGGCCCTATTGTTCTGGCAAACTTTACCATTGTCGTGGTTTTTCTTCCACTTTTTTTTCTGACGGGCCTTGAGGGGAGTTTGCTTATTCCTCTCGGCATCGCATATGTAACAACAATTATTGCTTCTCTGCTGGTAGCGCTGGTTTTAACTCCGGCCATGAGTGCCTGGCTTTTGGTTAAATCAAGCCGTGAACCGGAAAAAACAAGCTGGGTTTCCCGAAAGCTGGAAGAACTCTATAAACCCACACTCGGATTTTGTTTCAGGCATAAAAAATTGGTTTTATTGGCGGTAGCTGCTCTTTTTATTTTTGTGTTGCTTCTAATCCCGGGAATTGGCCGCTCTTTTCTCCCCGAGTTTAATGAAGGCACACTGAATGTGGGGATGGCCACTGTGCCGGGCACATCTCTCGAAGAATCGGACCAGCTTGGAATGAGGCTTGAGGAAATTCTGCTGGATCATCCGGCAATACTTTCCACGGCAAGGAGAGCGGGCCGCGCCGAGATGGATGAACATACCATGGGTTCTCACTCTCACGAAATTGAAGTGCGCCTTCACGAAAACTCCTTCGAAATTCAGGAGCTGATGGATGAACTGAGGGAGGCTGTTACGGTCATACCGGGAATCAACGTATCGTTCGATCAGCCCATTACTCATAGGATTGACCATATGCTGACCGGTGTTCGAACCAACCTTGCTGTAAAAGTGTACGGGCCCGATCGCCGCCGTTTACAGTCAATCAGCCATGAAATTGAAAACATTCTTCAAACCGAAGAGAATATCGAGGATGTGTTAACGGATGAACAGGTTGACGTGCAGCAAATTCAGATTTTACCCGACCGCGAGCTGCTGGCCATGCACGGGTTATCAGTGGCAGGATTCGGTGAACTGGTTGAGGCCGCATTTCGCGGAGTAGTTGTAGATCAGATTTATATCGATCCCGCTGTATTTGACCTGGTTGTAAGGTTTCCCGAACATCACCGGGCAAATCCGGAAGCCATATCCCGAACTCCTGTAGAGCTGCCGGGAGGTAGCCACATCCGCATTGGAGATCTTGCTGAAGTGAGGGTAAACTTTGCACCGGCTACCATCTCAAGAGAAAATGCCAGCCGAATGATTGTAACACAGGCTAACATTATCGGGGGAGATTTGAGTGGCACTGTTGAAAGGCTGCGCCAGCGTGTAGCCAATGATGTGGACCTTTCCGGCGGATATGTAATTTCGTTTGAAGGCCAGTTTGAACAGGAACAGGAGGCTACCCGCGTCATCCTTGTGGTGAGCATTTTATCGCTGATACTCATTTTTCTTGCTCTCTATGTGATGTTCAGGTCAACAGGCCAGGCACTGCTTATTCTTCTGAATCTGCCGCTGGCACTTGTCGGGGGAATATTGGTCGTCAGGTTTGGAAGCGGGATTCTCAGTATTGCCGGTTTGATCGGGTTCATCACCCTTTTTGGGATTGCCGTCAGAAACGGAATTATTTTGATTGATCAGTATAATGAACTCATCAATGTGAAGATGATGAACGTCCGTGATGCGGTTATGACAGGCTCTCTGAACAGGCTTCAGCCCATAATGATGACGGTTATAACCACAGCGCTTGCTCTTCTGCCTCTGGCATTAACAGGTGACCAACCCGGAAATGAAATACAGGGGCCGATGGCAACCGTAATTCTCGGGGGACTGGTAACGGCCACTCTGCTCAATATGATTGTTGTTCCTCTGCTTTTCGACTGGTATTTTCGAGAGAAAGAATAATTACGGCTCGTATTTCTTGTCAAATGCAAACGGCCTATAGCTCCATGCGATAATCAAAATATGATTTACCTTTTACTTGTAGCTCTCGGGGGCGCAATCGGTGCTGTTTTACGGTTTTTCGCCGGAATATTCACCGTCAAATTTATCGGCAGGTCTGATTATTTAACGGGAACAGTTGTAGCCAATTTAGCCGGATGTTTTTTGGCAGGCCTTGCCCTGGGATGGGTGGAATCCAACCCGGGGATGTCTTATGATATCATTCTTTTTTTTGTGGTTGGCATACTTGGGTCGCTCACCACATTTTCTACGTTTGCACTCGAGGTGTTTTACCTCGTCAGGGATAAATCCAACTCGCATTTGGTGATATACCTGTTGTTGCAAATTGTTTTGGCTTTTCTGGTGACACTATTGGGTTATGGCCTGTTTATATGGATTGGGGGCAGTTAAGGGATGAGGCGAATACGAACAATAAAGGAAAGTTTATGGGTGGCAGCAGGCGGCATGTTTGGGGCTTTGATGCGGCACGGAACCAACCATCTTGTACCGCTGTTGGTTGGAGAATCTCACCTGCTTACCGCAACTGCTATAGAAAATGTGGCAGGCAGCTTTTTGATCGGTTTCCTCTATATTTTGATTCGTAAACGCTACGATAATGACCGAAAAACGAGCCTTTTTATGCTGACCGGTTTTGTAGGCAGTTACACCACCTATTCCGGGTTTATGGCAGAGGCGCTGATACTCTTTCAAATTGCACCCTTTTTGTTCATTTCCTATCTGTTCAGCCAGGTTATGATCGGCATCTTTGCAGTCTGGGCGGGTATGTACGTTTGCAAAAAAATCTGAACTAATGACCAAATTGAGGATTGAAAAATCAATTCTATGCCGGAAAGTATCTGTGGGATTATTGCATTTAAAAATTCATACCCAATCCCTTCGATGCTGGTTATGATGTTTACTATGCAAACAATCCGGCCTTGAATAAATTGGCGATACAGTGAATCTGTAGATGCGCGAAAGAACAATACGTTACCGGCCAGGTGTTTTGATTACAGTGATAACCCGTGATGGACCATTCGAATTGTTCAGCGCAGCTACAATGAGCGCGCCAATTTATTCACCGGTCTGCCTTCCGAAGCTTCAGCGCAGGCAGGCATGATCTTTTGGTTCGTCCCGAGGCGTCAAGCTTTTTTTAATGTAGTTTATTTTAGTGCAGATTACTTTTAAATGGACGCCATATTCAAATTCATCTTCATTGTTGAGATAGAATATGCCGTCAGTCATAACCGATTTTATAGCCCCGGATTTCAATCCGGGGAGGATCAAGATAGACATTGATTGCGACAAGTGCCGTAGGTACGGACGATCTGGTTGTTGGATCACACCATCTGCACAATCCCCATATAACCCACACCACCACAAATCCATTCTTTGAGATGGATCGTACCTACGGCACTAAAAGTGAGGAGGCCCGTTACAACCCCGGATTGAAATCCGGGGCTATAAAATCGGTCATCCGCAAGCGGATTTTATAAATCATTGCCACAGATTACTCAAATAATATCTGATGTTTTTGTGCAAAAAACTTTTGGAGCAAGATGATGAAAGTGATGGTTACGAATCAAATAAAGAATCCTATAAACAAATAACTGTCAAAATTTAGTATTGTAAAATCAGAAGGAAACAGGCTTTTGTGACCTCCTGAACAAGAAATGAATTTGAATGACTAAACTAAATTCATTTAAAAAACCCTTGAGGCGTCGAGATGAACAACAAATAGCCTACACGTTTTAATAAAACGTTGTGTTACAATAAAATACATTAAAAAATCTGTATTACATGGGTAATGTCAGGTCTATGGGGGGCGGGTAGGCAATGTGCCACTTTGCCCGCATGGTTCAAAAATCAAACATAAGCACCTTCGGAATAGGTCAGCTCGTAGCTGTGAGTGTAGATTTCGATAATATTTCCGAAGGGATCTTCCATGTAAACCATTTTGTAAGGCTTATCGCCGGGATAATATTCTCTGATCGGCATTCTCTGTTTTCCGCCCGCATCAACAATCTTTTTTGCCAGTCCTTCAATATCGGGATCCTGAACGCAGAAATGGAAAAGCCCGGTTTTGAAAGGATTAAATTCGGTTTTTTCTGATTGTTTTTTCGGAAACTCGAACAGCTCAATACCAATTTTATCGCTTGTGGAGAGATGCGCTATCCGGAATGATTTCCACCCGCTTCCAAAAACATCTATGCACATTTTGCCTATTGCGGTTTCGTTTTCTTCCTTAACGGTTTCCGGCCCCATCAGCAGATAACAGCCGAGCACCTCCGTGTAAAATGTAATTGCTTTATCAAGGTCGGGTACGGTGATTCCAATATGTGAAAATGCCCGGGGATATGTTTTGCTCATTATTGAGTTTATTTTTGTTAAAATTTATTGTGAGTTTGAGATAAAAATCGTTGAAATGAGTATTAAAAAAGTGAGGCTGTCCAAAAAGGAAGCTCAACAAAATATAATAACTACGATACCGTCATGCCGGACACCGATCCCCGAATGGGACAGGCGGCATCTCCTGCCAAAACCCGTCATTCCTGACTTGATCAGGAATCTCCAAACGTTGCTCCAGGACATCTCTATGCAAAAGGTGGAGATTTCACTCCGCTTTCGCTGCGTGTTCAAAAAATGAGCGTGTCGGGGCACGGGATGACGCCCTTTTTGGACAGCCTCAGACACATTTACCAAATTCTTTATGCTTTACTCACAAGGTAAAAAACCCGGTAATGTTTGTCATTTTTTCATTTTCAAACTGTCAGAATGAAATTCAGGACGAAAAAATTGTCAGACCACCAACTCTTA
>SLPZ01000025.1 GCA_007131725.1 Balneolaceae bacterium
ATTGAAAAACTCTCAGTAGTACAAAGCCCACGAAACGAATTCGAGTTTCTCAAACAGAAAAGAAACCTTTTTTGCCAGGAAAGAATATTGCCTATTGACATTGGAGGCCATATATATGTTTCTCTATGTCCTGTGCCACTATTATAATCTATATCATCTTCATGCAATTGAAGAACCCAATCAGCCTGTTCTGTTAAAAAAATAGCCCTGATATTTGTTAATCTACCATCCTCTTCAACAATAATTGTTTCCTCATTTCCTTCGTAGTCTCCTTCCCAATGTGAAAATGTATATCTTGGGCCAGGGAATGGTAACAACCTGAAACGACGGCCAGTTCTGGCCGAGAAACTTTTTCCATAATGTTGTTCATTTTCATCATTAAGAAGCTCAATAAGTACAGTACCTTCTCCCTCCACCTCTATGTCGGCCACCTCTTCAAATTTTGCTTTAATCGTATATTCACTCAGCATTTCAAGTTCAATTGGATTTTCAGTGCCTTGAACATCACCATGCCAACCTGTAAAAGCCCAACCACTTTCAGGGTGCGCTGTAAGTTTAACCATAGTTTGAAAAGGATAATCAGTGGTTTTCGATGCAATGACTTCTTGCTGCACTTCCCCTTTTCCTACAATAGTAATTGTCAATGGATAATCGATACGCTCAAAGGTAGCGGTTACACTTGTTTTCCCGTCAATCGTAACTTCAATCTCCTGCTCCGTGGATTCATAATCTCCACTCCACTCTGTAAAATACCATCCTTCAGCAGGAATGGCCGTCAGTTGAACCACGGTTTCAAAGGGGTAATCGGTTGTCTTGGGTGCAGAGACTACCCGCTGCTCTACCTCTCCTTCACCTTCAATGGTAATGGTCAGTGGAAACTCCTGCCTCTCAAAGGTGGCCGTGATGTTGGTTTCTGTATCTACCGTGACTGTAATAACCTCATCGCTGGAACTCACATCTCCACTCCATCCTGTAAACTGCCATCCTTCTTGCGGAATGGCCGTCAGCTCAACTTCGGTTTCAAATGGATAATCAGTTGTCTTGGGCGCAGAGACTACCCGCTGTTCTACCTCTCCCTCACCCTCTATGGTAACCGTTAGCGGATAATCCATACGCTCAAAGGTAGCGGTTACGTTGGTTTGCCCGTCAATGGTCACTTCGATCACCGCCTCCGTGGATTCAGAATCCCCACTCCACTCTGTAAAATACCATCCGTCAGCCGGCTCCGCCGTTAGCCGTACCTTGGTTCCATGCGGATAGTCGGTGGTTTTTTCCTGGATTACTTCTTCCTTAACGGTTCCCTCTCCTTCGATTTCTATCGTCAAAGGATAATCCCGTTTTTCAAAAATAGCTGTAACACTCTTATCGCGGTCCATCACCACAGAGGCCGGATTATCTGAACCGGTATGATCGCCACCCCAGCCGTTAAAGACCCAGTGCTCATTGGGTGTTGCAGTGATGGTAATGGATTCTCCCTCATCGGCCTCTTGGGCTGACTGGCTCACAGAACCGGCCTCCGCAGGTTCAACACTTGTAGAAAGCTGATAAACAGGTGTGCTTTCTGTAGAACAGGATTGGTTCAAAAGGATGAATGCCCCTATTAACGGTAATAGCCAGAATAGTTTTTTCATACGTATTGGAATACATTTTTTTGATCAACAGGCCTGAGATTTTATTGAAGCAATCAGAGTTTCAATGTTATTACTATCAAACTCCTTGCAAAAGAATGGGAGTGCAGAAAAAATTCAACAGAAAAGTAATCATTGTGGGGGCGACTAATTTTGCAGCCAGCCAGATTTTTTTCTGCAGGTACATGAAACTGTTAGGATGTATAGAGGTAGTAACTTGTAATTGATAGAGTGCCGATTTAAAAGCAAAATACCTCACTATGTTATACTTTATAGGTGTCAGATTTTTATCTAAACAACAAATAACCTCTACTTCTGAATGATGAAAATATATAAAGCAAGTTTACTTCTCATAAGTTTAAGTTTTGTTATCTGCCATGGATTATTTGCCCAGGAAAATGACTCGCAGGCCATTTCGCTTTTTGCACAACCCAAATTGGTTGACGAGTATGTTGAGCCGGGCCAGGAAGAACTGCGGCGAATGGCCGTTCAAGTAAACGAAGAAATATTCAGGCCTGATGCAATAAACAAGGGAGATCAAATTCTTGTGGATCTGTTCTCTGAGAGAACCATAGAGGGACTTATTACTCGTGCAGGCACGGATGTGCTGGGTACTACCTCTATTCAGGCAAGAATACCGGGAGAAGTACCGGGAACCCTAATCATAACACATCACGGTAACAGGCTCTTCGCTACGCTGAATTTATACGAAGAGGATAAATTATTTCATATCAAATCAGACCCGGAAACCGGTGCTCATTTTCTGGCAGAGATGGATAAAAGTGCCATGGAGCCATTGAAGTGTGGCGGGGTAATTATGGAGCCCATACCTGAGTTAGAGAAAGATCTTGAACATGAAATTGAAGTGATTGACTAAAACCATTGAGTTCATGAATTATACTACACATCTGAAATCAATTATTCTGTTAATAACTGTATTTGGGTTTTTTGCAAGCCATAAATTATTAGCAAAAAATTCCGACCCAACCGTCATTACCCTAATGGTTGTCTATACTGAAGATGCCAAAAAGTGGGCGGATGAAAACCAGGGGGGAATCAACAATGTAATTGCGCAGGGTGTAGCCTACACCAACCAGGTAATGGAAAACAGTGAACTGAATGTAGAAATTAAGTTGGTGCATGCTGCAATGGTTGATTATGAGGAAACTGGTGATTCAAGTTTAGATCTACGCCGTTTAAGAGCAGATAAAGATGGCTGGCCGTTTGGAGATCAATATGCAGAACATATGCTTGAGATACACGATTGGAGAGATAAGTATAATGCAGATCTGGTAAAAATATTGACATATGACGGGAATGTTGGTGGTGTTGCTTATTTGCCAAGGATACCAAATCCTAATTCAGGATTTTCGCTAACCAGAGTTCGGCAAGCATCAGGTTCAACATTTGCACATGAAATTGGGCATAATTTAGGTTTTCATCACAGCAGAAATCAACAAGAAGAGGCAGCGCCACCGGAAGGTGGAATGTTTGAGTACTCAACAGGTTGGAGGTGGTCTGGTAATGACGGCAGGGGATATGTATCTGTGATGACCTATCCTGAAGGTGATACCCGCGCACCTCATTTTTCGAATCCAGATGTATTTTACAAAGGGGGAGCTACCGGATCTTATAGTGGCAAGGGAGCACCGGCCGATAATGCAAGAGGATTGATGGAAGCGAAAAACTACTTTGCTGGATACAGAGGGCCGGCTCATAAAGGCGATTCTCTGGCAGTTGTAGCACTTTATGAGAGTACGGATGGTGAAAACTGGAACAATAACGAAAATTGGCTTACTGATACTCCACTTAGAAATTGGGAAGGTATTGATAATGTTGTGTGGAGAGTATTTAATTTAGACTTGCACAATAACAATTTAAGTGGTTCACTTCCTTCTGAGTTTTGGGAATTAGAAGATTTACGGAGTTTGAGATTATGGGATAACAGTTTAACTGGATCGATACCATCATCAATTGGAGAGTTAGAAAATTTGGAGTGGTTAGATTTAAGTAGTAATCAATTATCAGGCAATATACCTAATGAGATTGGAGATTTAGCAGATCTAAGAATTTTGGGATTATCCGATAACAGTTTAACTGGATCGATACCATTATCAATTGGAGAGTTAGAAAATCTGGAGTCGTTAGATTTAGGTATTAATCAACTATCTGGAAACATACCAAAAGAGATTTCTAAGCTTTTAAAAATTATTCAATTATCAATAAATCATAACCGACTCACAGGATCGATACCAAATAGCATTGGCGAATTAAATAATTTACGTTGGTTGGCACTGCAACAAAATGACTTGAGTGGTACAATTCCTGAAACGATAAAAAATCTGTCGAATTTACAATACATACAAATTCATAATAATCAACTAAGTGGAGAAATCCCAAAAGGTATCGGGAAATTGAAGGATCTGAGATGGTTATCACTGTATAACAACCAAATAACAGGTACTATTCCAAAAGAAATTGGAGAATTGACCGAAATAGAGACATTATATTTTCACAATAATCAATTAAAAGGAATGGTTCCGCCAGAAATTGGTAGTTTATCAAATATAGTTCGACTCTATTTACAAAACAATAATCTGCGAGGCCCACTTCCCGCAACGTTATCAAAACTAAACAACTTAGAATACTTTTATTTCTATAATAATTACTTGTGCCTTCCTTCCGACCACGATTTCCTGGATTGGTTAAATAACATTGAAAATATGATGGGTACAGAGATTATGTGTGATGACGTAATGCCCGACGTTGCTGAATTACTATTTCCAACACATCGAAGTGATGATCAGGCTTTATCAATGTTATTGGAATGGTCACATGCCGAAAAAGCAGATTGGTATCATTTGCAAGTCTCCGAGAGAGAGAACTTTGAACAGCTTAGTTTTGAGGTAAAAGTAGAAGAAAACAGCTTTCAATTGGATAATCTTAAACAGAATACAAGGTACTACTGGCGAGTCATGTCATCAAACGACTATGTTGACAGCGATTGGTCAGAAGCATGGTCATTCAGAACAACTGAAATATTTCAGATAGACAATTTTATTGCCTCCAGAGACGGTAGTCAGATAACACTGCGCTGGGATCCTGTTGAATCAGAACTCATCAACTCCTTGATCATCTTTAAAGGCGCATCTACGTCTTTTCTTGAAGAGTATCAGCAACTCCCCACAAATGAAACCAGCTTTAGTGATCAACTCAATGATGAAAGTACATTTTATGCACTTGGTGTGAATTATGGTGATGGTGTGAAAAGTTTAATTACTGATGTAGTCAGCTTCTATAATATGGAGAAATTGATTTCGGAGGAATGGGAATTAATTAGCTTACCTATAATTGATGGATCTATCGAAATTCAGGATTCTCAGATATTCAGCTTTAACCGGATTTATCAGCGAGAAAGCTCCCTGGCTTCCGGCCAGGGTTACTGGGTTCGCAGTAGTAGCGGAGAACAACTATCTATTCTGGGAGAGGGAATACTGGATTCGGAAATTGACCTGCAAGAAGGATGGAACCTTGTGGGTGCTTTGGCAGATCGGATACCGGTTTCCTCTGTTTTTGATCCTGATGGTGTCCTTACAGATGCTCCTGTTTACTTTTATCAAGATGGTGCATATCACCAGGCAACAGATTTGGAACCGGGAATAGGTTACTGGCTCTACGCTGCTGAAGAGGGAACGATAAGGTTGGAAAGGGGTTCGCCAGAGATCCGCGAAAAACAGAAGAAATTGTTGGTTGATGAATCATCAGATCTTTATCACCTGCACTTTGAAAACGAACACAGTTCACAGGATTTTTGGATCAGCGACCAACCGTTAGATGCTGACCAAAAGATTCGATTTATGCTGCCGCCTAAAGCACCGGAGCCGGGGCTGGACATCAGAAGTAGTGCGGGGTATGCAATCAGCCAGCAATATTTAGATCATCTTGAGATCACTTCTGCGTCATGGCCTGTAGAAATCACTTTAACTTCACCGGAGAATAGTAATTCTGAATATACCTATCGTATCACCGCAAACAGGGGCCAAGAAGAGGTAAATGTTAATCTTGTAGAGGGGCAACCGGTAAAAATTCCAGGGGAATTTGATACTTATATATTAGAACGGGTGCAATTTGAAGAAGCTATCACCGACTATCAAATTTCATCGAACTATCCCAATCCATTCAATCCATCAACTACTATTCAGTATCAGATTCCGGAGCATAGTCATGTTGTAATTGACATATTTAATGTGGCAGGACAACGAATAGCTGTTCTTGTGGATCAGCAGCAGAATGCCGGTATGTATACCATCGAGTTTGACGGAACAAACCATGCTTCAGGTGTCTATTTAATGCGCTTTCAAGCCGGGCAATTTTCTGATATACAAAAAATAACACTCATAAAATGAGGAAATAAGACCAATTATATAAACAACTCTGATTATGAACCGAAGTAAACTTTCAGTTTCAAGTTAGTATATAAAAATCAGGGCATTAAAATAATCTATCATGTTTCATTTAACTTTTCGCGTACTTACAATATTTATTTTGAGTGTAATTATTCTATCATGTTCTACAGAAAGTACACCCGTATATCAGTTAACTGTAAGCGCTGACCCGCCTGAAGCAGGAACTGTTTCACCCGCCACAGCAGAGGTAGAAGAAGGTGAAAGTATTCAAATTACGGCTACCGCCAATGAACACTGGGTTTTTGAACGGTGGGGCGGCGATCATTCCGGAACAGAAAATCCAGTTTCTATTGTAATGGATGCTGATAAAAATGTTACAGCTCTTTTTGAAAAACAGGAGTATCCATTAACCATTGATATAGAAGGTGAAGGTTCAGTCAGCCAGCAAGTGATTCAGTCCAGAACCACAGACTATCCACATGGAACGTTGGTGGAGCTAACTGCCGAGCCTGATACAGGATGGAAGTTTGTTGGATGGAGTGGTGATGTAAGCGGTGAGGAAAATCCAGTTACTGTAACCGTAGAAGATGAAACAACGGTTACTGCCACTTTTGAGCGTATTGAGTATCCACTCACCATTGAGATTGAGGGACAGGGAGAAGTAGAACAGGAAATCGTATCCACACCAAAAACCACAGACTATCCCTTTGAGACGGTGGTGGAACTGATGGCCATTCCCGCCGAGGGATGGGTATTCACAGGCTGGGATGGGGATTTGGAAGGCAGCGAGAATCCCCAAACGATAACCATTACAGAGGAGAAAAATGTAACAGCGGTATTTGAACGGGACTTTTTCGATGTGTTGGTTAGTGTTGAAGGAGAGGGTGAAGTTGATATAGATTTAGAAAGCGGACAGGAAGAAGATGGAGGCTACGAATCTGAATCTGTGATATCGATAACAGCATTCCCGAAAGAGGGCTGGATCTTTTCTCGCTGGGAAGGGGATTTGGAAGGCAGTGAGAATCCCCAAACGATAACCATTACAGAGGAAATTAATGTAACAGCGGTGTTTGAACGGGACTTTTTTGAGGTTTCGGTATCCATCGAAGGAGATGGTGAGGTTGATATAGATTTAGAGAGCGGCCAGGAAAAAGACGGGCGATATGAATATGAGTCGGCGCTCAACCTCACTGCTGTTGCAGAAGAGGGCTGGAAATTTGAAAGCTGGAAAAAAGATGAGGTCATCTCCGCAGATGAATCACTTACTGTAGTGGTTGAACAGGATTTGAAGCTGACCGCAATATTCCAGGATCAGCGCTCTGTTTACAGTGTTAAATTGGGTTTGTCTGATGGAAGAGATACAATAGAACTCTATTTTGGCCAGGATGCCAATCCTACGGAAATAGATGAACAATCACCTCCTGCTCCGCCTTCCGGAGTACTGCATGGCTTTTTTGAACGTGATGGCAGAGAGTGGTGGTCTGATTTCAGAGATAAAATGGAAAGTACTGCTGAGTGGACATTTAACTTTCAGCGAAGCGAAAGCGAGACACTCACATTAAGCTGGGATATAGAAGTGTCAAAAAAAATTGGTACCCTCATTTTGCGGGATTTAAGCGGATCACTGGAAATTGATATGTCTGCTGTGGATCATGTGATGTTAGATGAAGATATTGAAAGCCCGCTTCGTATTGAATATGATATTGTTGATTAAAACCAAAATCAGATTGCTTAAGTACTGACGACTATCAAATAGGTTTTTAAGAGGCATCTTTCAGACAAGCAATATAATCAGCATACTTTAATACAGCTGCGTTGAATCTAAAATTGCATGCTCAACGTACTCAGGTACGTTTCCGCTTCCATTTTATCTTCGCCTTGCTGAGGAAAAAATCTCTTGGTGATATATCCGGGTTAGGAGGTTTTCCATACTTGATAAAATCGATGTCCCCATTGGTGATCGATTTCTTAAAAATTGACGTGATTTCGATATTAGAACCTGGACTTTAAAAGCTTCTTCGAAGCTGACATTATCCAGAAAAAATTTTGTACTGGTTATGATATTTACTGTGCAAACAATTCGGCCTTGAATAAATTGGCGATACAGTGAATCTGTAGGTGATTGAAAAAGAAATTTGTTACCGGCTATGTCATTTGATTACAGTGACAAACCGTGATGGACTAAGAAATATTAGACTTTAACCTTTTGGCGTTTCAAAGAAGCCCTCAGCGTCCATAATGTAGACCAGCGTATCTTTGAGCTGATTACTCAGCAGTTGGAATTCCAAGGCCTAATGGTGAAGAAAGGCACCATTGTCGACGCTTCGATTCTTCCATCATCGGGGCGCCCACTGTCGGATAAAAAGCGCCAGGAGTTGGCTGCCGAACCCTCTCCGCAGATCGACACCGGTGCGGACTCCACAAAAAAAGGCGGCACCTGGTATTTTGGTTACAAAGGGCATATCGGTGTGGACATGCAGTCCAAACTCATCCGCAAGGCTACCTTCACCCCGGCAAGTGTGCATGACAGCACGCAAACCGAAGAGCTGATCAGCTACGATGAGAAGGCCTTATTTGGAGATAAAGCCTATGTAGACGGCCATCACAAGCACTCAGCCCGCCACTATGGCTGGTACTACGGAGTGCTGGACAAGGCCAAACGTAATCAACCTCTATCAGGCTCCCAGAAAAAACGAAACCGTAAATTGAACAGCGTTCGGGCGGCCGTGGAGCATACGTTTGCGTGGATGAAGACCAAGGCAAATCTGGTTGCCAAGCGAGCCAAAAACCAGACTCGAAACCGGTTGCGATTTGTCTTTGCCTGTATTGGATGGAATCTGAGCAGAGCCGGATTTCTACTTGAAAAGACCAAATCCATGGGTCGGTAGCTCTATGAAACAAAAAATGAGCGTATAAATGGCTTTTCAGGCCCTTTTAAAGGCATCTGACAATAATTATCGACCAAAGGTTGGTAGAAATGTTGCCCATCATAAGAAAATCAGGTCAACAGTCAGCCATAAAAATTAAATCAAAGAACAACGAAGGGTTTTTCAAAGCCTTCTCCTAAAAAGTCTTGCCATTACTTATACTTAGTCCTCGCAGCAAAAGCATAAAATGCGTTATTCAACACAACCTCTTCAAGGAAGCCAATACACAATCACGCCGTCTCAACTCCTGAAGCCCCCACTTTACTGTATCCTCGTCAGTTTCTGCACTGAGGTCTCTCCCAGTGCCTGCACCTGCAGAAAGTAGATCCCCGATGCCTGTCCGCTGCCATCAAAATCCACGCTGTATCTACCCGCCTGCTGGGACTCATTTACCAGTATAGCCACCCGACGCCCCATCACATCATACACCTCTATGAGTACCTGCGTTGCCTTTGGCAGCTCATAGTCAATCTTTGTCACTCTATCAAAGGGATTGGGATATCCAGCACTTACACGAAACTCACTTATGGCATCCTCTTTGCCTGCAGGTTCCAGCCTCAGGTTTTCCACACCGGCTTCGATCATCACGTGATTGCCTGGGCGTAGCGCCCACTCCACCGGTTGTCCACCGCGAGTTCCCCTCAACCACCAGGCTGCCGGTTTCTGCGACGTTTCACTTCCTTGCATATAGAGGCGTACCGGGTACTCATCTGCATGGAGTACCAGCTCTCTGTCCGTAGGATCCCACACGGTGTATCCTCCACGTGTACGAAGATCCAGCCTCACCTGTGGCGCGAGCGGAGGAGCCAGATAATAATCACGTACAGAAGGGTCGAGTTCACCCGCTGCGATACCAAACACCTGACGGCTCTCGCCCGATACCACCACCAGCTGTGCATCCGGCTCCGGCTCCATCTTGCGCTTTGGCTCAGCCGGACTGTCCGCCTGTAGTCCAATCCATCCCCGCTTTTGCGCGTTCAGCCAGTATCCTCTTCCGGGGCGAAGCACCTGCGCCTGGCGATAGGCGCCCTGTTCATACTCCCATAGCGCCGTTGCACCGATCACGCCGGCGGTATCCACAAGCGCCTGCGCAGAAAGGTCACTCGCAATGCTTCCTATCAGGTTCCAGCCCGGTTCTACAGCCACCCAGGCCTCCAGCAGCCCCTGCCCATAGAGCACTTGTGTGCGGGGCTTACTGCTGCGATGCCAGTAGCCGCGTCCTGTCTGCATCTGTTCTGCGCGGTGGTAAACGCGATCGAAGCCGAACAGCTCATCCCACTCCTCCACACCGCTCTGCTCGCTAAGCACCTGGCTGCGCAGCGCCCATGATTCGCTCACCTCCAGCGCAGAGTAGTGGTAACTCACCAGATTCGACATCGGGCTCTGCTCCGGAGGGCTATAGAGCGCGCGAATCGCATATAGCCGGGAGACAGGCTCCTCCAGGTGATCCGTAAAACGGGTGGTTTGTGCATCCAGCTGCGCGATCTCCTCAAGCGTATCCACACTGCCCCCGCGATAGAGACGATACCCCTCCACACCGGTCAACGTATCCATCACCCACTCCAACTCGACAGTGAGTGAATCCGAAGCGGAAACAGTGATTTCAGGGGCAGCAAGAGGAAGCAGATTCAACGTATAGTCCGGGTTTATAATCCATTCATCCAGCTCCTGATGTAAACGAACAAAAAAAAGCTCCGCTTCTTCCTCCGGTAAAAAAATATATGAGCCAAATCTTTCTGGTAATCTGATGACCCGATCTCTGCTTTCTGTCTCTTGAGGTTTATAAATTACAATATCAGCTGTACCTGTTTCTGGTTTATAAACCATCCAGTGAGTACCATTCTGTCCGGCAGTTATTTCAGGTTTACTAAGTTGGCCATCTGTTATTTTTAGAAGACTCATTGTGGCAAATATTGCTGAGTCTTGATCGCTCAGGTAGGATACTCTCTTTACCGGATAAGGAGTTTTATCATTGTTTTGTCCGCCTCTGTTTTCATATTCCAATATTTCAACAGAATCCATTTCTGATTTATAGCTGCCGGAAACAACCTCTGTGAAGAGTGCCAGTTGATGTAAATTGCTGGCAAAAGGAGAGCCAGATTTTTCCCAGAACAACCATCCGTTATCATAGAGGTAATGCTCACTATTGCCATAATATCTCATCACAAAATCATTTCTACCCTCAATCACCTCGGCACGGTTCAGATCGATAACATAAGGCAGGTTCCCCTTAACCTTAATAACGGAACGTGAATACATTGCCCTTGAGTTACCCAACTTCAACTCCACTTCACCTGAAATAAAATCGAGTGCTTCATTTGAAACGTGTGTTTTCAACACTGCATCATTGTGCTCACTCACCTTTCTTAGTTCTGTAACCGACACATAAGGGCTGGGTATTCCACCCTCATTTTGCTCAGTAATAAAACCCAGACTAGTTGACGTTCTGGATGCATTGTACTGCATTGTATTGTTGTACCTGTAACCGTTTCTGAAACTATTCCTTGTTGGGCTGCCGGAATTGTACCCCGGGTCAACAAGAAATGAATACTCATTCATATAGTAGAGCAATTGAAGCTGATCCGGTTGCTGATGCCCTTCTCCCCGCAGGATTGAGTTGCCTTTTTCTCCGTTTAAAAACAGGAAATAACGATTTGATTCAGCATCTGTGGTTCTCAGAACCAATTGCTGTTCTTGCGGATCGCGTAAGGAAGCGAGCTCACGATACGAGCCTGAATATTTCGGGATAGTCATCTCTGTGAGATAATACTGATCATCAAATTGGCTCCGCTGATGAAATTGCGTTATGTTGGAATAAATCCGTTGATACAGTTCACCTATCGAAGCGTCTCCAAATTCTGGTGACCATCGAAGAAGATCGGAAGATTGAATCACTCGTTTATTTCCATCATTCAGCGGTGGAACAGCTCCGTCAGGCGTAGAGATATCTGCCATCCAGCGTACAGGCTCAAGAAACCATGAACTTCTGAATGGATCCGGAATGTCATGCAGGCTATTTTGCAATCTTACCGCATGCCAAAACCGAACGGCATCTTTCAATACAAAATCAAAATAATATGGGCCTTCTGCCCAATAGCGACTTCCATTATCCGTCTGATACATCCAGTATTTGAACCTATCCGAATCTCCGGCAGCAGTACTCGCGCGGTGGAGTGCTTCCTGAAAGTAGCTTTGTAACCTCTCTTGTGCCGGAGGGTCGGATGTTTGTGTGGCAAGAGTGGCAAACGCCAACGCAAGATAGCCTTTGAGGGGCCTGTTGCCTGGTTCAAGTTCATCTTCCCTGACACTCAAAAACCCAAATCCATACGTTCTTCTCAATCCCCTTTCATACAGAATATCTGCATCTCTGATGAATCGGTTCATTACTTCGATTTTTTCACTCTCACTCAACAAAAGATCACTATGAGATTCTATTCTGTTGTAGTGCATGTATGCATTCTCAATACCCAGATACAAGTCCAGAGCTTTGGCGACCATAAAGTAGGATCTGGTTATTTTCACATAATCGTCAATATCTCCGGAATCTGAGGTTTTGTTAATAAATCTATTATTTCGTGCCAAAGCCAGAATTGCATCTCTAAATAGAGTCATCACATCAGCATGAGGACGAACTATCAGGCCAAAAGAATCTTTCGATTCGTCTGATTCTACTCCATTTTCCTCAAGTATCAGCGATGCAAGGGCTTCAAATGCTGTGTATTGAAGAGTAAGGTTATTATTTTCAATTTGATCTATTGAGGGATGATGCATCAACGGAGCTTTGGCTCTCTTCAGAGTTAATTCCATCAATTGTCTGATTTCCGGTTTGCTCTCACTATATGCGTGATTAAGCAGCTCCTTCAAGCCATATCCGGTCTCACCTTTGTTGCTGAAACCGGCAATGGAAAGGCCCGGCCGGAACTCAATAGTGGGTGCATCATTAAGGAATCTTTCATTTCTCTTATTCTCCGGTACATTGGTTACTATTTGTGCATAGCTGATACTATAAGACCAAAACAGTAGAACTGTGAAAACAGAAAAAAATCGAATCAAAAATATCTTCAGAGTGTGTTGATTCATATGCCTTTACAGTGAAAATTGATTAAAAAAATGATCTATTTACATCACACTCATAATTCTGTTTCTGCTAATAATAGGCGTTTTCATACAGACTCTGCTTACGATTCGTCGCTGTAACACCCTGCAACTCGGCTTCTTTTAGGATGTATAGCTTATGCTTGGCTGACCAAAATCTTCGTTTTTTTATATAATAAGATACTAATTCTTAATGTAGAATTTTCTCCCTGTTGTTAAGGGTGCTAAGATAATAGTCAGTTTCAACGGATAAGGCTTCATATCTTTATGCTCTCGTTATTTTATCGTGACTATTTTAATGGACATATCATGTGAGGGATTTAGTTGATTTTCATTCTCATTAAATAGTTCGATAACCACATCTCCCCGGCCATTTGCAATGAATTCATAAAAGACCGGAGAGGTATAAATCAAAGGTTTGATCGTGAAACTGCCACTCTGGAAGGGTAGTGATTTCTGCAAATATGGCCATTCTCGCGGTGTATCATCGGTTATAAAATAACTTGAGATATCTTTAAACTGCAGGCTGCTGAATGAATATGGAGTTGTCTCAAACCCGCTTAGCTCACCTTGAAGCATGATGGCATGCATATATTCATTTAATAACTTGCTAAAATGAACCCGGTAATGTCTTTATACTTGTGTAAAAATAGAAAAGGTGCTGCCTGATAGGTTCCATCATTTAACTACCTGAAAAAAGGAACCGCATTCCCTGATGAGTATTGATCAGCTAAATATCGATGGAATAGCCAGGATGCACCATAATAGGTGGATTGATTAGAATTATTGTTGGGATTCCCGATAAGGACACTGATCAAGGATGCCTTTAAAAACCTTCTGCTTCTGTGGTACACAATGCCAATGCCATAAGTTTCAGGACGCAGTATGTAGGTAATCTCAGCCTCATTGCTTCTTGTACAAAACCACCCCCCTGCAAAATAATTTTCAGGCGTTGGCCGTCTGTCGCATGATGATACATAGCCCGCTGCCCCACCCAAGATATTGTTAGGATGCAGTTGCAATACGATAAATTTCCCATTACCGTCAAGGTCATTTGTCAGTCTTTATGGTCCTATGAAATGATTTGCAGTCCCAACAGGTCCCAAACCGCCAAACATTTCATCGATAATATGCTTTCCATGATCATCGTAGAAGTTTAACAGCCGTTCAATCTCTTCATCGGTTGCCCGGTGTGTTGTTCCCTGTACACTATCATCTTCATAATACAGAATATGATTTCCAATTTTTCGCATTTTGGATGGGACTTCGATCCGCAGACCGCCGAATGGATTATTTGCGTAAAATATTCGATGTGGTTCAGAAAAGTGCTGTTCAGTAATCTTTTTTGGTCTACTCTCGGTATTGTTTTTATGGACACGATGATCCTCATTTTTTGGTATGGCAGAACAGATCCGGTAAACGGCATGACCTATTTCAGTGAGCAGAATTGAACAGGATTTTTGAAAGCTGTTTGTATACAGAACTCCTATTCTGATCTCTGCAAATTCACGACATTCACTCTGATGTATAAATGTAGCTGTAACAATCTTATCTCTATCTAAAGTAACTTTAATACCTCATCCGTGGAAGTCACATCCCCACACTCCATTGGGAAAATTTCCAGCCATTTGAGGGAACAGGAGTCAGTTGAACTACGGTTTCAAAGGGGTAGTCGGTTGTGAGATAAGCAAAAATTCCCCTTCACCCTTCCTCAATTTTTGCTAAATTGGTACATCGAAAAATAAAACATACAACTGCCAACTTAACATTATACTAACCACCCCCGACGAATGATCAAAGGGTTCAGATTTAAGAAAAATGAGCGTGGCTATTCCGAAAAAACTTTTGTGTTTATGCGGAATACCATCATTCCCACAACCAAATATATTTTCAATCCGCGCATTACCAACCAACACAACATGCCGCAAACAGGCCCCTGTTTTCTGTACGGCAACCATTCCAACTATTTCGATCCCTTCTTTTTAAACCTGGGACTGACCGAAGAACCCACTGCCGGTGTAATGACTCGCGATCAGTTCCATAAAACACTGCCGCGCATATTTATGGACAGCATCGGTATTGTGCCCACGAGTAAATATGTGCCAGAGCCGGGTATTATACGCAGTGTAATTCGGATGATTGAACAGCGGCGCATGATTGTGATATTTCCCGAGGGAGGGCGCCGCTGGGATGGCCGCCCCAAACCTCTGATCGAAACCACGCTCAAACTATTCTGGAAAATGGGAATTCCGGTTCACCCGGTTCAGTTGCACGGCTCCCACCTGGGCTGGCCGCGCTGGGCTGATAAATACCGAAAGAGTAGCATCGAAATTCGGTTTATGGATCCCATTCATGCATCCGATTTTGAAGATTACGAAACCTTTGCCGCATATTGCCGGGAAATGATCGGTTTTGATGAATACTATCCGCCCGAGGATGCCTATCCCAAAAGCTGCAAGAAACCGGCAGCAGGCGTACAGCGGTTTTTGTACAGGTGTCCCGATTCTGGGGTGACCGGCTCGGTATTTACCCCGGATGGTGTAAATGTATACAGCCGCACTTCAACCATGAAATATAAAATGAATGTGGCATCGCGCCTGGTTGACCGCAGCGGAAAGGAGATTTCGGTAAACGATCTGCACGATAAAATCAACCAAATGCCGATGGTATTAGAACGCCCTGAAGAGGATGTGGTTCTGGAAAGCCCGGGCAGCCAGATTTATATGGTCAACAAGGAACATCAGCGTGTGAAGCTCGAGCGCGCCCATGTAGAGCTGAAAACCGACCGGTTACTGATATCCATGGGGTCAGAGGTGTTTGATTTGCCAATGGATGATCTGCGATATATCTCTGTTGAGCAAAATCATAAAATTACGGTTACAACTCCGGAAACCACCCTTCAACTGGTTCTCGAAGGTAAAAGTGCCCTGATGTGGAATATCTACATCAACCGGCTGAAAGAGGGTGAAATACCGGTGAAATCGCTGTAGCCTGCATTATTCACTAAGAAATTTGGTTGAGAACAATCCCGATAGCTGTAGTGGACTCTCAAAGATTCTTTGTCCGCTAAACACATGTGTCTGTTAACAGAAAAGCCATGTTTAGATTTGCCTGTATTTTCAAAGAATCACCGTATCTTTTCCTGGTTTTTTCAGCCCATCTGCCGGCGGAGCGGGTGCAATGCCTTCATCGTACTCTTCCAGGGTAAATTCATCCACAAGGATGGCATCAAACCGGGCCTCTTCGGTTTTTTGTACCATTTCGGCTTCTTCTTTCGTAATGATGCCTTTTTCAAGTGCCGGTTCAAGCTGATCCAGAACGTGTGATTTGACCAGTTCACCGGCTTTTGTGGCCTTATAGAGTTTTTTGTAAACCGGAGTGCTTTCTTCAACCAATTTCATGGCAAATTCAAACTTGCCGATCGACTCATCCCTGTTTTTCGGAATAAAAATTCCATTTGTAATTCGGTCTCTCTGTTCACCGCGGGTTTGCATGGCCTGTGCTACTTTATGACCGGTTTTATCAGATGGCTTTCTCCCGATGCGGTTCAGTCTCGACCATGCAGCTATCGGCCCTCTGAATGCCCAGCTAAATCCGGGCAGGGTTATTTCATCGTAGATACCGTCAAAAGCGGTTTGAATCCGCCAAAATGCATGCTGCATTGCCCACTCAAAATAAGGCAGGTCTTCTTTCCGGCGTCCTTCGGCTTCAAAACGGCGCAACGTGGCCGATGCAAGAAACAGCCAGCTCAGAATGTCGGCATAGCGCCCGGCCAGTTTCTCCTTCATTTTTAAAGCGCCTCCGTATGAGCCAAGTGCGATATCCGCCATACATGCAAAATTTGCCGATGCCCATGCCAGTTTCCGGTAATATTTGGCCGCCGGCCCGCTGACCGGTGAACTTGCCAGCCGGCCTCTCGTAATGCTCAGTAAAAATGAACGAATAGAGTTTTGAAACACATGGCCGATATGTTTCCAGAAATTGTCATCAAATTGTTTCACGTCTTTATTCATCAGTGCCTGGATCTCTTTCAGCGCATACGGATGACTTCGGATGGCTCCCTGGCCAAAGATCATGAGTGTTCGTGTCAAAATATTTGCCCCCTCAACAGTGATGGCGATGGGGATAGCAATGTAGGAATGCGCAATAAAATTTCTCGGCCCCCTTGAAATGCCTGCACCGCCCATAATATCCATCGCATCGTTCGCTATTTCTCGGCCAAGTTCGGTGAAATTGTATTTTGCAATAGCCGTTACCACGGCCGGTTTTGCCCCCTTATCGATTGCCGCGCAGATATATCCGCGTGCCGCATCCATAAGGTATGTGTAGCCTCCGATCCGTGCCATTGGCTCTTCAATTCCCTCAAATTTTCCTATGTTCAGGCCAAACTGTTTCCGGATGGCGGCGTAGGCGCCGATTGCACGAGTTGCGGTTCTTGCCCCGCCAATGGACTGTGCCGGAAGCGAAATGCCGCGCCCTACCGCCAGTGATTCCATCAGCATTCTCCACCCGTTGCCTGCCCCATCAGCCCCACCGATGATTGCATCAACCGGAACCACCACATCTTTGCCGCGTGTAGGGCAGTTATAAAACGGCACACCAAGCGGATCATGGCGCTTGTTGATTTCAACCCCCTTCAGATTACTCGGAACCAGGGCAGCCGTTATTCCGGGCCTCTCTCCTTTACCAAGCAGGTTATCGGGATCATACAATTTAAATGCCAGCCCGATTACCGTGGAAATTGCTGCAAGAGTGATGTAACGCTTATCCCAGTTCAGTTTCAGGTACAATTTTCCATCATCGCCCTTGAACACTTCTCCCCGGCTCTGCATGCCTCCGGCGTCCGAACCGGCGTTGGGTTCGGTAAGTGCAAAACAGGGCATCTCCTCGCCTGTTGCCAGTTTCGGCAGATAATGATTTTTTTGATCTTGCGTTCCATAGTGCATCAGAAGTTCGGCCGGGCCGAGTGAATTGGGCACCATTACGGTTGTGGCAAGCGGCCCGCAGCGCGATGCCAGTTTTGCAACTATTGCACTGTGTGCATTGGCAGAAAATCCATGGCCGCCATACTCCTCCGGAATAATCAACCCGAAGAACCGTTTTTCTCTCAGATAATCCCAGGTCTCTTTGGTAAAATCCTTTTTTTGAAACACTTCCCAATCAGAAACCATCGTGCAAAGTTCTTCTACCGGCCCGTTCATAAAAGCCTGCTCTTTATCACTCAGTTCGGGATAAGTTTCGCTGTTCAGCTTTTTCAGGTCGGGTTTTCCGGTAAAAAACTCTCCTTCCACCCAAACGGTGCCGGCATCAATGGCCGTTTGCTCGGTTTCAGAGATCGCCGGTAAAATTTTCAGGGCATCCAGTAGTTTCAGAATAGGCCCTGACAGAATTGCCCTTCTCACCGGTTTCACATTAAACAGAATGGCTAATACCAGGAATACCGAAAGAAGCCAGA
>SLPZ01000190.1 GCA_007131725.1 Balneolaceae bacterium
TCCTGGCACGGATTGAGGCTATCAGGCGAAGAAGCGGTACAGAAGAGCGAGAACTAACGTGCAACGAACTTACTATTGACGTTTTTGAGCGTACAATGAACATAAATGGTGTAGAGGTTGACCTGACAAACAGTGAATTTGGATTACTTGCCTACCTGGTGAAAAACAAGGGCAGGGTAGTTTCGCAGGATGAACTTGCCAAAAATGTCTGGGGAATTGGTTTTAATACTCAGACCAACTATATCAATGTATATGTGAGCTATCTTCGGAAAAAGATGCGAAAACACACCGATTTTGAATATATCCGAACAGTTCGTAAAAAAGGATTTATGGTGGTTTGCAATGAAGAAGACCTGCAAAAATGATTGCTTAATGAATCCTGGTTGGCTTTATTAAAATCTTCTTTATTATCTCGCCCCGAGAGGAAATTCAGTCAGGAATAGAAATTGAGAAAAGGGATTCCTGATTTTCGTTCAACTCCTTAAACATCAGGTACTCTTCGGGAGTGATGTCGGCAATCATATAGTTGATGGGATCAACCGGTTTGCCGTCAACCAAAACCTCATAGTGCAGGTGAGGGCCACTGGAGAGGCCCGTATTTCCGGTATAAGCTACCATTTCTCCTCTTTTAACTTTAGTGCCCGGGCGGATTCCATCTGCAAATCTGTTTAAATGAGCATAACGTGTAACGATTCCAAATCCATGATCTATTTCCAGAAGATTACCGTATGAACCGTGGCGTGAAGCATAAACTACTTTTCCATCACCGGTTGCAAATACTTCAGAGTTAATTTCAGCCCTGAAGTCTACACCATCGTGCTGCCTTTTATATCCAAGCACGGGATGGGTTCTCATTCCAAATCCGTCGAGGATGATGCTGTTTACCGGTTTAATGGCAGGAATCTTCCGGAGCCTCTCCTTATTGTTGTTATAATGGCCTTTAATTTCATTGAAAGAAAGTCGCTGAACACCAATACGGCGTTCAAGCTTGTCGATTTTGGATGCGGTACTGAGAAGAATTTCTGAGGTTTCCCGGTTAAAGTAGTCAAAATCTGAGTAGATGTTTGCACCGCCGGTTCCGGCCATCCTCAAATCTTCCGACACCGGATCAAGCCCGAGAATAGTTCTGTACATTTCATTATCGAGTTCGGCAATGTCTTCGAGCTTCTTTTCCAACTCTATAAGTGATGTTTCAGTATTTTTGAGATGCTCTACTAATATTCTGTTTTCATCTTTCAGGGCAATTTCGGCAGGAGTTCCCACATAGTTGGTTAATACTGCAAGGCCAAAGATTGCCATTACGAGTCCGTTTATTAACCAAAAAGAGATAGAATTGATGAGTTTTTTCTTGATATCGTACTTAACCGGGACAAATTCGCACTGATCGGGGTCGTAGATGTAATGGTTTTTACTGGGCATAAAGAGTTATTGAGCAGATACTTTAGTTGAGTAAAGGTAGCCGACTATTCTTTAAATATAAAAAATGAATCGGTTTAATACTATTCAAAATCTCCTTCAAAATATTCAACAGCCCTTCTTGGCATGTCACTGCGGCTTTTTTTGGCTGAAATATGCTTTTTAATTTTTTTCTGGAATGCTTTGGCTGCATCATAACCATAATGTTTCAGAAGGTAATTCATGGCTATTACCTCTGCTATTACGGTAATATTTTTTCCGGGTGTAATTGGCAGGTGAATAAGGGGAATTTTCGTATCCAGAATTTTCACCGTATCGTGATCAAGGCCGGTTCGGTTTATTTTTTCTGTGTCTTTCCAAAGTGAAAGTTCGAGAACAACTTCAAGCCGCTTCTGATAACGGATAGAACGAATGCCGAACATCGACATTACATCAACAATACCGAGTCCGCGAATTTCCATGAAATGCTTATTCATTTCCGTGGCAGAGGCAAGCAACACATTGCCTTTTTTTGTCAGCATTACCACATCATCAGATACAAGACGGTGCCCGCGCTCAACAAGGTCAAGAGCTACTTCGCTTTTGCCAAGTCCCGATTTTCCGCTTATTAATATCCCGATTCCGTAGACATCTACCATGGTTCCGTGCAGCATGGTTTGCAGGGCAAAATAATCTTCCAGAAAATCACGAAGCATAAACATAAACTTCGTGGTTTCGTACCGGGTTTTGTAGACCGGAATTTTTTGTTCCTCAGCTTTTTTTAACAGCGTTTGCTCGAGAGTGTTGTTATTCGTCAAAAAAATTACGGGAATATCAAACGATACAAGTTTTTCGAATGCTTTCAGGCGCTTTTCCTGAGAAAGATTGCTCAAAAAATTGCATTCTGTGTTGCCGATTACCTGGATTCTCTGATAGGTAAAAAGATCCACATACCCCGCAAGGGCGAGACCGGGCCTGTGAAGGTCGGCTTCGGTAACCAGTTTTTTATCGGCACTTCCGGTGGCTGCAACTGGTTCAAGTTCAATTTTTATGCGCTCTTTTAACCTTTCCACCAGGCTCGATACCTGTATGTTTTCTCGGATGGGAATTGCTTCCTGGTCTCTGAAAGGCATAAATGCTCCGGATGGTTTTATTACAATTTAAAGAGCCATTAAGGCTGTTTGTTTCGTAGATGCATCGTTGCAATATAAAAAATCCCCGTCTGGCAGTTTCGGTAAATTTTTGAACCGGATTATACAAACGCCCGACGGGGATAGTTTTTTCACAATTAATTAATGGTGTTCGAAGTGCTTGGTTTTATACTTTCTGAGCTGCCGCACGGCAGTATCAACTGCACTTCCTATAGCTTGCTCGTAAGTAGGCGCAGCTTCCGAAACATTAATCAATGTTCTGGGCACTTTTACATTTAATTCTGCAATGGACGGATTGTCATCATCCTGTCCTGGCCGCAAAACTATATCACAAACAATGATTTTGTCAAAAAATTGATCCAGTTTTTCAACAGCACTTTCAGAGAACTCTCTAAGATCTGGACTTGCCTGGAAATGTCTTGCTGTGAATGTGGTTTTCATGATTCCTCCTTTTGGATTTAATTTTCTGCCCTTGGATGGGCTTGACTGTAAACTTTTTTTAAGCGTTCTACACTTGTGTGTGTATAAACCTGGGTTGATGCAAGATTTGCATGCCCAAGAAACTCCTTAATCAACCGGATATCGGCTCCGGCATCCAGCATGTGTGTTGCAAAACTGTGCCGTAGCGTATGCGGACTTTTTTGAGTGATTTCGGACACTTTCAGAAAATATTCTTTCACAATACGCTGAACTTTGCGGGGATACATTCTTCCCCCGGCAGGTGCAATAAACAGGGCCGTTTTTGCATCGGCATTGCTCTTGGAAGAAAGCAATTTTTTTCGGGTTTTCAAATGTTCGTTTAATGCTTCCACAGCTTTATCACCGAGGGGAACGGTTCGCTGCTTGCTGCCTTTGCCAAATACGGTTACCTGCTTTTGAGGGAGATTCAGATCGGTAAGGTTCAGACCTGTCAATTCGCTGAGCCTCATACCTGTCGAATAAAAAAGCTCAAGAATAGCTCGATCCTGATGTTTTTGGGGACTGTCGCCATCGGCAAGCTCCATCATGGCTTCAATATCTTTCAGCCGGGCGGTGCCGGGTAATCGTTCTTCTTTTTTCGGTACGATCAGCAAATGGGCAGGATTTTTTTGAATGTATCCTCGTTTATAGCAGTATTTAAAAAATGAACGAACGGAAGCCACTTTCCTTGCGATGGTATTTCGGGCCATGCCGTTTTCAGACATTTCACCAAGCCAAAGGCGAATTGTCAGTCGGTCGATGTCATCAATTCTGAAAGACGAACTCTCTTTTCCACTGTACTGAATAGCAAAATCAAAAAGCTGATTCAGATCATTTCCATAAGAAGTGATGGTATGATCCGAAGCATTACGTTCAATTTTCTGATATTGCAGGTATTTCGAAATCAACTCTGTCATCTAACTCAATATGCAATCTCTTTAGGTAAAAATAAACAGTTGATGTATCTGTATTTATACTTTTCTTCCTTTCCAATCCGGTTTTGTTCCCGAGAAATAATCAATAAGCGATCGGATGCCAAGCCGCTGAAACCAAAGTACGCCGATGGGATGGGTAAAGGCATAAACCGGGTCCCACCGGAACCATACTGAGAGAATAAGGCGATGCATCAAAATAATTCCAATGGAAGATGCGGACAGAAAAAAAAGCCTTTCATAGATATGATACCAGGCAACCGGCAGAACGATGAAAGGCAGCACGAAAACGATCAGATGCAGAATAGCGGCCAATAAAAAGAGCGGAATAGAATACCCAAAACCGGCCAGGAAGTTTTTTCTGAACCCGTTAAACAATTCTTTTTCTTTTTCATACATCCGGCACATAACCGAACCCACACCGTGATACATTCTTATCCTGAATCCCGCCTTTTTGATCATTTTTGCCAGTTCAACATCTTCAACTATTTTATTTTTTACAGACGAGTGGCCGCCAATGGCATCATAAGCATCCCGGTTAAATGCAATACACTGGCCACAGGCAGCCGAAAAAGCCGTTCTGAATTTTTTCCGGAAATATTTGGGCATCCATCTCGGGTCTCTGTAAACATAAATTGCCGGGAGGAGGGTTACCAGTGCATAGTAAACCAGCGGGATGACAGTTTTTTCCCAGAATGTACCCAGCCGCTGCTGAGGCCAAACGGTGAGCATATCCAGGCCATCATGCCGGAAAGATGCCGTAATTCTTGTCAGGGTTTGAGGGTGAAGAGTCGTATCGGCATCAAGAAAAAGCAGAAGCTCTCCGGATGCCAGTTGGCCAAGCTGATGACACGCCCACGGTTTGCCAAGCCAGTTTTCAGGTTTTTCTGCACCGGTGTGAAGCTGTCTAAAGCCAGGGTTTTCCGAAGCGAAGTTTTGAACAATATCTGCCGTTTGATCTTCGGAGTGATCATCCAGAACGAGAACCTCAAAATTTTTGTATTCTTGCTGAATCAGTGATTTCAGCAGCAGGCCGATGTTGTGTTCTTCGTTTCGTGCGGGAATGCAAACAGATATTTTCGGCTGAGCTTCATCAGTTTCACTGAAACGAAGTGCTGTCAGTTCAAACCGGTTTCTAAGCAGAACTGCCGACGTGGCAAGCAGATAAATCAGGGCGAATACAAGCAGCCCGGTAACCACAGAAATTGTAGACATCAACAGCAGGTTTATTATTTATTCCATACTATCCCGAACAGAATAAAATCAAGTTCCATTCAAGATTATTTATGCAAATCATCTCAGATTTTCAGAAAGATACAAAATCGGACAAGCCCAATCCCGGAAGTTATGAATGGTGGTATTTTGATGCCTGCTCCGGGAATGGATACGCGTTTGTTGTGATTTTTTATGATGGCAATCCATTTTCCCGAA
>SLPZ01000037.1 GCA_007131725.1 Balneolaceae bacterium
AAATGAGCCTGGAATGCCGCCCACGCCTCCGCGATTTCATCATCACCAACCCCTGACAAATATTGTTTAAGAACTGCACTCTGAAATAAAGCCATTCCAATTCACCAAATTAACAATCCCAATAAACACTCTTGGATGATAGAAAAACCAGATGTGATTCAAAAATAAAAAGATCATCCAAGCGGCCTGCCAGAGCATCCCGGCGCTTTCCCGGGATTCCTGGCAGAGTCGCGGGTTGGTGGCTCATTTGAGCGTCCTGGCAGAGTGTCCCGCTTTTTTGGGACTCCTGCCCCGAAGGGATCGCGGTGCGGCAAGAGTCGCGGTTCCATGCCCATCATCTCATTCTCAAAAAACCTTCCCACCATACCCACAACTCTTATATGTTCAATATAGTTTTTCAATACTTGACAGTTTTTATTGAAGAAATTAATTTCCCAATCCAAATAATAAAAAATCAAAAAGATGGAACCACTTGAAGAGGGATGTTTCTACCACATTTATAACCGGGGTGCAGGTAAATCCGATCTGTTCTTTACTGATGATGACTTCAGTCTGTTTATCGATAAATATTTTTACTACCTGTATATCTCAGCAGAGACGTACTGCTGGTGCCTTTTGAAAAATCACTTTCATATCCTCATTCGGGTGAGAAAACTAAATGAACAGAAAACACTTTTTCAGCAGATCAAAAACAATTATCCGGAAGGCACCTTTTATGGAGACCATTTTGACCAGACGAAACCATTCCTGCCATCCAAACAGTTCTCACATCTAATGAACAGTTACACCAAGTCGGTAAATACAAAAACCAGCAGAAGCGGCACTCTTATTGAAGGGGCTTTCAAAAGAAAAAGAATCAAAGACGAAGATCATTTCAACCATCTGGTCTGCTATATTCACCGGAATCCTATCCATCATAAAATCACAGAAAGTTACTCAGATTACCCATACTCTTCATTTCATGCTTACCTCGATTCATCAAATCAGAAACAACATTCACATCTGGAAAAAAAGAAAGTTTTAACACAATTCGGCGGCAAAGATAATTTCCTGAAAGCACATGAAGAATTTAAATTATTGCTCGGTGAAGAATATTATTTGGAGTGATGCCCATAAAACCATAACTCTGGCAGAGTCGCGGTTCCAAGCCCACCATCTCCTTAACATAACCCGTTCCAATCAATCCACAACTCTGGCAGGAGCCGAAATGCACGGCACTCTGCCAGGTTGTTAATTCAGCGACCTGCAAGAGTATCCCGGTGCTTTCCCGGGATTCCTGGCAGAGTCGCTGTTCCTTGCCCTCCTTCACCTTCTCAAAATACCTGTCCTGCATCCCACAACTCTGCCAGGACCTCTCTCCGTTCGGACTCTGGCAGGTTGTTCAGTCCAATAGTCACATTAACACAAATAGCTTATTCCAACCTTTTTTTCCAATATCCCGGTTCTCTGTGAAGATGCATGACAGCCACAATGAAAACATTATCCGTCTCCGAATCGTAATGATAGAGCACTCCGAATGGAAAACGCTGCACCAATATTCTGCGGATCGAATTACTGACTTTGGTCCATGATTCAGGATTTGCAAGTATTCTCGTAACTGATTTATAAACCTCCATCGAGAAATCAAGGCCAAGTTCCCTCTCTTGTTCTTCATAATATTGGATGGCTTTGATGAATTCTGTTTCAGCTTCAGGATGAAAACTGAAATTCATTTCGAAAAACGTTTTTGAATTTTTCCAAATACTTTTTCTCCTGAAATTCCTTTTATCTCTCCGGATTTTAATTCATCCAGGCGTTTTTCAGCAACCTCAATCCACTTTTTTTCAATCCCCTGATCTACAGGATTCAAAGATTTTAAAACGGAATCGGCAACTAATACCCTATCCTCAACAGGAAGGGATTCGATTTCTTCAATCAGCTTTTTCGTGGTAAGGTTACCCATACTTACTCCCTAATTCAGTTTCAAAGTTATGCTCCATGAAATAACGGATTTAATACTGTTTTATTCAAGTACGGAAAAAGCGACCTGCAAGAGCATCCCGGCGCTTTCCCGGGATTCCTGGCAGAGTCGCGGGTTGGCGGTCAAATTTAGCGACCTGGCAGAGTGTCCCGCTGTTTGGGACTCCTGCAAGAGTCGCGATTCCCTGCCCACCATCTCCTTCTCAAAAACCTTCCCACCCAACCCACAACTCTGGCAGGAGCCGAAATGCACGGCACTCTGCCAGGTTGTTTGATATAGCGACCTGGCAGAGCATCCCGGTGCTTTCCCGGGATTCCTAGCAGAGTCGCGGTTTCCTGCCCACCATTTCCTTTACAAAAACCATCACATCAATCCACTCGCAACACTTTGTAACATTGGTTACCTAACCGTTGTTTATCAGGAAATGACAATCTTTTTTAATGCATTAATTTCAATTACTTACATTTAATCAAATCATCAATTTGTCATTCTATAGACTTATTGAATGATAATCTTTTACTGCTTACCATTAGTACTGAACAAAACAAACGAATGATAAATATCCGCGAATTTAAAGACACGATTTATAACGAGATGTCCGGTATCACCAAGGCACTGGGAAATCCGCACCGTCTCGAAATTCTTGATCTGCTGGCACAGGGCCCGGCGCCGGTTGAGTATATCGCAAAACAGACAAATTTGACGGTGGGCAACGCTTCACAGCACCTGCAGGTTTTGAAGAATGCACGGTTGGTCAGCTCAGAGCGCCAGTGGAAATACAAGTATTACCGTCTGGCCGATCAGCATGTGTTTGAAGCATGGTGTGCCCTGCGGCGTCTCGGATTTTCGCAGAATGCCGAACTCAAACAGTTGATGGAGGATTATCGCAGCAAACGAAACAATTTACGCACCATTTCGCCCCGCGAGCTGCTTGAAAAAATGAAGCGGGGTGAAGTGATTATTTTGGATGTACGCCCGGAAGAAGAGTATAACATGGCACACATAGAAAACGCCATCTCACTCCCCAAAAAAGATCTTGAAAAAAGGCTGAATGAACTACCTGAAGACAAAGAAATTGTAGTGTACTGCCGCGGGCCTTTATGCCTGATGGCAGACGAGGCCGTGCAATTGTTGAACAACAATGGATTTAATGCATCACGGCTGGAAAAAGGATTTCCCGATTGGGCTATGCAAAAAATGCCCGTGGCAACAGTTTAAAAAATAAAACAAAACAAATCATAAAAACATAAAACAATGAACAGATTATTAGGTGTATTTATTTTTACCGCGATGCTTGGCTGGGTAGCCAGTATCATATTAACCGCAATCCATTTTTGGGTAATCCCCATGATTCCTGCCGGCGCTGAGCTGGGCGGCCCTATGCTCGTTATTACAAGCGAATGGGCTTACATCGGGCCGGTTCCGCTTGCCGCAATTGGTGCCGTCTATTATATCGTGATGATAGCCATGGGATCTTACTGGATGACCACAAAAAGTGAGACCGTTGAACGCATTCTGCTGCCTGTTACCGCTTTTGGCTTTCTGGCCTCGCTGGGCTTCGTTTACCTGCAGCTTTTTGTGATCGGGGCCATCTGCCCGTTCTGCATGATGTCAGCCGCGGCAACAACTATTTTACTTGCAATTGAGCTGATTGTGAAATACAAAGGCGGTGCAGCAACAGCCCCTTCTCTGCAGGCACAAAGAGTTTGGGCAACCGTTTTTGTGGCAACAGCATTGCTCACCATGTTTGCCATGTGGAGCCTGACTGTTTTACCACTTCCGGTACCCGGAGCCTAAGCTCCATTTTGAATTATACGGATTGCAGGTTGGTAAAAACTTCCGAAGTCTTACTGTTTTTATTAAAAAATTGGCTGATTTATCTGTCAACCATTTTGGCCGTGTCGATGAAGACTTCGGAAGTCTCATAAACCTGTCATTCTAATTTTGACACAACACTAATATGATATTCCCAAACTAATCAGATAGTTAAAAAATGAGTGTAGAAAAAAACAATATAGATCAGGAAAAATCGAATTCAGGAGAAAGATCAAATCTTTCTGAACAGCAAGAAAACAAAGGTGTTAGCCGAAGACAAGCATTAAAATATATTGGGTACGGCGCCGGCGGCCTTCTTGTTGGCGGTGGTGCAGGTTTTTACGGATATCGCAGGAGCCTTCAGGTATCTTCATCCGAAGCAGCTAAAGTCAGAAATGCAAAATTTGTGGTTGCCGGCGGAAGCATCGGCGGGTTAACCGTAGCAGCAAGACTGCTCAGAGCTGTGCCCGGTGCGGATATCACAATTATTGAGCCGCGAGAGGAGCACCACTACCAACCCGGATATACCCTTGTGGGTGCCGGGGTTTATAACCGGAGTGATGTGATTTTTGACCAAGAGTCACTCTTTTTCTCTGATATGAAATGGGTGAAAGATTATGTGGAAGCCTTTGAACCTGACAGAAACCGGGTAATTACCCGCAGCGGGGAGGCCATTGATTATGACTACCTTGTTGTAGGGCTGGGTGTTGAATGCAATCTCGATTCTGTTGAAAATCTCAGAGAGGCACTGAACACCGATTATGTTGCCAATATTTATGACCTCAGCTCAAGCGAAAAATACAGAAAACTTGCCGACGATTTTGAAGGCGGAAATGCTGTATTCACCTATCCGCCCGGATATGTAAAATGCGGTGGAGCTCCTCAAAAAATCACCTGGCTCTCTGAAGATCTGTGGAGAGACAAAGGAATGCGAGACAAGGTAGACGTGCATTTTTATACGGATAGAAACACTATTTTCCCGACCGTACCCAGAGTAGATGAAGCTGTAAAACCACTTATCGAGGCACGTGGCATCAACAATTACTACAATCAGGTTTTGCGTGCCATAGACATCTCAACCCGAACGGCAATATTCGAAGAGACCACAGAGAACGGCACGGTTCGTGAAGTAAGGCAGCAATATGACCTTCTGCACCCAATGCCGCGGTTTCAAACACCAAAGCCGCTTCGCGAAGGGCCACTAACACGGGAAGGTATCGGCGGACAGCTTTCGGTTGACCGCGAAACACTGCAGCACACTCAGTATCCGAATATTTTTGGAGTAGGTGATAATGCAGCCACGGGTGCAGCTAAAACAGCAGCAACCATCCGTAAACAGGCTCCCGTTGTTGCCGGCAACATGATTGACCTCGTGCTCGGTTACGAACCCTCCAACAAATACGATGGGGCTTCGGGCTGTCCTCTGCTGACTCGCTATGGACGATGTATGATGTTTGAATTCGACTTTGAAGGAAATCTTATCAATGAATGGATCTACCGGCCAACCCAGGAAACCCGGGTGTGGTGGGATTTTAAAGTCCACGGCCTCAAACGGCTTTACCGCCATGTAATGATGAACGGTTACGTTTAGTTTACTTTTTACATACATATGGATAATACGAGCTGATTGAAATCACTCAATTGATGAATCCGGTTTGTTGACTGATAGTTGTACCAATCAATTATTGACTCCGGTGCAAGCAGGCTTCTGCATAGTGAAAATTACCTTCAGATTTCTTAGCTCTTATTTAAAAATCGCTATATTTTACATATCAATATTACTGAATTGCCACGGAAGCACGGATTAACACGGAGGTTTTGATTTCCGTGTTTCTCTGTGTTTCCGTGGCTTTTGTAAGTCTGAATAATTGTTCAGATTTGTTCAGCCGCAAAATCTTTTCTGAACTATGATAAAAATCAAAGCAAACTGCCTGCATTTATGACCATCAATATTCATTTTATCCATTCTACCGGATTTTCAATTTTCATCACACTGATCATTTTTTTTATGGCCCGGCCTCTGCTCGCCCAGGAGAGCGGTATCATTGCCGACGGTGCAGAACTAACGCTGATTTCCGACCGGTTTTCATTTACCGAAGGGCCCGCCACCGATGAGGATGGAAATGTCTATTTCACCGATCAGCCAAACGACCACATCTGGAAATACAGCATTGATGGCGAGCTGACACTTTTTATGGATGAAACCGGCCGTTCCAACGGTATGTATTTCGATCACGATGGAAACCTGCTGACCTGCGCCGATCTGAACGGCGAGATCTGGAGCATTTCTCCAGATAAAGAAGTCACTGTGCTGGTGGACAATTTTAACGGCAAACAACTGAACGGGCCAAATGATCTCTGGGTAGACCCCAAAGGCGGAATCTATTTCACCGACCCCTACTACCAGCGCGACTACTGGGAGAGAACCGAAAAAGAGATTGAGGAAGAGCGGGTCTATTACCTCACCCCGGACCACCAGGAAATTTTGATTGTGGAAGATGAATTTGTTCAGCCCAACGGAATCATCGGCACGCCCGACGGCAAAATACTCTATGTGGCAGATATCGGCGACAACAAAACCTATTCCTACACAATCAATGAAGACGGAACACTCTCCAACAGGCAGCTATTTGCCGAGCTGGGGTCAGACGGAATGACGATCGACGACCAGGGAAATATCTATCTGACCGGCCGCGGAGTCACCGTTTTCAACAAAGATGGAGAACAGATTTTACACATCCCCGTTCCGCAAAACTGGACCGGAAACATTACCTTCATCGGTCCCGACCGCCGCACACTTTTCATCACCGCAAGTAACTCTGTTTATACACTGGAAATGAACGTACAGGGGAGATAATTTTTTTCATCTGACTTCTAACTGGAGTTTATCTTATCATTTAATATTGTGATTTGAAATTCCGCTCGCAATTCCGCGGATTTCATTTACTGAAAAAAGACTGTGTACACTTTCCTTTTCCACCAATTTTTATATTGATAAATGGAGACAGGAATTAAAAAATATTTGGCTCTATTGGAAACTTTGTAGTTTCAGGGTTAGAAGTTTACAAGAAAGTACTTCAGTTGACAATTGACAGCAGGCAGTTGACAATTCATTTGGATAAATATGGTCGGCACATGATCTTTTAAAACTAATAAAATTAGATTGTTAATCTTCAAACAATCCAAATTATAAAGTTGTCAACTGTCAACTGAAAAACTGTCAATTACCAGCTACCATGAGTTAGTGATACCAACAATTACCAACATAAATGCCTGCAAAACTTTTTTTAATAATAAATAGGTACCCTGCCAAAATCGCGTGTAATAGTATCAGAATGGATTCATGAATCAACCGAATGATCAACAAATAGAACATTGGGGGCGGGAGATCCGCAAATCGGACCGGAAGGCTTTCGACAGCCTCTTCCGGGCGATGTACCCCAGGCTGGTACGGTTCGCCGCATCGTATACGCGCGAAAAATCGTCGGCTGCCGACATCGTGCAGGATACCTTTGTGATTTTATGGCAAAAACGCAGCCAGATCGATTCTAACCGGTCGCTGCGAGCTTTTTTATATCAAATTGTAAGAAACAGGTCTTTGAATTATTTACGCGATCACGCAAACGAAACTCTTTCTTCCGAATGGGATGAGCTGAGCAGCCAGCCTTCACACAACCTGTCGGAAAATCCAGAGGATTCGTCAACCATACTTTCTGCACGATTTCGGGAGTGGATCAGCAATTTACCCGAACGTCAGCAGGAAGCATTCAAGCTGAGCCGCTTTGAAGGGCTCGACCACAATGAAATTGCCGATGTGATGAATATATCGGCTAAAACCGTAAACAACCATATTGTAGCCGCTTTAAGCAAACTCAAAGATCAGTATTACCATTATCAAAATCAGAGTAACCCATAGCCGCCATGTCTAAGCAAAATCATAACAACCATCCGGACTCAAGCATCCTGAAGCAGTTTTCTGAGGAGGAACGTGCCGCCATTCAGGAAGTCTGGGAACACTCCGGCGATGCTGCCGGTAATCTGCCGGGAGTTTCACCTTCTGAAATTGAAGAGGCGTTGAACGATGTGCACACCCGGCTTGAAATGAGCGGAGAATTTCTTTCTCCGGGTGATAAAATTGTTGGGTGGATTCAGCGCCATCACCGAATTCTTGTGGCGGCAGTGGCACTCATTGCCATTACTTCGCTTTTCCTGTTTGTACCTAAAACGGCCACCGTGCCATACGGCGAAATCGCCACACTGGAAATGCCCGACGGAACAACCATCGAAATGAACAGCGGAACCACGATACTCTACAGCCGTCTTTACCCATACACAAACCGGCATATGGAATTGAACGGCGAAGCGTTCTTTACGGTAGAAGAGCACTCAAACCCATTTATTGTGGAAGCAAACGGAAGCATTATCGAAGTTACGGGCACCCGGTTCAACATCCGGTCATGGAGCGATGAACCCGGGCTGAAAACATCCGTGACCGTCAGTGACGGGCAGGTACTGTTTTACCCGGCACAAGACCGTTCCGGATACCGGATTTTACAGGCCAACGAAAGCAGTTTTTGGAACATCGAAATGGACCGGCCGGCTGAACCTGAAGCTGCCGCTGCCGATGATATTCTTGCATGGCGTGAACACCGGTTTGTATTTCAGAACCAAACCATTCTGTCCATTTTAAGAGACCTGGAGCGCCGGTATGATGTGGAAATTGAACTGGCCGTTCCCGAGGTAGCTTTCAGCACACTCACGGCCTACTATTCGCAAAATGTACACATCGAAACAATTCTCGAAGATATATGCACGGTGAAAGGCCTTCGCTTCACCGAAACAGCAAATGGATATCGAATATTTGATTAAAAAAGACATGTTTCAGGGAATTCACATAGCACAATGAAATCTCCATTCCGACATATCATAGCCGCTTCTATGATAATTTGCTGCCTGGCAGGCGGACTGGCTGCACAGGACTCCGGAGATGGCGCCTATTCATTTGAATTCCGGGGTGAGCAACTGCATGAAGTGCTCGACCGCATTGCAAGAACAACGGAAATTGACCTGGTTTACGACCCGGCTCTTGTGCGAGGGCATCATGTCTATAAACGATTCCAGGACGAGCCGCTTCGGCATGTTTTAAGATCGGTACTGAGCGAATTTCAGCTCGATTATTTAACGCTCTCCACAGGCACCATCGTGGTTGTGCGATCTGTTTCTGAAGGGCCGTTTTACGGGACATTTTCCGGGAAAATTACCGACAGCCAGACCGGAGAGCCGCTGCACGGCGCCACCGTTCTTCTTGCTGATGCATCAGGCGGAACCACCACCAACCGATCGGGAAATTTCTCCATTAACCGGCTGCTGACCGGCAGGCACACCATCACGTTCAGCTACATCGGGTATGAACCGGTGACCAAAACGATAGAAATTGAACCGAATGGAAGCCATCGAGAGGAAATCACCCTTCATCCCAAACCGGTGGATGTGATGCCGATCGTTGTAGAAGCGCACCGGCCGCGCATGCCGTCACTCAGCCATTCCGGATCGTCTTCTCCCAATCCCGAGTGGCAGATTTCCGGGCCGATGCCCTCCCCCATCCGCAGCCTCAACCTGATGCCGGGCGTTCAGTACGGTCTTCCCATGACCGGCCTTCACCTGCAGGGCGGCCAGCAGAGTGAACACCGTATTTTGCTTGATGGTGTACCTATTTACAATCCATTCAGTTTCGGGCAATTGTTCAGTGCATTCAGTCCATACGCCATAGGAAATGTGGAACTTCACAAAGCCGGTTACGGGGTTGAACAGGGAAGCCAGATTGCCGGGTTGATAAATCTTTCGCACGATCTTGTCCCCTCACAAAAAACCGGTGCATCCATTCAGGCCGATCCGATGAGTGTAAATGCACGAGGCAATGCCAGCCCCGGAAATCTGAACCTGATGACAGCATTACGTACAAATTTCTGGGATCTGTACAAAGACCCGAACCTTGAACAAACCCTGCAAAACTGGGATGTGCTCGATCCGCTCATCACAAACATGATGCAGGAGCTTGACACCGATGCGATTGATTATCTGCCCTTTTCCCATGAATCGGATGTTGGATTTTATGATTTTCACCTTGCCGCTTCTTACGAAGCAGATCCCTTCAGTACACTTTCCGGTTCATTTTACCTGGCTGATAATTCTATAGAAACCCGGCTGCTCAACCAGGATATTTCCGGCCGAAATGAATTCCCATATCTCTATGCGACGGATCGGTATGACTGGCAAAATTTGATGGCAAGAATAGGCTGGAATCAAATGGTAACCCCCCGTTTTGAGCTCTCCATGCAGGCAAGTTACAGCTCCAATCAATTTGAATACCTGAACAGCAGCGGTGTTACATCTTCCAGAAAATTTTACTCTACATCATTGTCTCAGGAATATGCAGCCGACCGTTCTGTTGATGGCAGCATCCCGATACGGCTGCCCACTTTGTTTGACGGCAATTCCATCCGGCATTATACCGTAAGTTCGGATGGCAGCTACAGTTTTTCACCACGGTTTTCTGTCCGGGGAGGCGTACAGATCGACAGAATCCATTCTGAAACGGAGATTTCAGAGCCGGCCGAAAATGGCATTCAAACCGAACAGGCTTCCACACTTTTGGGCACTTACCTGAACAGCCGCCATACGTTTGGAAATTACTGGAGCATCGACTGGGGAAGCCGTTTCACCTACGCCTCCGATCCCGGAAAACTGTTTGCCGAACCCCGTTTTTCGGTTCAGTACGATCAGCCCGATTCGAATCTGGGATACTGGAGTTTCCGGATTTCAGGCGGTTTGTACCGGCAGTTTGTCAACGAATTTCGGCTCACCAATCCCAGCCCCACAGCCGTGGTTCCATCGTTTTCTGTATGGTCGCACTCCGGCGATCTTGACATCCCCAAAGCGTGGCACCTGAACGGTTCGTTCCTGCTTGAACCCGCCTCCGAAACCACGCTGAAACTGGAGGCATTTTATAAATGGCAGCCGGTTACCAACATTACGGCATACCAAAATCCGGACAATGTAATTCGTACCGCTGATAATCAGGTCAGTGCGTTTGCCGAAAGTACTTCCATGACGGCACTGGGCGGCGGATTGCGCTTAAATCAGGCGCTGGCAGATTCGCGTGTAAAACTGCTTGCGGGCTACGACTATAGTTACTCACGCATCGACTATGCCACTCAATACGGGCGAACGATGCCGGCACCGTGGAATGAACCACACCGGGTGCAATTCCGGGCAATGTGGCACGTGCTTCCAAACCTGACGGCCGTAACAAAATGGCAGGGAATCTGGGGACGAGCCTGGGCGTTTCGGCAATCATACTACGATTTTCTCCGGTTTGATAATGATCTGCGCCTGCCGCTGGAACTCCATTCACCGGATACCGACACACTCCCGCCCTTCCACCAGGTTGATGTTTCACTGATTTACCAACCCACATTCGGCCGCGCCAATGCCGAATTCAGGCTGGAGCTGATCAACATTTTAGGCCGTACCAATACAATGGACCGATACCTGATGCCAATCGTTTCATCCGGCGGGCAAATAGATTATGAAATACGTGAGCGGCGGTTTCCGGGATTTTATCCGTCGGTGAGTTTGAGGGTTGGGTTATGACAAATATATATCAACTGATTAACCGGTAAGAAAAATTTATGATTTTGAGAAAAACAGCATTAATCATTTTCAGCATTTCGCTTTTTATTTATTCTGGATGTTCCACAGGTTCAGAACCTGACGACATCGAAGTTATTCCGATTTACAAGATCACCGGTGTTGAGATTAAACCGCTGGATTTGGACGGAAACAATCACATTTACACTGACACCCTGCGCAATCAATTCCGCTTTTCAGTTTATACTGAATATGAAATTATCGGATATGAAGAAGTTCCCTCCGGCACAGGCAGATATTATTATGACATATTGCCCGGAATTATTTCAAACCCCACCCTCCCGGAATATGCATCTATTCAATTCAACAAACCGATTGATTACCAAAGCCGGCCTATAGAGCCGGGCTTGAACCTGTTTGAGGACGAAGAAATTATGGACTCATTTGACGGCTCCGCATCGGATTTACTGTTCAACCCGGTTTTATCACCATTTGTTATCGGTCAAATTGTTTTCAAAAAATCAGCTTTTTATGCCGAGCCCGGAGAGTACCAAATCGAAATTACCTGGGGCAATGACGAAGAATTATTTCACGATAGCGTCCAGGTCTATCTTGACTTATATTAAAGAATCATCTTTCGATTTTTAAACCATGCCAAACAGACACTCTCTATTACTTATTTTCCCGATGCTTTTTTCTGCGGCTGTACTTTACCTGCTGCTGAGTGACGAGCTGGAACCTCACAGCGATTCAATCTCCGCAACAACAGAATCGGAGCAAAATTTTCAAATGATGGATTCCAGCCGACCTATCGGTGTGCCTGTTTTGAACCGCTTATATTCTCGTCTTTTTTATGCGGAAAGTAAACTTCGAGCACAACAGACAGATCATCTGACAGATACACAAAGAAAAAACCGGGCTGAACTTCTCGATCATCTGAATGAATATATTTTCTCGGAAAGCCTCTCCATCCGAAGTTTATCAGAACTAAACACTGCAGAAAATGTGATCAGTTATCTGGTCATCAAAACCTCGGAACCGGAAGTTGCCGGAATTATTCTTACTGAATTATCTGAAAATGGCCTCTCCAAAACGGATCATCCGGCCTTTTTGAACTGGATTGAGGAGTCAGGAATCACCAAAGAAGAACTGGCTATGATTCAGCCGCTATATTTCCAGCACCGTAACTCCGGTTTTGAACCTCCCTTGTTCTGAGAATTAATTCGAGCCGATAAACAGTTCTGCTGAGTCATGATCAAAAATTCACTTTTTATTTTAGTGGCCTTTTTTATGGCATCCTGCTCCGAAATTCTGACGGATTCGAATGAACTTGAGGGTTCCTGGGAGTGGATACAGTCATACGGAGGAATTGCAGGGCAGACCCTTACGCCTGAGAAGGAGGGAGTTGATCAGCAGCTCATTTTCTTTAAACACCGACGATTTTTGCTGATCAGTAACGGAGAAACTACAAGAGATGGCCGGTATGAACTTACCGATCTGGAAATAGCCGGACAGAAGAGACCCGCCGTAAAATTCGAATCGGACAACTGGGATACATTCTACGAAATTTCGAACGACACGCTCTACCTCACCCCAAACTGCATGGACTGCTTTTTTGATATTTACATACGCAGGTAAAAATCAATCCCATCCCTTTTCGCCGATCAGCGGAACAAACTTAAAATGCTGCAAATGCTCTTCTTCGTAGCTCTCTTCCGAAACACGGGTAATCCGCACCATCACCTGGCTTTTCTGGCTGCCCACGGGCACCACCAGCCTGCCTCCAATATTTAATTGATTGATCAGGTCATCCGGTACAACGGGCGCTCCGGCAGTCACCACAATTCCGTCGTACGGTGCGTAGGCGCTCCACCCCAGCGTACCATCGCCCAGTTTCAGGTTGGGGCGGTAGCCCAGTTCATTCAGAATCTGTTTCGCTTTGTGATATAGTTTTTCGTGGCGTTCCACACTGTACACATCGGCGCCCATATGACATAGAATGGCAGCCTGATATCCCGAACCTGTACCAATTTCCAAAACTTTATCCCCCTTTTTCACTTTCAGCAGTTCGGTTTGAGCTGCTACCGTGTAAGGCTGGGAAATAGTCTGGCCGCTTCCGATGGGCAAAGCCATATCTTCGTACGCCCGGTTTTCAAGTGCCGTATCCACAAATATATGTCTCGGAATAGACTGGATAGCCATCAGTAAACGCTGATCTTTGATCCCCTTATTTTGAAGTATCTGAACCAGCTCGTTTCTACGATGTGAATGTTTTCGGTGTGATTTATTGCCCTTCGTCAATGGAATACGGTTTTATGAATCTGGATTACTTTTTAAAATATCATTTTCAGCCATCTCAAACGAATCGGATTCTGTAAGCCGGTTCAGTTAATTGTTTATTCCGAGTATGCGATAGACTTCCGAAGTCTTGTGTAGTTACTACGAAACCCTCACATAGCATAATATCAATGATTTAATAAAACCCGGAAAGACTTCGGAAGTCTTTTCTTCTATTGCTTAAAAACATAAGCTACCCCAATATTAGATCATTTTATCAAATAAATCATTGTAATTATATAAATTACAAATATGCATAAGTGGAAAGATTTTTTGCGACCATTACCTGGCCTTGAATTGGTTGACGGGAACAGGGTGTTTTTAGCAACGCTTTGGCAGCATTTGTTATCGCTTGCGCGTTCAAAAAATGAGCGGCCATAAACGCTGATTACCGTCTATGAGCGTAATGGACCATTCCCCAACGGGATACCTTCGGTGCAAATGGTGCCGCGTTGATGAAAAGCCCGCCGTCAACCAATTCACCGCCTTGATTTTTTGATTCTTTTGTATCAAGACAAAAGAATGAAGATAAACGTGAGGAGATTGTTTTGAAAAATGGGATAACTTCTCCTTAAAAAGAGTTGAAGATGTACAAATAAGATCACATAAAAAAATAACAATTGTATTTAATCTCAATGCTTGTATTTTCAGGTGATTCGTTTTGAAATGTTATCATTCTGCTAACTGTATGAAGAAATTTTTCATCACTGCTCTCTTACTTACTCTAATCTTCACCCTGGGGATGTGGCTCGACCTGTTCGCATCCGCTGAATCCGATCCGAATGGCTTTCAGCTATACGGTACCTGGATCAGCCTTCTTCCGCCACTGGTTGCCATCGGACTGGCGCTGATTACCCGCGAGGTGATTCTCTCACTGTTTGCCGGCATCTGGATCGGGGCGCTTTTCCTTGTCGGTTTCAACCCCTTTAGCGGCACCGCACAATCGCTCGATTTTTTGATTGATGCGCTTGTGGATGCCGATCACATTGCCATAATCGTCTTCAGTCTGCTTCTTGGCGGCATGGTGGGTGTGATGTCGCGCAGCGGAGGGACCCACGGCGTAGTGGATGTGCTCGAGAAATTTGCTACAACCCGCAAAAAAGGACAGATCTTTTCCTGGTTTTCTGCACTTTTCATCTTTTTCGATGATTATGCCAATACGCTGATTCGTGGAAATGCCCTCCGACCGATGACCGACAGGCTCCGGATATCGCGGGAAAAACTGGCATACATCGTCGATTCCACCGCGGCTCCGCTGGCCGTTACGGCTGTAATAACCACCTGGATCGGGTTCGAAATCACACAAATTCAAAACTCACTGGCAGCGCTGGCTGAAACCACTACCGACACAGCCCTCGCAACCCAGCTTCAGGCAGGAGCCGATAATGCTTTCATCATTTTTCTGCATTCCATTCCCTACCTCTTCTATCCCATTCTTGCCCTGATTTTTGTCTTGATGACCATCATCATGAAAAAAGAGTTCGGGCCGATGTTTGATGCCGAAAAAAGAGCCTATTCAGGCGGCGGTGTGATACGTCCCGGCTCCATGCCCGCCGCCGATACAAGCCTGGAATCGATGCAGCCCCTGGAAAACAAACCGAAGCGCTGGTACAATGCCGCGATCCCGGTTATTTCAGTGATAGTCGTTGCCCTTTGGAGTTTATACAGCACAGGCGCAGCAGAGCTCACTCCGGGTGAACGGGGAATCACCGATATCATCGGGAATGCCGATCCGTTTGCCGCGCTTCTATGGGCATCGTTTACGGGTTGTGCCGTTGCCATTATTCTATCGGTTTCCCAGCGAATTTTATCTATTAAGCAATCACTTGAATCGCTTGTTGGAGGTATGCAGTCTATGCTGATGGCTGTCATCATTCTCATTCTTGCCTGGGGTCTTGGCGGAGTAACCGGCGAAGTGGGTACCGGAGCCTACCTGGCTACTCTGCTTGAAGACACCCTTCCGCTGGCGCTGCTGCCAGGACTGGTCTTTTTTGTGGCGGCTGTTACGGCTTTCTCTACGGGAACATCCTGGGGAACTATGGCGATCTTGTTTCCGGTGGTGATCCCGCTGGCGGTTGCCATGGGTGCCGGAGTCGGTTTTGCCGGAGGAGAACATTACACCATCATGCTTGGTTCTATCAGCTCGGTGATGGCCGGCGCCGTATTTGGCGATCACTGCTCACCCATCTCCGATACCACGGTACTCAGTTCCATGGCATCTGCCTGCGATTTGATTGACCACGTTCGCACTCAGCTTCCGTATGCGCTGGTCATAGCCGTGGTTGCCCTGATTGTAGGTGAGCTTCCCGCTGCCTTTGAATGGATTCATCCCATCTGGGGGCTTCTGGCCGGCTTCCTGATTCTCTACGCCATCCTCAAATATTTTGGCCGAGACCCCGAGGCCGCCGCCGATGCTGAGGTAGCACAACCTTCATAATTATGCATTGCGCCAACAACCAGTACAATTCTGCTACTGGCACAAGCGTCCGCTAGTGTCTTTGGTGCTTTCGTAACTAAGCATGGCACAAACATCAGTATGAGTTTAACGAGCTGAATTATACAACTTGCCAGAGTCCCCAACATCTGTCGGGGTTCTGGCAGAGTTGTGAATCAACAATTTTGGATCATGTCCACAGTTAAATCCTCGGCTCCCAGCCCGGCTCGTAGTCACGTGCCCATTTACTCATCGCTTCGGAATCTCCGATAATTCTTCCGGTTCTTGGATTGATGTTAAGTGACCGCCCAATATATTGTGAAATATTTCCGATATGGAGAGCAAGCACACTTTTCTGACCTTCATCAATCGGTGAGTTCAGTTTTTCATCCATTCGGATCGCTTTTGCAAAGTTATCCACATGAAGATCGGTAAGGCCTCCGCCGCCTACGGTATCAAGCGGATCTGCTTCATCATCACGCAGCCGCTTTTTTATCTCGTTATTACCAAGGTCATAAGCAACATAACCGCTTCGGTCAATCATCATAGAACCTTCGGTTCCATGTATGAGCGAACCGCGGCCTTTTCCGTCAAAGAAACGGAAACCGTTGCAGCTTCTGCCTTCCCAGTTAATACTTTTGCCTTCGGGAAAATCGAAGTTTACATTTTGCACGTCATAAAACTCCCAGTCATCATCGAAGTGATAGCGGCCGCCGTTGGATGCAATTTTATTCGGTATATCCACGCCAAGTGCCCACCGGCAGATGTCGTATTCGTGTGTACCGTTATTCAACAGCTCACCCGTTCCCCACTTCCAGAACCAGTGCCAGTTGTAATGAATAAGGTTATCGCGGTATGGAGTTCTCGGTGCAGGGCCCTGCCAGAGTTCATAATCGAGCCAGTCGGGAACATCAGCGATTTTACCATGCCCGATAGAACCTCGGGTTGCTGCATAGAAGCATTTTGCATAATACACATCGCCAATCAATCCATCACGGATTTCCCTGATAGCTTCAATTGATTCGGGTGCTGAACGCTGCTGGTTACCCATCTGTACATAGCGGTTGTAGCGTTTTTGTGCCCTTACAAGCAGTTCGGCTTCTGCCGGATGATGGCTCGCCGGCTTCTCAACATAAACATGTTTACCGGCCTGAAGCGCCATGATGGTCGCGGGAGCATGCCAGTGATCGGGCGCCCCGATTACCAAAGCATCGATATCGGGATCGTCCAGGGCTCTTCTGAAATCGGTACCGGTTTCCGGCCAATGGTCCTGGTATCCGGCTACATTTTCTGCCAACTCATCAAGAGGGCGTTCATCCACGTCAAAAATCGATTTAACTTCTGTTCCGTCAACCTGTGCAAAAACTTCGGCAAGATATCCTGCCCGTGCACGGCCGCCCATTACGGCTACTACCACTTTTTCATTCGGAGAATTGGCTCCCCTCGAAAGTGAAAACGGACCGGTGAGGCCAATAGCGGCAGATGTTAAAGCTGATGTTTTAAGAAACTGTCTTCTGTCCATATTTACGGATTTTATTGTTTTAAATTTGCAATCGAATCAGTAAGCGATTAATATAATTTATTGTGAGTTTGTTATACAGGTTGATAACAATTATCAACCTGATTCTGATTTGAGCAACATTTTCAGTTCATATTTTGCATAAATTTTGCATAAACCTCACAAGTAATTCAACTTATAGAAATGCTTTAATACTTACAATTTAAAATGACAATATTTGCAAGCCCTTTAACACTCTTTTCAATATTTATTCTTTTTTTAACCTTCGGCACTTTCACTTCCTGTGCACCCAAAGCAGAGGAGCCGGCCGCTTTTACCGGTGAAGAAGGTGAAATCCGCCTTATGACACTCAATCCGGGACATTTCCATGCTGCATTGGTACAGAAAAATATGCTCCGCCAGGTTGACCCGACCGTCTATATTTTTGCACCGGAGGGCAACGATCTGGAACTGCACAAGGAACGGATTGAAGGATTTAACACACGCGATGAAAACCCGACAAGCTGGGAACTGGACATATACACCGGGGATGACTACCTGGAACGGATGATCGCCGAACAGCCCGGCAACGTGATGGTGGTGGCGGGCAACAACCGCTCCAAAACCGATTACATTCTCCTGGCTGTGGATGAAGGAATCAATATACTTTCTGATAAACCGATGGCGATCGACAGTGAAGGGTGGGAAAAACTGAATGAGGCTTTCCGGCTGGCTGATGAGCGGAATGTTCTCCTTTATGATATTATGACCGAGCGTTATGAAGTTACCTCCCGGATTCAGAGAATCCTTGCGCAAAACCGTGATCTGTTCGGAGATCTCGAAACCGGCAGTGTTGATGATCCCGCCATTATCAAAGAAAGCATCCATCACCTGTTTAAAACCGTAGCCGGATCACCATTGCGTCGGCCACCCTGGTATTTTGATGTAACTCAGCAGGGAGAAGGCATCGTGGATGTGACCACACACTTGGTGGATCTTTCACTCTGGGGCACTTTTCCCGGTGAGACGATTTACCATGAGCAGGATATTGAAATGATTGATGCGGAGCGGTGGCCCACCATGTTAACCACCGAACAGTTCGAAAACATCACGGGTTACGAGAGTTTTCCGGATTACCTGCAGGATCAGCTTGAAGACGGCGTGCTGCCATACTATAGCAACGGTGAAATGAATTTTACCCTCAGAGGCCATCACGTAAATGTATCCGTTCAGTGGGATTACCAGGCTCCTGAAGGAGGGGATGACAGCCACTTTTCCCTGATGCGCGGAACAAAAGCGAATCTTGTAATCCGGCAGGGTGCAGAACAAAATTTCAGAAGCACACTTTATGTTGAACCGATTGATGGCGCAGATACCGGTGCACTGGAAACCGCATTGCAGGCTGCTGTTCAGGAACTCCAGGATGAATTCCCCGGCACAACCTACCTTGAGACTGACGAAGGCTGGCAGCTCGATATTCCCGATGAGCTATATCTTGGCCATGAAGCCCATTTCGGAAAAGTAGCCGAAGCCTATTTCGGCTACCTGGTGGATGGTGAACTGCCCGAATGGGAAGTGCCGAATATGATCACCAAATACTTCATCACCACCCAGGCCAGAGAACTGGCGATGGAGTAGGTTTTGAATTCAAAAATTCGTGGCACCACTTTCGGAAAAAATATTACTAAAGAAATTGTACTTATGAGTGGTACCACGAATTAAACTTGAAGTGAGAAAAATAGCAAACCATTATTATTTAATGTACTACTGGAAACTTTGTGAGTAATTCAAAATTCGAGCAACATTAAGTCTTCCGCCAACTGGCGGAGAGATTTAGAGCCCGCCTGTGCCGAGGCTTCGGAGGGCAGGGGGTGTAAAATGTACGAGTAATAGTTAAGTATCGCCTCCTCTGTCCCCCTCCCGAAGGATCAAGGATTTTTTAGAAGCAGTTGATTTTAGTGTAGATTTACTATTAAGTGAAACCTTATTCAAATTCATTTTCATTATTGACATAGAATATGCCGTTAGGCATAACCGATTTTATAGCCCCGGATTTTCCCGAGGGGATACCAGTGGTGCAATCCGGGGCTATAAAATTGGTCATCCGCAAGCGGATTTTTTCAAATTATTACCATAGATCACTCAAATTAAATTTGACGATTTTATTTAAAAAATCTTTCGGAACCAGATGATGAAAGAAATAGTTGCGAACCAACTAAAGAATCGTACAAAAAAATTTTGTCAAATTTTATTGCTGAATAATCTGAAGTAAACAGGCTTCTTTGACCTCCTAACTATAAATATCTTTGAATGACTAAACTTAATTGTACTGAAAAACTCTTGAAGGGTCGGGACAGACTTTATTAGGGGGATTTTTGGGCATCGCTTTATAATAACTACCACAGTGGCACCAGATCATTTGCTATTTTAACCATCAAACAGACATACCATGTCTAAACCTTTGAAACTTGAACAAACCTGGCGCTGGTTCGGGCCTGATGATCCCATCTCTCTGCAAGACATCAAACAGGCCGGTGCAGCGGGAATCGTCTCGGCACTGCACCACATCCCCAACGGCGAAGTCTGGCCTCTTAAAGAAATTGAAGCCCGGAAAGGCCTGATTGAAAAGGCCGGACTGAGGTGGTCTGTAGTGGAAAGCATCCCCGTTCATGAAGACATCAAACGGCAAACCGGCAGCTACAAAACCTGGGTTGAAAATTACAAACAATCGATCCGAAACCTCTCCGAATGCGGGATTGACACCGTTTGCTACAATTTTATGCCCGTTCTGGACTGGACACGAACCGACTTGGATTACCCCATGCCGGATGGCTCCACCGCACTACGGTTTGATGAAACCGCCCTTGCCGCCTTCGACCTTTTTATCCTGCAAAGAAACGGTGCAAAATCCGATTATTCATCTGAAATCATTGAGAAGGCAGAACAACATTACCACAATTTAAATGAAGAAAGCAGGTTGGAACTAACCCAAACCATTCTGGCCGGGCTGCCCGGTTCCGAAGAGGGCTACACCCTTGAAGAATTCCGGGAAATGCTGAACAGCTACAAGGAGATTAACGATCAAAAACTGCGTGAGCACTTGTATGATTTTTTGAGAGAAATTATTCCGGCCGCTGAAGCCGCCGGGGTTCGGATGGCCATCCATCCCGATGACCCGCCTTTCCCGCTTTTCGGCCTTCCCAGGGTTGTGAGCACAGAGGCAGACGCCCTCGAACTGCTGCGTGCCGCAGATTCTCCCAGCAACGGCATCACTTTCTGTACCGGATCATACGGCGCCCGTCCCGACAACGATCTACCCGGAATGGTGAAGCGCCTGGGCAGCCACATCCATTTCATTCACCTGCGAAGTGTTCAGCGCGAAGAGGGACGTTCCTTTCATGAAGCCAACCATCTTGAAGGCAGCACCGATATGGCAGATGTGATGAAAGCACTGATTCAGGAAATGGAACGGCGAAAAAGAGAAGGGAGAACCGATCATAGCATCCCCATGCGGCCCGACCACGGCCACCGTATGCTCTGCGATTTCGGCCAGGATTCCAATCCCGGCTATTTCTGCATCGGCCGCCTGCGCGGGCTGGCTGAATTGAGAGGGCTGGAGATGGGGTTAAAGGCCTGACTGGTTTTCGCCGAAAATCGGTCTTTGCTTACTTTATCTGTCAGACACCCAATGCCCTGAAAACGCCAGAAACAGATAGAATGAATTATCATCTGACCGATTTACAAAATCTTCCATTCATTTGGATTGAATGAAGAAATTGGATCTGTTTTCCTTTATTATTCTGTTAAGTTTCCTGAAAAAAATCTGACTTCAAAACTGATGAATGAACCACAACTTCCACTTTTTGATTGGCCTACATCAATCATGGGAGAGGGGTATCGCAGGATGGCTGATTTCAGGTTTGAAGAAGCCGAAGAATTTTTCGATGCCGTACGCCATTCGGGGCAGGGAGAGGAAGAGGAAATTGAAAAAGCACTTCATGCCTGTAATTACTGGCAGGCATTGATAGAGAAAAATAAAACGAATCCTGGTGTTCATCCCTTATCCAAATTATATGAGGAGTTTTGCCAATATCCGTTTGGAAATAATTCGGGGCTGCACCAACTGAAAGAGGCACTGCTCGAATATTTTGCAGAACGCCTGATATCAGAAGATCGGTTCTATATCCATGAAAATGGCACCCAAAATAACACCGCAGCGGATCTGCTGATGAAACTCCGGCAATACAAAAAAGCGGAGAAAATCACATTGCACAGGATAGAAGAGCGTCCGGACGACATTCAACTCAGGTATCTGCTTGCACAAATCCAGTGGCTGAACAGTCAGAAGGGAGAGGCAAAAAAGAGCTATGCAAAGGCACTTTTGAGCAATCCTTGCCGGGCGCCGTTTCACAGAATTTTATACCAATCGCTGCATTCGCTCATCGAAGATGTTGGAGCCGAAATGGCCCCGGCCTATGGATGGGTTCAGGGAGTATTGCCGCTGGTTCCCTTAGATGAAAACCTGGATGCCTGCAGCGAGCTGCATCAACGTGCTTTGAAATGCTACCGGCTGCTGTGGTCGGCCGACAGGTCTTTGAGGAATAAGAATATAGACGCCTGTGTAAAGTACAGAAAAAAGCTGAATGCTGAAGACCCGGAACTCTATGAAGAGTATTTTGCCCTGTTAAATAGCAGGCATGAATGAAGTTGGACAAAGTTTTAAAGTGATCAATTACTCTCGCTGACCGGTGATAGCTGCTGAAAAAGAGATTTCCAAATTTGCTTTTTTTGTTTAACAAAATTACAAATTGATCAATTGATTTAACACTTCGTGGAATGGACAGACTCAGCCGCCTCTTTCAGCAGTGTTTCAAATTCTTCAGCGATTTCATTCAGATCCGGTTCGCCGGACCAGTGTGCGGGGTAATAAATAGCAGCGGCCATATTTCGGGTCATTTTATTGGTTTTGGTCTGCTGGCAATCTTTTACAGGTGTGACGATGGGTGACTCCGTTCCGTTATGAACGGCAAAACCTGTGATTAGATCCTTCAGGGCAAGAGTCTGGCCGGATGGATTAAACACGAAGGATTCATCAGGCTTGCCGAGCCGAAAAAGCCATGAATCAGCTTCAATCTTGTCTGTATCCCACAATGAAATCGGCACAAGGAATTTCAGTGAAATATAGTTGTTAATGTCCACAAGCGTATTAATACGGGGAAACGAGCCCTCATTTGCCGTGCGAAGAAGGTATTCGGATGCAGGTTTTCCGCGCCCGGTGGGTTTGTAGCTGCCGTTTCTCATCATATCGCGGCAGGCCTTGCGGAAATCATCTTCCTGTTTTGTGAGCGGATTAACCCGGTGTTCCAGCCATTCAGCCAGGCGCTCTTCCAGCAGCGGATGGTCTTTGTCCGGTTCAACCCCTTCTGCCGTTATTACTGCAATACGGACTTTTTCTGTGATAAGGTTTTTTGGTGAAATCATATTTTCAAAATTTTTTGGGTGAAATGTAAATCTGTGAAACCAGGTAAAACTGCACATTGGCAGATTTTGGTTTACTCAGTTTTTGGATATCTTTATCTTAAAATAAATTTTAATAGGAGGCCTGACAGGATTTCAAAACCGTACGTGTTTATCGCGTGTAAAGTGACCTTGAAGCGTCTGTAGCATAGCAGAAGTCCTTCAAGCGTCACCGTCTTGCCGTCAAAAGAACGCTTCAAGGATCCCGACCACTGTCGGGAACGCTTGAAGGTTCTTTTATCGCTAAACACATACTCAAAACCTGTCAGGTCTTTGTTGACCCACATTTTATGTCAAAAAATAAGAATTCAAATCAAACTGAAACAGAAATCATCAATCTGAAAACCGATCTTCAGTACCAGGAAAAATCGGTGGTAAGCCGTATGCTGATGAAAAACCCGGGCGGATCGGTGACGCTTTTTGCCTTCGGAGAAGGCGAGGGGCTGAGTGAACACACTGCTCCTTTCGATGCGCTTGTGGTGTGCACGGAGGGTGAAGCGGAAATCGGCATTGCCGGAAAAATATATCCATTAAAAGAGGGAGAATCCATCACCATGCCTGCCAACATTCCGCACTCGGTGCAGGCTGTCACCGATTTTAAAATGCTGCTGGTGATGATCAAATCTAAAGGATGATTGAATAAAGAAGGGCGTTCGGTTAAAGGCAGAACCTTTAAAAATTTTGGACTAAACTCCAAAAATTTATATGAAATTTTGGAATTTAATCCAATAATTACCGGATAAAGCCTCTTATCAGGAATACCTCATCCCCGGTTCGGCATCGGTTTCAAATCAACGAGATCTTCTATCCGGATGGTTTTGCCAGAGTCAACGCTTTTACGTGCAGCCACCCCGATGATGATCGACATCACCCCGTCTCTGACCCCTGCCTGCCTGCCCAGCGGATCGGGCATATCGGGATCTTTAAACAACTGGTCATTCATGATGGGGTCACCGCCCCAGTGGCCGCCGGTTCCGTGCTCAACGTGTATCACCTGCTCTTCGCGGTCGGAATACCTGCGGTTCGGCATAAATACAATATCTTCACCGTCCTTTCGCGGCCATCCTCCGGCACGAACTTCCAGCCGGCCTTTGGTGCCGTTAAAAGCCAGCCAATAGCCTTCATGCTCGGTATCAGCAGTGAGCGAATAGTTGAGCTGGGCCCCGTTTGCGTATTTTACTATCGCAGAGTGTTTCGAAAAAATGTCGATGGTTTCCCGGAACACGCAGTTGTCGCGCACATAACCATCATACTTCTCGTTTTTTGTATATAAATTGTAGAGATGGTGGTTTTGTGTGATGTCCCAGTGGTAGAGGCACTGATCGGCAAATGCACAGTTGCGGCAGTTTTTGCCTCTGAAGGGCCCGTGCTTACCGAACCGCTCCAGTTCGGCTTTTGCGAAAACCTCAACAGGATCGGAGTTGATGAACCAGTTCACCATATCAAAGTGGTGAGTGGATTTGTGAATCCAGAGTGATCCCCCAAACCTCCGGTATCCGTGCCATCGCTGCATGTAGCGCATCAGGTGGCTGTGTGTGATGTGCCAGTGGAACTCCACATTTTTCACGTCGCCGATCCAGCCTTCAGTGATCAACTCTTTGATTTTCGTTCGATATGGCGGGTAGCGATAGTTAAATGTCACAATTACATTTTTTCCATACTTTCGTTCGGCATCAAGAATTTCCTGCGCCTTTTTCTCATCAATGGTCAGAGGTTTTTCGGTGATGATATCACACCCGTGCTTCATCCCGGTAATGATGTGTTCGTGGTGCACATCATCGCGTGAGGTAACAATCAGTGCATCCGGTTGATGTTCGCTGAGCATCTCATCCAGATTGGTATAAGTGGGAAGATTCCCGCCAACATATTCCTGTGCGTACCGAAGCCTGCCCGGGTTAATATCGCAAAGGCCGACCAGTTCCGTATAATCGGGATATTGATCGCGTAATCTGCGCCCGAACATGCCGATACCCCGCACTCCGGTTCCCACCAGAGCGACCCTCCTTTTCTCACGAAATAGTTTTGAAGCTTCACCAATGTAGGGTGTTGAAAGAATAGCACCACCGGCAAGTGCACCGGTTGTTTTCAAAAAATCTTTGCGGGATACATTTTTTTTACTCATAGTGTCAGTTATTGATTGATTGTTCTACCAAAAATTTTTTAATGAGATGGAGCAAATAATGAGATAGCGCAAACGTCCCGTTTGTGCCACGCCATTAATTAACTTTGAGATGGTGCAAACGTCTGCCAGTCCATCAATTAACTTAACCTCACAACATTGGATCGTTCACAACTCTGTCAGCCCGCAAAAGACGATAAACCCTCCAGGAGTTCAGTATGTGTTTAGTGAAAAAAGAACCTTCAAGCGTGCGTAAGCTCCTTTAAGCGTTCATTTGCGACGAAGTGACGCTTGAAGGATCCCGGAAAAGCACCGGTAACTCTTCAAGGTCACTAACCCTTGGAGGGTTTTACATCAGATTTTGTACTTATCCGGCATTGTAACCACTTTTCCGGTTTTGGTGGCCTCTTCGGCCAGCAGTGTCCAGATAGACGCCCAGTATCCTTCATTCGTCAGTTTTTCGGGTGCACTGCCTTTTCTGATAAAGTTGATAAACCCTTCGATGTAAAGCAGGGTGTCGTTCATGGCGTAATCAGGCGAAATGTAATCGCCGCCCAACCGGATTGGCGCATTCGGAATCCATGTGGCACCGCCTATCGGGATGGCATCGTTCTCGCCTTCCTGAATATCTTCAATCAAATCCTGAATGGCTGGCGGGTCGTCCGGAAACTCCTCAAACTGCATGTTCGATTCCAGTTCGAGTGTACCATCATTCCCCAGCACCTGTACCTGCATCCCGTTGTGTTTGTTGCTGGTGATGCAATCGTAGGTGAAGTGGATATCTTCTGGATATTCAAATATCAGGGCAAAATTGTCGTAAACCTCTCGCCCGTCAGTGAAATGGTTGATACTCCCGCTTCCCATTACAGAGAGCGGCCTTTCATCAAGAACCCAGTTCGCAACCTGGAAATGGTGAGAACCGAGCTCGGTAATCATTCCTGCAGAGTATTCATCGTAAAACCGCCAGTTTCGTTTCCGGTCCAGTTCCGTTCCCCGTCCGCCGGTTCCCCGGTAGAAAACCCAGTCGGTATTTCGGTGCCACCAGGCTCGAAGCATGGTTATCGGGCCAATCTCTCCACGCTCGAGCCGCTCCATGGCCTCCAGGTAGATCGGGTTAAAAAGGCGCTGATGGCCGATCAGCATAATTTTTCCGGTTTCTTTGTAGGCATCATACATGTCTTTCACATCATCCAGGTGACGCGCCATCGCTTTTTCACAAAATACATCGATGCCCGCTTTCATGCAGTTGATGGTCTGATGGGCATGTTCGTGAAGCGGTGATGCAATGACCACTCCGTCCAGCTCCACTTTTTCAATCATTTCGCGATAGTCGAAAAATGCCTCTGCTTTGCCGTCGGTCAGTTCAATGGCTCGTTCGTAATGCGGTTCATACGTATCGCATACGGCGGCAATCTCCAGGTTCAACGATTCCTCCAGCTCTTTCAGGTTTAGCAGCAGTGCGCGGCCTCTGGATCCAACACCAATTACACCGATACGCACACGGTCGGAAGCACCTCTGCCAACGGGCGCCGGATTGTTAAACACAGAAAACCAGGGCATCGTGGTTGTTAAAAGCGAACTGCCGGCAAGTGCAGCGGTCATTTCGAGAAATTTTCTTCGGTCTATATACATGGTTCAATTATTCAGTTTGTAGTTCTTCAAAGGTTTTAACAATGGCTTCTCCGGATTCATAATCAACGGAGATTACTTCAAGGTTATCATACTGCTCTTTTATATCTTCAATTTTTTCTTCAGGCAGCACCAGAAATGCGGTTGACAACATTTCAGCCAGCAACGGTGATTCCGAGCAGACACTGACGGAACGCAACTGTTCGATCGGCTCTCCGGTTTTCGGATCAATGACGTGCCGGTGATTTTTCAGCATGCCGTTATCCGCCACAAAAAAGTTGCTCGATGTGGAAACCGATCCGCCGCTAACCCTGAACTCATGGATACTTTTTCCCGGATTCAGGTAGTCATTCATCCCGATTTTCCAGGAATCCCCGGCGGGATGATTTCCCGCTGCAAGCACCGAACTCTCACCAAAACTGATGAAGGCACTTTCCACGGATGAATCGCTTAGCAGTTCGCCGATTTTTTCCAGGGCATATCCCTTTCCAAAACCACCCAGATCAATCTCAATTTGATTATTGCTGAATTGGACTGATTTTTTTTCGTCATCGACATTGACATGCTGCAAGCCGAGATTTTTTTTCAATTGAGCAAACTCATCGACTTCAGCATTTGATTGCGGTTGGTTTTTCCAGAAATCCATCAGTGGCCGCAGTGTTAAATCGAAAGCACCATCGGTAAGCTGCCAGCAAAATCTGCACGCATTCAAAATGTCAAAAATCTCATCATCTACAATCACCGGTTTCTCTTTAGCATGCTTATTAAGCCGGGAAATGTCGCTGTCCGGCAGAAAACGGCTTAGTTTTTTTTCAATGCGCAACACCTCATCCTTCATTAAATAAAAAACCCGTTCTGCCGTATCATCATCCATCCCGGGCAGCAGGGCATGAAAACGGGTGCCCATTGCAAAAAACCGATTGTGATAAACATTTTTCATTAATAGATAATAATATTTTAACCGCTCTTTTTCAGAACAGATTGAATGAAACGGGAAAAAACCTGTAAATTTTCATGCAATAATTTGCATATATCATGCAACCTATGTGCAAGATTTTGGTTGATGGTTTCTTATAGCAGGATTTTTCCGTGTTGCCGCACTATTCATCCACTTATTTAAAGCTGAATTATGTTAACGGGTGAAACAGCTTTTTGATGTTCCGAAGAAAGATAAATGGCCTCCGCCAATGCAAGTGATCGCAGGCTGTCTTCTCCGGAAACCGCCGGTTCACTATCAGACAAAATTGCATCCACAATTTGCTGATACTGTTTTTGATGCGGGCCGGCCGTCATACCAGAAAGAGGACTCTCAGAACCGGAACTAATGTCTTTTTTTTCATTTTTTCCCTTTTCTTCATGCTTTTGTTTGATTTGCAAATGATCATCCGTTAGAACTGCCGTTGCCTTAGTCCCGTTAATCTCAATGATTCTCGGCTGGGCGGGCATGACCGATGTCGATGCCTCAAACACTCCCATTGCACCATTTTCGAATTTCATGGCAGCCACTGCATTATCTTCGGCTTCAATTCCGGGATGCGTTAATGTATCTTTAAAAGCGGATACCGACTCCACATCGCCCAGCAGCCAAATCAGGAGGTCAAGAGTGTGGATGGCCTGATTGATCACAGCACCGCCGCCATCCAGTTTCAAAGTCCCTCTCCATCCTGATTCCGTGTAATACTCCTGATCGCGGTACCATTTCACAGCCGCCCTGGCCAGTACGGGCTTGCCGAGCTTCCCATCATCAAGGGCTCGTTTCATCTGAACCGCCCCATCAATAAACCGGTTCTGATATATCACCGCCAGCTTTACTCCATTTTGCCGGCAGCATTCGATAAGCTCTTTTCCGCGTTTAACGGTTACTTCGATCGGCTTTTCCATGATTACATGCTTACCCGCTTCGGCTGCCATTTTCCCATATTCGAGATGGGTGCCGCTGGGAGTACAGATGGTTACAGCATCAAGTTTTCCGCGAGTCAATAAATCTTCAAACGAAGAGTAAACGGGTACACCGAATTCTTTAGAAAATGCGTCGCGGTTGGTTTTGCTCCGGCTGCAAGCGGCTGTCAGCACAGCCCGGTTCAACGCTGTGATTGCCCGGGCATGAGTGGCAGCAATATTTCCAAGGCCCGCTATACCGAATTTTAACGAACTCAGTTCATTCATCCTGCATACTTCTGATACATCGCTTCGATCTCCTCAACTGAGGGAGCTTCGCCGTCCATTATCCAGAATCTGTAGTTGATAAATACAGGCGCACCTTCCGACTGCTGATAGGAGAAAAATTCACCAAAACGTCCATATAATCTCTCTGACATCTCCTTTACACGGCCGGGATTGTCCGGATGGCTCATGTAAACCACGGTGTAGGTGTTGCCTTCAATTTCGAACTGCATGGCATTCCAGGGCATGTTTTCCCGCTCACCTTCAGCGAGCTCATAATCCTGCGGATAGTCGGCCCAGTCGGCGGGACGGATAAATCTTGTGTTTTCACGATTATCAGCCACATACTGTGCGGCACGAAACTGAACACCGGCATGCTGCAAGTCTCCGTCGAGACGGATCAGTCCGGCAATGGCATACATTTCGATGCTGATGTCTACAATATAGCTGTTATCGTCATGCACCCAGGAGCGGATATCGCGACGCTCTTCCAGCCATACTTCGTCATCGGGCGCCGTCCAGTTAATCTGGGCAATATGTCCGCCGAATACAGGGCCTTCAAATTCATCCAGGTACCGGCTGTGCTCCAGGTGTTCGCCGTCATTGGCATGCCAAAAATCCATTACACGGTCGCCGATACTCACTTGATTGTAACCAAAGAAAATGCCTCTGTGGTGCGAAAACAATCCGCCCGGGCCTTTGGTGATAATTTTATCACTTACAGGGCTGAATACGTGATGGAAAGCTTTTTTTGTTTCTTCGGCATTGTCCGGGTCAAATACAGGATGCTCGTACTGAAGCAGCGGCTGCCCGTTGTGAACCAGCCTGGTGGAGTGATCATCCACCTGTTCCCAGGCATATTCTGTATCAGCACATTCTGCGTCTGTGCGTATGGCATATTCAACCGTTTCGCCGGCCTGCTGATTGGCAAACCACCAGACATAGGCTCTTGATGCCGTAATTCGCTCAACCTGTGCCGGTATCAGCTCATCGTTTGCCTGAAGGCAGATGCCCCCGGTTACCTCGGCCAGCGGCACATTCACGGATACCAATGCCCGGTCGAGATCTGCATCGGCCGTGTATTCAAAAGTGTCGTAATCCGGCCCGTTGCAATTGGCCGCAAATAAAAAAAGTAGTAGAATAACTGAAAGTTTTCTCATCGTTTTATGTTTTGGTTATCTGTTTAATCATTTGTTTTTGAAACTGTTACACCCGGCGGATAAGCAAAATCGTTCCACAGCTTATCAAGTTTTTCCGGATCGGGTTCACCATCGTATGTAATATAACGATACCTGACAACATAGGGCGAACCGGGTTCGATAGACATTTCTCCCAGCTGTTGAGGAGCGTAATTAAAAAACGGTTCATTCGGATGGATGCGAACCGGCTGCGGATGCCTGAAATTGGATGGATGGCTCATGATGGCAATACCGGCAAGCTGCCCATCGCTGTGCCCACCAATGTGTGTCCAGTTTACGCGGGTGGCGTGGCCGTCTCTGCCGAGGCCGTCAGACGTTAAGAAAGTGCAATTATCCGGATCATCCCAATCTTTGTGGCCGCGAAAGCCCACACCGCCGTAACGGTATTCCGGCAACACCAGCGGACTCGAAGTATTCGCAGTTTGGGAAACAACCAGGTCGAATTTATGATATCCTTCCGGCGATTTAAACACCCGAACCTGCCACTCCTCGTTCAGTGCAATGACCGGTTCATCCCCCGAAAAATCCTCAAAAAAGTGATGGGAACGGAATCCGGAAAATACCGGCCCCTGCCAGGTTTCTTCAAGGCGTTCGGCATGATTAACCCTGCCGGTGTAGTTGTGAATATTCCAGAAATCGGGGGTTCGGCCCTGAAATTCAGTGTTTGTCCACGCCGACCATATTCCGGAGTGATGTGGATGCATGTCAACATTCAGATGATTGGTAAGCACGGTTCCTGCAGGTGAATAAACCGGATGAATATAACCGCCGCGTTTATAATCCAAATCCAGTTCATCCGGAATGGTGTTATATCCGTGATAGTAGCTTAGCACTTCACGGCCACTGTTTTGGATCACAATTGTATTTTCATCTGTTTGATATTGAACTTCACTGCCGGCTGAGCTTTTTTCACCTTCTAACAGAAATGTTTTGGACTCTCCGGCGGACAGATCATCCAGGATGAACCAACCGCGGTTGTTGCGGTCAACTTGGAGCGGTTTTTCTTCACCGTTATCACCGGTTATTGAATAAACTCCTGCTTCAATTTCGCCGGGAAAATAAAATGACACAACAGAGTTTGAACGGTCAAAATCTCCGGCAGACACCGATATTTGATAGGATTGGGCAAAAAGCCCGCTAACACCAAAAAGTAATGTAATCAAAATCGCTAAAATAGCTCTTAAAATAATATGCATGGCCAGTAAAATTTATGGGTTTAATTTGTGAATACTAACTACCGGTTTCGGTGGTCATTCATCTGAATCATATCTGAAATACTTTTTCGTATTTAAGTAACAGATTTTTTCAATTAAATGGGATAAAAGTTCAATGTCATTCGGTATCAGGCCTTTTTCAGCGTCGTTTCCGATTACATTGCAAAGTATCCGTCGGAAATAGTCGTGCCGTGAAAATGAAAGAAAGCTTCTCGAATCAGTTGTCATCCCGATAAATTCGCTTAGCACACCCATGTTCGAAATCACTTCAAGCTGGTTTTCGATGCCGTTTTTTTGATCCAGGTGCCACCATGGAGGGCCGTGCTGCATTTTACCGGGTATGGTTCCGTCCTGGAAATTTCCCGTCATGGTAGCAAACACTTCATTATCGCAGGGATTGTTGTTGTACAGAACCGTTCGGGGAAGTTTGTTGTCCCTGTCCAGCCGGTCGAGCAGGCGTGAAAGCGGCCGGGCCGTTTCAAAATCACCCATCGAATCAAAACCGGTATCGGGGCCGAGTTTTTTCATCATCCTGCTGTTATTATTGCGCAGCGCCCCGATATGGAGCTGATACACCCATTCTTTCTCGTGATCCATCAGGCCGCTATAGTGAAGAAATGCCGATTTAAATTTCCTCTCTTCCTGCTCCAAAACCGGTTTCCCCGAAAGTGCTTTCTGGAAAATCGTATTGCACTCTTTATCTGTGAATTCATCAGAAAACGGCTCCGTAATCCCATGGTCGGATGCCCGGCAGCCCATCTCATGGAAAAAATCGTGGCGGAGTTTGATAGCATCCAGGAAATCCTGAAAAGATGAAATGCTTTTATCTGAAGATGCTTCCAGCTTATTGACCCATACTTTAAACTGATCCGGATTTTCAACTTTCATACCGGCATCCGGCCGGAAGGTGGGAACCATCAAAAAATCGGTGTTTTTCTCTTTTTGGTATGCCTGATGATACTCGAGCGAATCGGTGGGATCGTCGGTGGTAGCAACCACTTCAACCCGGAATTGCTGAAGCAAGCTTCGTGTAGAAAATTCAGGGGATTTTAGCATTTCGTTGCACTCGTCCCAGATCTCCTCAGCAGTTTCCCCATTCAGCAGGCGGCCGTTTATCCCGAATGGAAAAGCCAGCTCCATGTGCGTCCAGTGATAGAGCGGGTTTCTCAATGTTTTGGGGACGGTTTCTGCCCAGGCTAAAAATTTATCTTTGTCAGTTGCATCTCCGGTAATGTACTTTTCATCCACACCGCAGGCCCGCATTGCCCGCCATTTGTAGTGATCTCCCGCAAGCCAGATTTGTGTGAGATTTTTGTAGTTCACATCCTGCACAATTTCATCCGGAGGCAGATGGTTGTGATAGTCAATCACCGGCAGATCAACAGCCATACCATAATAAAGCCTGCGTGCAGTTTCGTTTTCAAGCAGAAAATTTTCGTGAATAAATGGGGTTTTCATTGTTTTTGAGTATTTCAGTATTGAGTATCAAGTAGTGAGAAGGCAGACGGCAAAAGGCAAAAGGCAGAAGGCAGAAGGCAGAAGGCAGAAGGCAAAAGTATGGCGCAAACGTCCCGTTTGTGCCATTTTCTAAAACAACAGTAATATTTTGAAAATTTCTAATAATCTAATATCCAATTAATCTACTGCACCCATTTCACTTCTGCCTTCTGCCTTCTGCCTTCTCACGCCTACCTCTCCACCCGGCCGGAGCCGCCGCTTTTTACCAATTTTTCCACTTCATCCGCGCGAACCAGGTTAAAATCGCCGGGAATGGTATGTTTCAGGCACGATGCAGCCACGGCAAATTCCAGGGCATCATTTGAATTCTCTTTTGTCAGCAGGCCGTAAATCAGCCCGGATGCAAACGAATCGCCTCCGCCTACACGATCAACTATGTCAATTTCATACCGGGTTGAGCGCTGAGGAACCTTACATTCCTTGTCATCATGAAGCAATGCGCTCCATCCGTTCATGCTTGCCGAGAAACTTTCCCGCAACGTGATGGCAACGGTTTCAAAACCGTATTCCTTTTTTAAAGCCCTGGCGAGGGTTACATAGCCCTCTTCATCCAGCTCAGCCGCTTCAATATCCGTTGACCCTGCTTCAAACCCGAGGCTTCGCTGGGCATCTTCTTCGTTGGCGATGCATACATCCACATACTCCATCAGCGGATTCATCACAGCCTGGGCTTCTTTTTCTGTCCAGAGTTTAGCCCGAAAATTCAGATCGCAGCTAACGGTTGCACCGGCTTTTTTCGCTGCCACACACGCATCTTTTACCGCCTGTGCAGGCTTTTGTCCCAGTGCCGGTGTGATTCCCGTCCAGTGAAACCAATCTTTGCCTTCAAACACGGCATCCCAGTCCACCAGTGATGCATCCAGTTCACAAACGGCAGACCGCGAACGGTCGTAAATCACTTTCGATGCCCGCTGGCTTGCTCCGGTTTCCAGGAAATAGACTCCGAGCCTTTCTCCGCCCCTGAGGATATGATCGGTACGAACACCATAACGGCGCACCGACTGCAATGCCGCTTCACCAATTTCGTGTTCGGGCAAGTGGGTTACAAAATAGCTTTCCAGGCCGTATCCGGCCAAAGCCACAGCAACGTTAGCTTCACCGCCGCCATAACTAACATCAAATTGATCAGACTGAACAAACCTCTTAAAACCCGGTGTGGAGAGACGGAGCATAATTTCTCCGAATGTGACAATTTTTTTCATTTTCCTAAATTTTCAACCAAAATTTTTGCGTTATTTTCAATTTTTTTGAAATCTCTGTTTTTTAAGTCGTTGCTGCTCACCAGCGCACTCCCAACTCCAACAGCACACGCACCGGCTGCCAGCCACTCTTTGCCGTTGGTTAATGTAACGCCACCGGTTGGCATCAGTTTGAGATGGGGCATCGGGGCTTTTACAGCTTTGAAAAACTCCATTCCCACAATATTAGCCGGAAACACTTTGACAATATCGGAGCCAAGCTCCCAGGCGTACTGAATTTCAGTTGGTGTGAATGCCCCGGCCATAACCGGCTTGCCCATTTCCAGCGATTTTTCAATTACCTCTCTTTTTACAATCGGGCTGACCACAAACTGTGCCCCGGCCTCAATTGCCTGCTGAGCCGTTGGCGCATCCAGAACCGAGCCGACTCCCAGAAGCATATCACCGGGAAGAGATTCCGAAGCTTTTTTGATTAAACCGATGGCATCCGGCACGGTCATGGTAATTTCCAGAATTTTCACTCCACCGTTATAAAGTGCTTCGGCTACCGGTTCAAACAGTGCGGCATCAGGAATTCTGAGAACCGCAACGGCTTTTTCTTTCTCAATAAACTTGAGTATTTCAGAACGTGTCATTTTTTCGATTTTCAAATTCAAATTCTTCAGATGGTCATGGCAGTAAACCCACCATCAACAGGTACAATGGCCCCGGTTACGAAAGATGACGCCTCATTGGATGCCAGCCACAACAAAGCACCTGAAAGTTCCGATGGCTCTCCGAATCTTTTCATCGGGGTGTGATTAAAAATGGCTTCGATGCGTTCATCCGTCAAAATTTCACGGTTCTGTTCAGCGGGAAAAAATCCCGGAAGGATTGCATTCACACGGATGTTATGAGGCGACCATTCCCTGGCCAGAAATTTTGTCATATTATTCACCCCTGCTTTTGAAATACTGTAGGTAAACACTTCGGAGAGCGGAATTTCAGATGAAGCCGAAGATATATTAATGATGCTGCCTGCGGTTCTTGATTCAATCATTATTTTAGCGGCTATTCTGCTGGCAAGGAATACTCCTTTCAGGTTCACATCCATGATTAAATCCCACTCCTCGTCGGTGATCTCCATCACAGGTGTTGTGGAATTTACACCCGGTGCATTTACCAAAATATCGATTCTCTCCCATCGGTCAATCACTTTTTGAAAAGCCATTTGTAGAGAGGAATGATCACGTACATCAGCCTGACAAATTTTTGCAGTGCCTCCCTCCTTTTCGATGGCAGCTTTTTGTTCCTCAGCTCCTTCAACATTTCCGCTGTAAAATATGGCAGTTTTAGCTCCGGCTCCGGCCAGTGCTAATGCCATTTCGCCGCCGAGCACACCGCTTCCGCCAATAACTACAGCAACTTTATTCTTTAATGAAAATAAATTTTGATGCTCTTTCATGAGATTAGGTACGTTTTATCCATTATAATCAATTTTTCTGTACAAACGGACGAAGATGCTTATCAAAATGTGAGACAAGGTTTTGTTCGTACAGTGTTTCGTTTACGGACAGGCACTTCATCAATTTTTCTTTCATGTTTTTTGATTTGGAACTGTTACCACCCAGAACTGATCCGAATGTAACATGCAGCACCTGCCGGGCATTGTTATCGTCCAATAGCTTTTTCAAATCTTCGTCTTTCAAAGAATCCCCATCAGGTACTTGTTCAGGCCGGGCTGAAATGTGGTAGGTTTTTTTATCGTCGTCAAACCGTGTTTTTGAAAATACCAGGATTTCACGAAACAGTCCGGGATCGGCTTCTGCCACCGTTCGTAGTGCTTCAAGATAGCTGGTGCCCGCTGTTTTTACGTGAACAGCGCCTTCTCGCAGCGAACCTATCACTTCGTAAACCGAAAATTTATCGCTGCCGGAGTGGATGCTGAGTTTGTATCCGCCAAACATTTCAGCTACAGCAAGATGATCTTCGTACTCTTCTTTGAATTGTCCCAGATCGCCCTTAAAGTCAATTCCTTTCTCAAAATCGCCGCAAAACCGGGGCGCCAGGCTTACAAGTTCAACTCCCAACCTGCTTAGCTCGGATGCAATCAGATAGTGTTCAAAAACGGTTGTAGGCTGATCGGTCTCATCCACCGAAAGTTCCAGATCGGACGGTTTGTTCGGGTAATTATCGCTAATATAATCCGCCAATTTTTTTGTGTGGGTGATGACCCTGCCGTATTTCACCATCCCCTGCATGATGGATCTGTGTGACGGATTGAGCTCAAATCCAGATTTCAGCCTGATGCTATCGTGCCCTTTTCTGTCCAGAAAATCAGCCGGGTGATCCTGAAGCTCTTCCCACGGCAATTTTTTATAAAGCTGCTGAAGGTCTTCATCATTCATTGAGAGTGCTTCATTGACTACATAATCGCTCGGGTCGATGGTGAACATCGCAAACCCCGATTTCATCATCAGGTCAATATCATCTGTGGTTTTCAGGTGATCGCCATCAGCCCCGAAACCGTCTTTATATCCCTCGCGAAAAACCGCCCAGCTTGCCGCATCCATCACTTCCTGTGCCGTCCGGTTAGTGCGTTCAAGTTCACGAATGGATTGCTGGGCAAGCACCGGCTTGAAATCCGTTTTTCGGATCACTTTCAGATGTGCAGCGCCTGCATTCCCAAGGCGGTCGCCAAGCCCGTAGGAATTTTGCTTGCCAATCAGCACCGGCCGGGTGAATGGAAATCGCTCTCTGAGTGCTCGGGCATTATTTGCAGAAAGCGGACATTTCAAAAAACTGGCGCCATCAACAGAAACTTCTTCTCCTTCAAAAGGCAAATCCTTAAGAAGTTTGCGTTCACCCTGAATCACCAGAAATTGGTCAAGATTCTGCCGCATCATAAAAAAGGTAAGGCCGCCATCTTGAATGTGAGACTCTCTGTATACGTTTGCCTCCGGGAAATCTTTGAAAAACGTGTCAGTCATATTCAAAAAATGGTGAATTCATTTAAAATCAGTAGCCGAATAATCGCGGCAGGAAAAGGCTCAGTTCTTCAAAATAGGTTACCAGAAGCAGAGATATGACCATAGCAAAGAAGAGTGGCAGCAGCGGTTTGATCACTCTTGTGATGGAGATGTTTGAAATTCCGCATCCCACAAAGAGCACACTTCCAACAGGCGGCGTGCAGAGCCCCACACTCAGATTCAGCACCATCACGATCCCGAAGTGAACGGGATCCATGCCCATTTCAACAACAAGCGGCAAAAATATTGGGGTGAAAATGAGAACGGCCGGAGTCATATCCATAAAAACACCCACTCCCAAAAGAATGATGTTAATGATGATCAAAATCACAAAAGGATTGTCGCTGAGGGCAATAAGACCTTCGGTTACAAAAATCGGGATATTTTCGTACGACATAACCCACGACATGGCCATAGATGTAGCAATCAAAAGAGCAACAATTGCAGTGGTATTACAGCTTGAAAGGAATACTTCTTTGAGCTGTTTAAAATTAAGGCTGCGGTAGGCAAAGGCAAGAATCAGAGCATAAACAACGGCGATGGCTGATGCTTCGGTTGCTGTGAATATTCCGGCTACAATCCCGCCAATCACAAGAATGATGAGAAAGAGGCTGGGAATAGACTCTATGAATTTTCGGAATGCAAATCCAAGCGAAACCCGTCCTGTTACGGGATACTTTCGTTTAAAAGCAAAATACCCCGAAACCCCCATCAGCGATAACCCCACCAAAATTCCGGGAATATATCCTGCCAGAAAAAGTGCCGCAATAGAGGCGCCGCCGCTTGCAAGCGAGTAAACAATCAAGATATTGCTGGGCGGTATGATGAGGCCGGTTGTGGAGGAGGTGATATTCAGCGCTGTGCTGAAATCTTTATCGTAGCCTTCTTTTTCCATCTGAGGGCCCATAAACCCGCCAATGGCCGACGCCGTGGCTACCGCCGAACCGGAGATGGAACCAAACAGCATGGCTGCCACCACCTGTACATAAGCCAGTCCTCCGGGCAGCATCCCCACGATGGATTTTGCAAAATCGATCAGCCTGCGGGCTATACCGCCCTGGTTCATAATCTGTCCTGCCAGTATAAAAAATGGGATGGCAAGCAGTGTGAAGCTGTCGAGGCCGGTGGCCATTCGCTGGGCAACGGTAGTTACGGCCGGATCGAATGGAATACTGACAAACATTGTGAAAAGCGTGGCAATCCCGATGCAAAAAGCAATGGGCACCCCAATCATCAAAAGCAGAACAAAAGTAATAATGAGAACGAGAATTCCTGCCAATTCCATTAAACAGCCTCGCTTGGTTTGGGTTCAGGGGTTGTTGATTCATCTTTGCCCGCCAAAATACCTTTGATGAAAACAATGGCGTAGAAAATGATTAAAACTCCGCTCAGCGGAAGCACACTGTAAACATAGGCCAGTCTTATCTGTATTGCTGCCGACACCTGGTTCAGTTCCCAGGTTAAATAAACGAGATAACTGCCGCCGATAACCAAAACCAGCAGTGTGAAAATTGCAATCATAGAATGAATAAAGATCCCGAGCCATTTTTTGCGCTCACCCTTCACTTTATCGGAAAAATAATCGAAAGCCAGGTGCAGGTTTTTACGATAGGCATATGCTGAACCAAGCAACCCGATCCAGATCAGTAAAAAACGGGCAATTTCCTCGGTGTAAGAACTGGCGGCCCCGAGCAAATAGCGGGTAGCCACCTGCCAGGTAACATCCACAACCAAAACTGCCATCAGCAGCACCATAACCCATTCAAGAATTTTGTCGATAATCCCGGCAGTTTTATTCATCGGCCATCTCCTGTATTCTTTCGATATAGCTCTTCAGTTCATCCGACTCATCCATAAATTCCTGCCAGAGAGGCTGAAGCCTTTCAATGAACGGCTCCTTATCGGGATAATTTATTTCAATTCCTGCTTCCTCTACGGCGGTGAGTGCCTGTTCGGTAGCTTCGCGCCACAACTGCCGCTGATAAATTCCGGATTCTTCGGCCGCTCTTCTTACAATTTCCTGCTCATCCTCAGTGAGACGTTCCCAGGTAAGCAGGCTGATAAAAAGAATATCCGGCACGGCGGTATGTTCATTCAAACTGTAATAACCCGTTACTTCGTAGTGGCGCGATAAATGAAAGCTTGGCGGATTGTTTTCTGCCCCTTCCACAATTCCCTGCTGCAGTGCCGTGTAAAGCTCACCCCAGGAAATAGGCGTAGCATTGCCGCCGAGCAGGTTCACCATCTGTATCGCTGCCGGACTTTCCTGAACCCTGATTCTCATTCCCGTCAGGTCATCCGGGTGATGAATGGGCCGGTCTTGTGTGTAGAAACTGCGGGTGCCGGCATCGTAATAGGTGAGGCCCATCAGGCGGATCCGGCTTCCGGCATCGAGAAGTTCACGGCCAATATCACCATCCCAAACCCTGTAGCGGTGCTCTTCATCCAGAAAAAGGAAGGGGACGCTGAATACTTTGTATATGGGATCGAAGCCTTCAATCACACTCGAAGAAACTTTGGTGACGTCAACACTTCCGATCTGAAGCAGCTCCAGTAGTTCGCGTTCGGTACCCAACTGCTGGCTGGGGTACACATCCATCCGCATATTCCCCTCCGAATATTCATACACCCGCTCGGCCATGTATACCATTGCATGATGGACCGGATGGGATGTATCGAGGCCATGGCCAAGTTTTAGAACGGTAATATCATCGCCCTCTGAGCAAGAGAACAGGAACAGGGCAATAAGTAATAAATAGCTTCTTTTCATTAAGGATTCATCAATCAAAAACTTCGAAAATAATTACATTCACAACTATATAAAGTAACCTACAGAGACTTTATACTCAAAAAGATTTAAAGTTTTTTTCATGATAAGTAAAACTGTATAAGTAAACCTGTTTAGCAATTTTTTAAATATTCTGCAGGAGCTTTACAAAACCTCAATCAGATACAGTTCTGTTATTGGATAATTTGGTATCCATTTTAGTTTGAAATAAAAGCTACTTTTTATATCAAATGTTTAATCCATCAATCGAATAAGTTCAACGCGGCGATTCAGGGCGCGCCCCTCTTCTGTTTCATTGGTGGCTTCGGGTGCCAGAAAAGCGACTCCGTGAGGAGAAAGCCTGTCATCTGAAATTCCATATTCAGAAACCAGTTGCTCCACAACAGCCTCAGCCCGCCGTTCTGACAGGTCCATATTAAAATCCAAACCACCCACCGCATCGGTATGGCCAACAACGCCGAGGTTGAGGTCAGGGTTATTATTCAGCAGATCTGCGATCTCAGCAAGCGTTGATTCAGACTCCGGCTTGATGTCTGCCTGGCCCGTATCAAAATGAATTCCGTAAATCATCACGCGGCCTGCATCATCTAAATCTGATGCCATGGTAGCTGCATCGACCGACACATCAACCATGCCGGTTTCCATAGGTTGTTCTTCTAAAATGATAAGCATTGAACGGTTTTCACCATGCCTGCGGGCTGTATGGACAGCCACATAGATATCACCCGCCGGATTTGTAAGCCTGGCAAGCGAGTAGTGGCGATGGTTGCCTCTTCTATACACATTGTCATAGCCGAGCGGTGCATCAGATTGAATGATTTCAAAACATTGAGCATCATCATGCATACATTCATAAATGATGTCAAAACCGGCATCCTGAAGGGCCAGTTTATAGTTTTGATGCACCTCATATTCCGAACGCCCTTCTGGGGCTTCATAATGAATTCGGCTCACCGCACCTTCAAATGCGGTTCTTATAAATTCGCGATCTTCCAATCCCGTTACCAGCTCCTGACGGTCATGAGAAAACTGCTCATGATCAATGATATGCGATCCCTCATAACGCGTAATCATCGGGTGGTCTTCGCTTCCTTCTGCGTCTTCTGTTTCTGTATCCACCTTAACAACCTCATCAACTGACACCCTTGCCTCAACGTCTACCTGAACCTTATCAGCCTCTAATGGCCGTTCCTCCAGGATAATCAGCAAGTTCCTGTTTTCACCGTGCCTGCGGGCAGTATGGACAGCCGCATAAATATCACCATCAGGGTTTTCAAGTCTGGCCAGCGAGTAGTGGCGGTGACTCCCTCGCCTATACACATTATCATAACCAAGCGGTGCATCGGATTGTACGATTTCAAAGCATTGAGCATCATCATTCATACATTCATAAAGAATGTGAAAACCGGCATCCTGAAGGGCCAGTTTATAGTTTTGATGCACTTCATATTCCGAACGCCCTTCTGGGGCTGCATAATGGATTCGGGTCACCATCCCTTCTAATGCACTTCGTATAAATTCGCCATCTTCCAATTCCGTTACCAGCTCCTGCCGGTCATAAGCAAACTGCTCATAATCGATGATATGCGAACCCTCATAACGCGTAATGATCGGATGGTCTTCACTTCCTTCTACGTCTTCTTCCTGGGCGTGTAAATAGGATAAACCAGGAAAAACAAAAATCAGTATTGACAGATATAGCATCGTTTTTTGTAACATGAATATACTCCAGCTTTATTGGGTTGTCCGTTTAATAAGTTCCGGAAATGCCAATTTCCGACACAAGCGATGTTTTATTCGGATACTATATCAAAAAAAGTTTCTGACTCTTGAATTAATTGAGTAATCGATTTTTAAAAGGCAACGGACACATTGGAAGCTTTTTTAGATCTCTTGAATAAGATTCCAGTTCCTGTAACTAAACGAGATTTGTCTAAAAGATCATGGTAAAAAGTTGCATTCAGTAATAGGGGATTCCCCTATGCAAATTAACAAATCAGGAAAGCTGAGGATATTCGGCAGGTGTTTATTCTGAGTAGTACTTATATTTCAAGTGAGTATTAATCATTCAAAACCTCAAAAATCACATCAATTTTCAACTGTGCAGGATAATTTTCTAAACCTTCTGACTCAAAAAGATTAGACGTTTTTGAAGCGGTAGTTTCATATTGGAAATCAATTCTCTTAAAAATTTAGCCTCACTCACAACAAATTTTATAAGGCCGCTATACACCCAAACACTATTCTGAACTCTTACGAAATACTTCCGTATTTTTTAATTGGCTTTTGAATACTATACATGTTTTTCCCTCTTTGTTTTTTATAACATTTCTGAATTCGCCAATATTCAATTGATTATTAATCGATTTTAGTTTTATAGAGAGGGTATAGGTTTCATCAACAAAAACCGGCCTTAAAAATGTTATCTCTTTCTGAATCAGAATTGTTTCTCCCGGAAATTTTGTACCAGCAATTTTTGTGAACGAAGAAGCAGCTAAATTTCCTTGAACGATTGGTTTTCCGAATTCAGATTCCGTTGTTAACTCCTCATCTACATGCAAGGGATAATCATCCCCTGTAATCTTTGCAAATGCCAACACATCTTCCCTGCTGAAAGATATTTGGCCCTTAATAGTATCTCCTGGTTCTCTGAGACTCATTTTTTGTTCAACTCTGTCATGAATATACTGTTACATTTCAATGATATCTGCAATGTGGCAGTCAGGCAGATTTATTATTGCGCTTCCCCATGACAGCCCGTTACCAAATGCGCTCAAACAAAGTGTCCTTTTCTCACTTGTTTTATTTTTTAACCTTGAAACGATTGTAAGAGGTACTGAAACGGATGAGGTATTTCCAAATGTGTCAAGACTTGAGGGAACCTTTTCGTGATCAAGTTTTAATTTTTTAACTAAAAAATCATTGATAATTTTATTTGCCTGATGAAAAATATAATAGTCAATTGATTCTTTTTCTTTTTCAGCATAACCTAAAAGTTTTTTTAGATCTTTCGGTACTTCTTTTGCTGCAAAGTTAAATACATTTAATCCGTCGATATGTCCCTGTTCATCATTCCGGATATTTCCATCATCGTCCACTACTTTTTCTTTCAGGCTATCCACTGAACTTGGCTGCCTGTACCCGCCTGCATCAATTTTTATCATTCCTGATTTAGATCCGTCCGAATTCAAAGAAAAAAAACTTTCTCCAAAGGAATCATCCTTATCGATAATTGCAGCAACTCCTGCATCACCAAAAAGAAAAGCAGTTTTCCGGTCTTTTGATGAATAAACCTTCGATCTTGTTTCCCCATTCAGTATTAACACTTTATTGATACCAGTGTTAGAAATCATGGAGTAGGCTACTTGTAAAGCAAACACGAATGCAGAACATCCAAGGGTGATATCAAATGCAATGGTTCCCTGTTTTAAACCGAGCCTCTCCTGGAGTATTATCGATGTGGCCGGCATTCTATAGTCTGGGGTTTGAGATACAAAGAGCAGTACATCAATTTCAGATTTATCGATGTCCATTTCTTCAATCAATTGCTGTGCGGCAGCCAGGCATAAATCCGATGAGCAGGTATGTTCATCAGCAAATCGTCGTTCAAATACCCCGATCTTATCCACCACCTTTTTTACTTCATCTTTGGGAAAGTGCCCGGTGTACTCATAATTATTTATAACGTTGCCGGGTACTGCGGCAGCAATCCCCGATATGCCTGCATTTTTATATTTTAGTAAAGGCATGGCTATTATTTAATTTAAAGTTAATCCACCGTCAATCAATATTGAAGTACCTGTAACCCAGGCTGAGGCGTCTGAAAGTAAATATATAATGGCATAGGCAACTTCTTCCGGGGTGCCGTAACGTCCCAGCGGATAATTTTTCAAATTCTCTTCTAACTGTTTTTCTGATATATAGCGTAACTTCATCATGGGCGTTTCTATCATCGCCGGATTTACACTGTTGCACCTGATGCCTTTCGATGCCAGATCAACAGCGGCACTTTTCATAAAACCGTTAAGGGCGGCTTTGGATGATGAATACATTCCGTTCGCCGGCGAAAAGTTATAATTTCCGGCCGTGGAAGATGTATAAACGATGGAAGATGGCCTTTTCAACTTTTTCATTTTCAAAAGATTCCTCGTCATCATAATCGGAATCTTGGAATTCAGCTGAAAAATTCGGTCAAGATCATCGGGTTTTATAGACTTCACAGGAGATAGTTTCACAATCCCGGCATTAACCACAAACCCGTCTAATTCCGGCAGAAATTCCAGCAGCTGCTGCATTTCGTCAGGGTTTGTCAGGTCAGTCCTGAATTGAAGATGCCCGTCACCTTCCAGTTGCGAATAGGTATCATATAAACGCTCTTTATTTCTGCCCGTAACAACCACTGTGGCGCCCATTTTTGAGCATTCAACGGCTGTAGCCCTTCCAATACCTGATGATGCACCTGTTATAAAAATCGTTTTATTATGTAAAGAAAATGGGTTATTAGTCATTAGTACGGTTTTTCACAATTTTGAACAGATCTTCAATCGTTCTTGCATTCAATATATCATCTCCATCAAGTTCAACTTCATACTCCTCGTCAATCAAAATAATTGCTTCCAATGCCATTAATGAATCCCATTCATCCAGGGCTTTGAAATCAGTATTTTTAGAAAATTTACTTTCAGGGGTTACTTCAAAGATGCTGACAAAGTGTTTTGTAAATGTTTCTAATTCCATGAGAATTTGTTGTTTTATTAATATTTAATCTTATTGAATTTTCTTTGCCGGATTACCAAAAACGGCTGTGCCTGGTTTCACATCTCTAATCACAACACTCGCTGCCCCAACGGTTGAATTTTCTCCAATTTTGATTCCTGGAATAACAGTAGCTCGCACATTTATTTGAACTTTTTTATCGACCTGAACATGACCGCCTAAAAACACAAAAGGACCCAGGTGGCACCAATTTCCAATTGTACAATCATGGCCTATGACTGATTGGGTCATTATTGTTACAAAATCACCTACCTTAACTTCCGGAGACAGGATTGCATTATAACCAACAATACAACCCACACCCAATTTTACTGCTTTTGGGACCAATGCCTTAGGACAAACCAATGTTATAAACTGCCCTCCTTTATTCAGGATAAGTTCTGAATATTTGATTTTTTCATGCACATTTCCAAGAGCACAAATAAATACATCATCTTTTTGAGGTATATAATTTTCAACAGAATCGATGATTGGCGGATATTCATCAAACTGATTAAGAGCATCATATTTGTCATCAAGAAATCCTTTGATCACAAAATTTTTCTGGTTTTGACTGCAACGTTTTGCTAATTGATACACTTCTCTGCCAAAACCTCTTGCTCCAATAATTAATAAATTTTTCATTTACTAAACCTGATTCAAAATATATAAGATATTTAGTACGACAGTCAATCTAAATCTCAATTAAATCACAACATATGGCATTTCGCAGACTGAAGTATGCACTGCCCCAGGAAAGCCCCACACCGAAACCACATGTAATTACATTCAAAGTTTTCTGCTTACTATTATTAATCTCATCATGCAATTGTGCAACCATTGCCAGAGGTATGGAACCTGATGACGTATTACCATAATCTTTCAATACAAAGGGTACTTTTTTATCAGGAATTTTCAATTTTTTTTGAATGACTTTATTCATCTTCAAATTTGCCTGATGAAAGATAAAATAGTCTATTGTTTCTTTGTCAATCTCAAAATTTTTTAACAATGCATTTACACTTTTCGGGGCTGTACTAATCCCAAAAGAAAAAACGGACATCCCATCCATATGTGTTTGCAAGCGATTACGAATAATACCTTGTTCATATTCTCTTTCTTTCAATGATTCAGAAGTAACAGGATTTCGGCTTCCCCCATCCTCTACCATAATGGCTTTATGATTTTTCCCGTTTGTACCCATGTGAGTTAAAATTCCATTGGCACCTTCATTATATATCAGGGCTGTGGCCGATCCTGAATCCCCAAAAAGAGGATATGTACTTTTGTCTTTTTTTGATTTAGAGAATGAAGATGTATCCCCTACAAGCAACAACGCTTTTTCAAATTTACTGGATGAAATAATTGATGAAATGATTGAAAGACCATACACCCAGCCAGAACAACCCAGTGATACATCAAAACTCATGCACTCCTTAGAAAGGCCCAATCTTGATTGCAAGATACAGGCTGT
>SLPZ01000057.1 GCA_007131725.1 Balneolaceae bacterium
ATCGGAGGTCTCGCCCCGGGGAGAAAATCCGAGCTTGCCAGCTTTGGCCTGCTCGCCGTACTGGCAGGATCGCTTGCCAACCTGATGACAGCAACCATAGCCGGTATGTTATTTTAAAGATTGCAAAATTTACATCTGTTAATAAGACTGCATCATTAAATTCGTTCAATCATCATTAAATCAAAAAACAATCAACTAATCTCAATGAAAACAGGTTTATTACTGCTTGGTTTCATCCTCATTTCAGCAAACGGTTTTGCGCAGGAATCACAATCAACAGAATTTGATACCTCTGCAACAATTGCGGAAATTGACGGTGAACCCATCACACTGGGACAGCTTATCGCCAGTTTTAATCAAAACCAGGATAGTGAAGAACTTACGGCCGAAGAGCTTGTTGACTTTTTGCCTTCATTTGTTGATTACAAACTAAAACTAAGAAAAGGCCGAAAACTGAGATACCATCAGCATCCCGAAATACTTGAAGAATTCGAACAATTTGGCATAGAAGCTTCGTATATCTACTGGCTCGAGAATAACATCAAACAAGAACAAATACGGCAATTCAGAGAGCGCGACCAGGTTGAATTGAGGGCTTTTCACATACTCTCGGAAGTACCCGATGGCTCTTCTGATGCTTTCGAAGACAGCGTATATAACCGGATGCTTGAAGCCAGAGAACTATTGACTGACGGACATGACCCTGAGCAGGTTGATGCTGAATTTTCATCAAAGCGAAACGGAAATTCTATGGGCGGCCAGCTTCCCTGGATTACGGCCGGGCGAACCGTTTTGGAATTCGAAGATGCAATTTATACACTTGAACCCGGTGAAATTTCGGAACCTGTTCGAACACAATTTGGGTATCATGTAATATTTTTGCAGGAAAAAAGAGAACGAACGCCCGATCGAAGAATTAGCCACATATTTACACAGCGTGGTGAAAATAACGAAGGCTTAGAACAAATTGAAGAGGCATACCGGGAGCTGGAACAGGGCCTCTCCTGGCAGGAAGCTGTGCAGAACTATACCCAGGACGGTGCAACGATGAATCGGAACGGCCAAATCGGCTGGGTGGGTTATGCCATGCAATTTCCCGAAGAGTTTGTTGATGAGGTAATGGAAACCGATCCCGAAGCTCCCTATTCTGAACCCATTGAGATGAGCTATGGCTATCATATCATCCGGGTTGATTCGGTTCGAACTTATATTGATGATAAATCTTATGAAGAGTCGATAACGAACCGGCTGCAGCAGTTGCAAAGACTGGATACCGGCCGTGAACAGGTTTATGAAACGGTGGGACGAACCGGTGGTTTAGTTGTTGAGAAAGAGAAAATTGAAGAACTCCTGAATGATTTTCCGGATTTAAATCTTTCATTAACCGACAAGGAAGAATTGAAACTCATTGAATTTCTTGAAACTTCGTACACTTTAAGTGATTTTCTCAATTATCTGGAAGCAAATGAGTTAGTGCAGGATTCCGCCGACATCACATCAGAAATGTTTGACGAATTTAAAAAAGAGATCATCAGGTCTGAGCTGATTCACATCACAAAAAGTAATTTTCCGGATTTCAGCCAGGAGATGACCAAATTTTTAGATGGACTGGTGGTGTTCCGGGTGAACGAAGAGTACATCTGGAATCATGAAACGGCAGACCGTGACGAATTAAAAGCATTTTTTGACGAGCACCGAGACCGATACATTTATGATGATCAATATGAGTTTTACCGGGTATCATCACTTCAGCAGGATTTGACGGAAGATGCTCTCAATAATGTGCGAGACGGCATCCACCCTTCCGATCTTCACATACTTTTCAATGACCTTTCGGTTTTACACGATTCAACCCGAAGCAAGCATTCCAGTCATTATCCACATATCAGTGTACTTTCGCCCGGAGAAAGCACGGATATTATCGAGAGAGGATCACTCCATACATTTTATTATCTTGTAAAGATTGAACCTTCCCGGCCAATGACATTTGATGAGGCATTTTTCAGGGTTGCAAGCGACTTTCAGCCGATCCGCGAAGAACAATTCCTGAAACGTTTGCACGAAACCTGGCAGGTTGATCTTTATCCCGAAAATATTCAGTAATTTATGATACGATTTTATTCCCTGATCGCATTGATTTTTGTGCTGTTGCTTGCCGGGTGTTTGGAGCAGAGAACCTCGCCTGGTGATGATATAATTGCATCCGTCTCTGGAGAAAATTTATCCATGCAGCAGGCAGTGGATCAAATACCAACGTTCCTGTTGCAGCAGGATACTCTTAATGCAGTGTACACCTATGCGGGGCAGTGGGCGCAGCGGCGCGTTATGACTAATCATGCACGGCGCATCGGCATCCAGAATACACCGGATTTTCAGGAAAAACTGAACCGTTATCATGATGAATTACTCGAACAGATGCTGCGTGAATTTATTCTGAACGAACACAGAGGCCAGCTTGAAGTAACCACCGAAGAGGCACAGAATTATTACCAAAATTACCGTGAGCAGCTCAGGCTTGGCGAACGGTTTGTGAGATTCCGCCATTTAACAACCCGCACCCGGGCAGAAGCAGAAAGTGCCAATCGTGACCTCGCGAACGGTGTTGACTGGGAAGATGTGGTAGAACAATATAGTGTGGACCCGGAATATCAACTGCGCCATTCCACACAATTCTGGCCGATTTCAATGGCACTGGCAGATAAACCCGCACTGCACCGGAATTTGCAGATACTTGGCCTCTCTGAAAGGTCACCCATCCACTTTTTTGGGGGGCAATATCACTTGCTGCAGAAAATGGAAGAGAAAACCGAAGGCGAATATCCCGATCTTGACTGGCTGATTCCCCAGATCCAGGAATGGCTGAAACTGGAAAAAGCCCGAAGAATTACAAATGCTTACCTTCGAAATCTTTATCTTCAGGCTGACGCGAATAATGAAATTGAATTATTAAACGTTAGTGAAATCGAACAACTGCTGACACAGTAAAATCCATAATCATACAAAGTTAATGAATTTTTATACACAGACACTATTAACCGTCTTTATCATCCTCATTTTTTCTTCATCTCTGTTTGCTCAAAGATCGCAACAGACATCTGACCGAATTGTGGCGATTGTAAACGATCGTATTATCCTGAAATCGGATGTAGACCATGAAGTGCGAAATTTTATGAGACAGGCCGAAATTGAAAATCAAAATGTGAGCTTTTCTGAAGATCTATGGTACAGCGCACTGCAAAGCATGGTTGACAATTATGTGATGCTGGAAAAAGCTGAAATGGATTCTGTGGTTGTGAGCGACGATATGGTAAATCGGCAGATGGATGCCCGAATTGACCAGTTAATCCGCCAGGCCGGCAGCGAACGTGCCCTTGAAGATGCATTCGGGCAAAGCCTGATTGAAATCCGGGCAGAATTCCGTGAGCAGTTTCGTGAGCAGTTAGTTATCCAGCAGTTGCAGGAGCAAAAGCTCAGAGGCATCACAATTACAAGACCTGAAGTTGAAGAGTTTTTTAATTCCATTCCTGAAGACCAGGTTCCGATTATACCTGAGCAAATATCACTTTCACAAATTGTAATCATACCACCTCCCCTTGAAGACGCGCGCATTGAAGCTTATGAAAAAGCACAGGCTCTTCGGGATTCAGTTGTAAACTACGACAAAGATTTTGAAGTGATGGCCAGGCTTTACAGTGAAGACGGATCGGCGCAGCGCGGCGGACTGCTTCCCATGATGCCGCTTGATGATTTGGTTGCTCCTTATTCGGCCGCTGCTTCTGCACTTGAACCGGGTGGTATTTCTGAAGTAGTGGAAACACAATTCGGATTTCACGTAATTCGACTCAATGAACGATCTGGTGATAATATTGAAACCAACCATATCCTGATCAGAGTAGATGAAGATCAGGTTGATGAAGATTTTGCTATTAACAAGCTGAATGCTTTGAGAGATAGTGTATTAAATCATGGAGCCAGTTTTTCAGATCTTGCGCGTGAATATTCTGAAGATGAAGATTCCCGGGCTTTCGGCGGCAGAATTCTGAATCCTCAAACCGGACAGAGAATGCACCAGCTTGATAATCTTGAACCTGCACTTTACAGAATTGCATTGTTGCTTGATGAAGAAGGACAGATCTCCGAACCACGATCCTACAACCCGAGAACGTCGAATGTAAACCGTGCCTACAGAATTGTACGGCTCGATCGCCATGTTCCAGAACACACTGCTAACCTAAAAGATGATTACGAACAGATCAGGCAATTTGCCCTGCAGCAGAAAAGAAACGAGCGCATGGGCAAATGGATAGATGATCTCCGGGAGGAAGTTTACGTAGAATTTAAAATTCCCATCCCTGATGACGTTGAAGATGAAATGGATCTGCCTTTAGATATGGAAGTGGAAGAACCAGTATCGCTTTAAGATTTACCCATGAAATATTCTGTTCCTGAGACTCCCGAAGAAGCTGCAAAATTTTTTAGCGAATCCTTTCAGAAAATAAAAGACGAAATTGCCAAAAATGTTGTAGGCCAGAAAGAAGTTATTGATCAGCTTCTGATTTCCCTTTTTTCCAGGGGACACTGTGTGCTGATTGGTGTTCCCGGCCTTGCCAAAACCCTGCTGATTCAGACACTGGCACAAACACTGAATCTCTCTTTCAGCCGTATCCAGTTTACCCCGGACTTAATGCCTGGCGACATTACCGGAACGGAAGTAATTGAGGACGAAAAAGAGACAGGAAGAAAAAACTTCAGGTTTATTAAAGGGCCTATATTCGCAAATATCGTCCTGGCCGATGAGATTAACCGGACGCCCCCCAAAACACAGGCAGCCCTGCTCGAAGGCATGCAGGAATATAATATCACGGCATCTGGCCAGACCTTTAGACTGGATAAACCATTTTTTGTGCTGGCTACCCAAAATCCTATTGAACAGGAAGGCACCTATCCCCTTCCCGAGGCGCAGCTCGACCGGTTTATGTTTAATATCTGGCTGGATTATCCGGCTATGGAAGAAGAAAAACAGATTGTTCATCAAACTACTTCTCCCAGAAAGGTTGAGATAAATTCAATCCTTGACAAAGAACAGATTATCGAATTACAAAATATCATCAGAGAAGTGCCACTGCCCGACCATGTTCTGCACAAAGCCGTAACTTTAACAACACAGACACGCCCTAATACCACACAGGCACCCGATTTTGTGAACAAATATCTGAGCTGGGGTGCAGGCCCGCGCGCCTCTCAATATCTTGTGCTTGGCGCCAAAACAAGAGCGCTTTCCCAGGGCAGATATAATGTAGAGATGGACGATATTAAGGCGCTTGCCGTTCCAGTATTGCGCCACCGTATTGTTACAAATTACGCCGCAGAAGCAGAAGGATTAACGACTGTAGATATCATCAATAAATTGCTGAAAAATCTTTAAAACCGGGATTTTATGATCAGTGCATTTGTACAGGGATTGAGTCCGGTATTGCCGATCATCGTCATTTTTCTGATTCTTGCACTTTCACTATTCATAGCCTGGTGGAGCTATCAGCATCTTGATTCAATTCCCGCCGGAAAGAAACGCTGGCTCATTCTGCTGCGCGGCGTGGCACTCTGCATTTTAGTTCTTCTACTTTTAAACCCATTTCTCACCCTTCAAATATCTTTGACTGACGGCCCAAGAGTGGCAGTTTATCTTGATAACAGCCAGAGCATGTCGGTTGATCGTGGTGAATATTTCGGACTTGAAACCTATCAATCCATTATCGATCAGTTTGAGTCTGAAAAAAATGATGAAATTGAGTATGATTATTTTCTGTTTGATGAGGGTGTTGTTGAATCTGAGGAGCTTACTCTGAATGGTGTAAGAACCAATCTGAATGCTGTGATGGAGCATCTCAGGGAGAATGAAAATCTTTACCGGGCTTCCTTTCTCTTTTCTGATGGAATTGTAACACAGGGCAGAAATCCTGTTTTCGCCGCACAAAATCTTTCCATACTGGTTGTTACCGTGCCAGTGGGAGACACAACAAGGGTGCAGGATATTGCCGTAGCTGATGTAGACTATGTTCAACAAATTTATACTTTTACAAGGCAGGCTATAAGAGTTGAAATTCAGCAGGAAGGTTTTGAGGGTGAAGATGCCACAGTACAGTTTTTGCGCGATGGTGAATTAATTGATTCTGAAACCATTGAATTTTCTGCACCCACAAGCAGTCAGATCGTTGAGTTTTTCAAAGAGTTTGAGGAACCCGGTTTTTACGATTTTGAAATCAATGTTCCGCCAAAACCAGAAGAATTCACCGATCAAAACAACCGCGCAAGGTTTACCGTTGAAGTGCTGGATGACAAGACGAATATTCTTTCATTGGCATTCGAAGTCCATCCGGATGTAAGTACTATTCGGCGATTGATCGCGACCGACCAGCAGAACGAACTGTTTGCATCAACCTACATGCGGGGTAACCGTTTTGTAGGTGAAGATCCCCGGCAAATGGATGAGGAGATGGATTTAATCGTTCTGCATGGATTACCTGAAGCAGGATCCGATCTTTTTAATTGGATTACAGAGCAACAAAAACCGATTCTCTATGTTGCAACTCCTGGTTCATTTGATACAAAATCAGATCGCGATTTTTTAGATGTTATAAGCTACTATCTTGAAGGTGCACAATCAGCTATCGATGTTCATTTCGAAAATCTGGCAGGTGGGGTATCTCACACTGTGTTGGAAGTAGACCCTGTAAACGAGCAGCAACTGCCTGCTTTAAAAACGTACAGGGGCAGCTATCAACTTTCTCCGGTTGCACAGCCGCTTTTAAACGGTATTTTTCAGCGAACTGAAACCGACATTCCGCTTCTAATCGTTGAAGATGCAGCTAACATTCGAAGAGCGTCAGTAAATGCTTTTGGATGGTACCGGCTTCAGCAAAGCCGCCAAACGGAAGCACGAAATTTCTTTGAACAGCTTTTTACCAATCTTATCTCTTGGTCATCCACCCCGCCCGACCGCAGAACGCTTGTGATTGAACCGGTAAAACCTTCTTTTACCGAGAATGAACCGGTTGAGGTGCGAGCCCGGTTATACAACGAACGCGGCGATCCGGAACCGGAGGCATTCATCGAGCTGGAAATTTTTTCGGGGGATGATGATGAGCCACTGAATGTTTTTCGGATGAATCATCACCAAAATGAAATATATACCGCTGAGCTTGGTAATTATCCGCAGGGAATTTATCGCCTGAATGCAACAGCCACAAAATCTGACCGGACAATTGGCACGGCTGAGGCTCGGGTCAATATCAGCCAGTCAACAATAGAATTTTTGGATACCCGGCGTGATGATTCTATGCTGCAAAATATCGCCGACATAACTGATGGAATTTTCCTCTCGGATTATAATTTCTCAACTGCTAACGAGTTGATTGCCAGCCAAATTCATGATCAGCCGGATGAAGAAATCAGGGAAGAATTTGTTTATCTGCACCGCAGCGGATTCTGGTTCTTTATTGTCCTGTTGCTGCTTGCCGGAGAATGGCTGCTTAGAAGATCGGTTTCTCTTCCCTGAAATTATCGTGGTTCGAAGATAAGAATTTGGGAAAAGACAGGGGATGACAAAAAATGCGTAAACCTGCACATGCCTTCTGAATCCCGAAAGCGTTCGGGAGCAGGCGGGCATGATGCAGGATCTCTACTCTTTGATAAAAGCAGTTAATACTGGATCGGAGTCCGGCATGACGGTATTTATGATAATAAAAAAAGCCGGAACCATCACCAGGCCCGGCTTTTCTGTTTTTTTTTAAGTATTATACTACGGTTTACTTCTCATCATTACGATCAGTATGATTAAACCGATGATCACTGCAATACTGATCAAAAGCAAAATAAACATCAGGTTTGAAGTTGGAGCAGATGCTTCACTCCAGTCATTCATTTTCAGATCGATAGATGCAATTTGCGATTGAGAGAGAACATTACCTTCAATCAGAAGATCTCCCCAGGAAGCTTTTACGGTATTGTTCCAGAAATCACTAAAGTTTCTGAATATCTGATGATCTTCCTCATCATTGCGCTCCAGGCTGATTTCATAGGCGGCATCAACAAATGCATTCAGTGCAGCGTAGAAATCATCCGGTGATGTAAACGGATCAAGCTCAATTCCGTTTTGATTGAACGAGGTACTCAGGGCGTCCCAAAGTTTATTATCAATCGATGCCAGCCATGCTCCGATCAAATCTTCGACCTCCTCTCTGGCAGTTACCGGATTGTCCGGAGCAAAAGTATTAACAAGCTGTTCACCAATTTTATCCCAAACCTCATCAAAGTAACCGTGCTGGGCTCTCATGGCAACATAATCCGGAGTCTCGAGTGCCGTGGAGTGATCAGTCATTTCAATGTACTCGATAATTATGGTTTGAATGATTTCAAGCGGGTTATCATCCAGCCTCTCTGTTGCCTCGGTAATTTCCTGTTCAGTATCGCGATCCATTGTGCGGTACTTTGACAGTAGTTCCTCAAGAAATTCAGAAACAAAATTGTCACGCTGTTCTATATTCTGGCGATATTGCCTGATGAGAGCTGCTTGACGAGCTTCGCTTGCCTCAGCACGTTCAAGTTGATCTTCCAAAGAGCTCATTTCGAGATTCATCTCGCTGAGCCTCTCACGGAACACTTCCATTTCAGCGGCAAGTTCATCAATTCGTTCATTTAATTGCTCAATCAACTCTACATCCTCCAGTGTGGATGCATAGGTATCACTAAGAATCCCCATCTTTCCATCAAAAGTTTCAGGATAAAGAGCACCTGAAATCATTTCAGAGTGTTCCGCATATCTTGCTTCAAGCTGATCAATTTCAGCTTCAAGTTCTCTTAATTCATCCGACGATACGGCAGTAATTATTCGTTCCGTTAACTCTGAAAGTTCCGCTCTGAAGTCCTGCTTTATCTGAAAATCTGACTGTTGTGCAAAAGCTGTGGTGCTTGCAAACAAGAAGAAAACAGTCAGTAACGAAAGTGTTGTTTTATGAAGTAATCTCATGGTTATTCCTCTCTTAGTTATGATCAAGATTATAGGTTGCTCCGGTTTCCATGTCAATCAGTTCGATGTAAGTATCGCGCTGATTAAAAGCCGGCTGACCCAATCCGTCACCTGAAATTTCAATTTTCTTTGAAAGCTCTAACTCACTCTCTTCCGCTTTTAGAACATAGACGTTCATAAAACCGGCGGCAGTTACAAAGTAATAGCCTTCGCGGTTTCTGATCAGGCGTATTTCATCAACCGATGATACACCTTCTTCTTCGAGAATTGGTGAAATGGAAAACTTGATTGCATAACGCTGGTCGTGAACCATTTCGTCGCTATCCGGGGTAAGAACACTCTCAACCGGTTGGGAGTAGTCAACATTCTGGATAACTAATGATGGCCCGCAAGCTGCAGCACCAACCAATAAAGCCACACATAATGTTAGTGTGATTGTTGTTCGTTTAAACATAATTATTCTCTAAGGTTATGGTTTGGTTTTTAAAGGGTACTGTTTAAAATATGTTTCGTAATCGTTTACTAATTAGAAATATACATCACTTTTATGAATTATTACCTTTTACATCCGATTATATTATTGCAACAAAAGTCATTAGCAGAATATTCCAATTTCTTGTAAAACAAATTTAAATTCGGCAACAAATAATTCCGAGAATTAAGGTTTTATATCAAAAAGGTATTAATTGATGTATCTTAGAATGCGATTTCTGCTGATTTTAGAGTTTGATAATAAGTCAACTTATAAACTTTGTGCAACACTATATTATAACGATTATTACAGCCTTTATCGCATTTTTATTCGATGATTGAATACCCGTCAGACCGCTCTAAGCGGTCAGACGGGTAAATCCAAAAAATCAAACAAAGATTTGAAAAATGTTTAATGGAAATCAAAAAGGTGAACTAAACCTGCATTTTCATTTTATGAGGCAGGCATTTAATCTGGCCGAAACCGCTTATGACAGTGGCGAAGTGCCTGTTGGAGCTGTTGTGGTTCACAAAGGGCGTATCATTGGCAGAGGGTACAACCAGGTGGAAATGCTGAAAGATCCTACAGCACATGCCGAAATGATTGCAATATCATCGGCCTGTGCCACACTTGAAAACAAATATCTGCACGATTGCACATTGTATGTAACCCTCGAACCCTGCCCAATGTGTGCGGGCGCAATTGTCTGGTCAAAAATTGAGCGCGTTGTATTTGGTGCAATGGATGAAAAAGCCGGGTCTTGCGGCAGCGCATTAAATATAGCTTCGAATAAAATGTTCAACCATCAGACTGAAATTATCCATGGCATCATGGAGCATGATGCTGAATTTTTGCTCAAAAAGTTTTTCTCGGAAAAAAGATAATTATCGCGATAAATATCTCTCCTTAAATCTCCCCCATTTTACGAGGAGTTTTCTGCGCCCGGTTACTGTGGTTAAAGGTGTGATAAATTTAATAACCAAATATATCACAAGAAAAATGACCGGCAGAATTAGCAGGGTATATTCCTGGTATACTTGCAGGTATTGCATCATAGGTTTCCCGATCAGGGCCGAAATCCCGACAAGCATGGGTGTCCAGAGTGCGATTGCCAGCACAAAATATCCAAGGAAATAGAGAAACTTCGTCTTTAACATTCCTGCCACCAGGTAAGTTGGAAAACGGGTGCCTGGTAAAAACCTTGTGATGAAAATAATTTCAGCGCCCCTCATACTAAAAAGTCTTTCTGCACGCTTTACATCTTTGCTTTTGATGAACCACCGGAAAGGAATCCAACCCAAAACCGGGCTGCCGATCCATCTGCCCATCAGATAGATCATAACATCCGCCGTTAAAATACCTGCAAAACAGCCCAATACGGCAAACCAGAAATCGAGCACACCGGTAGCCACAATCAAGCCGCCTGCTATGCATGCCAGGTCTTCACTGATCATCGTAAATATTGCAAGCAGTAAAATAATTATAAAGAGAGTCCACCCGCTTATGGTGTCCATATCTCCGGCATCAAATGGTGCCTCAGACATTTCAATTCTTACCCTGTCGGCTGCTGCCCGTGTTTCGGCCTCTCCCCTTTCAATCTGTCCGATAAAAAATTCGATTTGAGTGCTCCATAACTCGGGGCTTTTTTTGATCAGATCATGCCCTCCTTCGTGTGTTATCAGGTAACTTTGCGGAAGCAGTCTGTGATTTTCCTCAGAAACAGACAATGACACATAATTATCATTGATCGGATGTAAAATCAAAACCGGCTGACCAACCTGCCGAATGTGGTCCCTGATATCCCGCTGATCCATTGCCCGCAAAGTTTTGATGAATGAATATTGGAAGGGCTGCCGATCGAACCATCCCATATGTGGTGTAAAATACTTCACTAAAGTAACGGCGGGATAGAGCAATGTATAAAGTGAACGGTTAATGGTATGATTTCCCAAAAAATGCAGCTCAACCGGGCCAAATGAAGAGAGAAGAATCAAGCTTCTGTACTGCTCCGAATCAGGCGCGGTTTCATCGAATAGAGTAAAAGCAACAAGCCCGCCATAACCATAGCCAAGTAAATCTACTGCTGACTGAGTAACCGAACCGGAAAATTCATCTATAACCCTGGCACGAAAATCAAGTGAATGTGAGACCGAACTGCCATCCACGTCTTTTTCAGGATAGAGTGGGATGTACACATCAAAACTGTCAGACAGAGATTCCGCAAGCGGCAGTAAAATTTCCGGGTTATCGAGATAATCGGGCAGCATAACCAGAGGCCGGTTCGAAGCCTCTCCGGTTATCTGCAGGTACTCCAGCTTAATCTCACGATCATCAACATTCAGCAGCAGCTCTTTTTGATATTTATGTGGTTTTTCATCCGCTGGAAACGTGAATTGAACCCAATAGGAAATAGCCATCATCAACAGATAGATGATGATGATTACCCGAAAAGTTGTGATTTTGAGAAATTCCACACCTGTTACACTTTAAAATTGCAGAGGTTCAAAATCTTCTTCCGGTTCGTCGATCACAGGAATGAACACTTCTTCTACTTTTTTTTGCAATTTTTCCGCCAGGTTTTTTCGGTCAGAGTCTTTTACCCTGTCCTGTCCAAACCGGATTTTAGCCTGAACGGATCTGTTTTTCCCCATATTAAAGAGATGTTTCAGCATGGGTTTGTTACCCCACCAACATACAGAAAGGTGTGCGGAAACATCTTTTTCAGTGGTTTGATATCGTAATGCAGAATACGACACTTCAATTTCTTCTTCTGCGGCATGCTGCAACAATGCCGGCCGGAATCGCATTATTTCAAAGCCGGGTGATGTGGTGCCCTCCGGAAACAAAATCACTCCCTGGTGTTCATTTACCTGGCTGGATATTTCTTCATTTACTCTGTGCACATCACTTCTTTTTCTTCTGTCAATAAAAATAATTCCCAGTGTTTTTGCCATAAATCCTACAACAGGCCAGTGTTTTACTTCAATTTTTGAGACAAATGTTGTTTTTAGCACAGCCGCATAAACGGCCACATCTATATAGCTTAAATGGTTACTAACAATAAAAAAAGGCGGTTCAGGAGGCGTGCCCTCCGTTTCAATTTTTATGGAGAATAAGGCCGCTGTAACCCGTCCCCAAATGCCCATGCACCTATTTCTCCATGGTTCGTAATGCCTGCCGGAAATTTTTATAAAGATTAAAATGAAGGCATAAAAGAGATAGATCATTAGTGTCCACAGGGGAAAAGCGATAACTTTAAAAGCTGCAAGAATATTTCGCATGATGTTTCTTTATATTAAATCGGCTTTAACAAGCCAAGCTACCAAAAAAATACCTAAACATTGATATTCGTTTCATTTTGAGGAATGAAATTTCTCAGGATAGGTTTAGAAAAATGACAATTATATTTTTTCGTAGTTTTATTACGTTAATAAAACTTAAATTTACCTGTTTCCGGAAATCAACACTTATTAATGTTATACACCAAATCATACATAAATTCTCCTGAGAGTGACTGGGTGGTTTTTGTTCACGGAGCCGGAGGGTCGAGCTCCATCTGGTTTCAGCAGATTAAAGCCTACAGCGAAGAATTTAATGTACTGCTTGTTGACCTCAGGGGGCATGGTAAATCAAAAGAATTGAGCTCTATACAGCAGTATTACAAAGAGAAGTACACTTTTAAAACGGTGAGCAAAGATGTGCTTGAAACACTGAATCAAAATAACATTGATAAAGCGCATTTTGTAGGAGTTTCACTTGGCACCATCATTATCCGAACCATTGCAGATATGGAACCCGATCGGGTGATTTCTTCCGTGATGTGCGGCGCAATCACACGTATGAATGTGAGATCCAGAATACTTGTGTGGATGGGCCATACATTTAAAAGAATTGTGCCATTTATCTGGTTGTACAAGCTCTTTGCCTGGATTATCATGCCAAAGAAAAATCATGAAGAATCAAGATCACTTTTTGTGAGAGATGCAAAAAATCTTGCTAAAAAAGAGTTTTTGAAATGGTTCAGGCTAACGTACGATGTGAACCCGCTGTTGAGGTATTTCACGGAAACGGAAATGGACGCCCCTACACTCTATATCATGGGTGAAGAAGATCACATGTTCCTTCCCCCCGTAAAAAAGATGGTTCAGGATTTTGACCACTCTTATCTCGAAATCGTGGAAGGCAGCGGGCACGTTGTAAACGTCGACAAGCCTGAAGAGTTCAATAAGCACTCATTAAAATTTCTGCAAAACCACAGAACCAAGCTTCAGCAAACCGCTTAAAAACGTTATCACATCATTAGGATAGCTTTTTTCTTCACTTTTCTCCTCTCATCGAACCCTGGCTGAACTGAGACAATTTATTCAAAATAATCCGTCAAATCGTTTTTTCATCAATGATTTTTTCGAGATATTTACATCTTTAATAACTGAACATACACTCTCATGATAATTCCGATAGCAAGCGATCATGCCGGTTTAGAGGCAAAAGAAATTGCAAAAAAAGTAGTTGAAAAACTCGGCTTTATGCCGGTTGATTTTGGTACACACTCTCCCGATTCGGTTGACTATCCTGAATTTGCTGTTCTGGTTGCAAAAAAGGTTGACTCGGGTGAACATGAGTCAGGTATTCTTATCTGTGGCAGCGGCCAGGGCATGTGCATGACGGCCAATAAATTCCCGAATGTAAGAGCTGCTCTGGTTTACACACCTGAAGTTGCAAAACTCTCAAAAGAACACAATAATGCAAATGTAATCTGCTTGCCTGGACGGTTGCTGAATGAGGAGCAGATCACTGAAATTTTAAAAGCCTGGCTATCTTCAGAATTTGAAGGAGGCCGACACCAGCGCCGTGTAACAAAGATACAGACACTAACAGACAATTAATTTTATGAAATCATTGAAAAACCAGGATCCTGAAATTTTTAAGTACATTGAGCAGGAAACAGAGCGTCAAAATTTAAACTTTGAGTTGATTGCATCAGAAAATTTTGCTTCCGTATCCACGATAGAGGCAATGGGTTCTGTTCTCACCAATAAGTATGCTGAAGGGTATCCGGGAAAACGCTATTACGGCGGTTGCGAACATGTTGATAAAGTTGAAGATGTTGCAAGAGAACGTGCCAAAAAATTGTTTGGCGCCGATTATGCCAACGTTCAGCCTCATTCCGGAGCTTCTGCAAATGCAGCGGTTTACCTCGCTTTCATGAAGCCCGGGGAAACACTGCTTGGCCTTAATCTGGCACATGGCGGCCACCTAACCCACGGATCTCCGGTCAATTTTTCCGGTATCACTTACAACGCACAATTTTACGGCGTTAGCAAAGAAACCGGCCGGATTGACCTCGACAAAGTTCGTGATAAAGCAAAAGAGGTTCAGCCAAAAATGATTTCCATCGGTGCCAGTGCATATCCGCGCGATTTTGACTATAAAGCGTTCAGAGAAATTGCCGATGAAGTAGGTGCATTTCTTTGGATGGATATGGCTCACACGGCCGGCTTGATTGCAGCCGGATTAATGAATGACCCCCTGCCCTGGTGCGATGTGGTTTCTACCACTACTCACAAAACCCTGCGCGGCCCTCGTGGAGGGATGATTTTGATCGGCAAAGATTCTGAAAATAAACTTGGGGTGGTTGCCCGAAAATCAGGGCGGGTGAAACAGATGAGCGAAGTGATGGACTCGGCAGTATTCCCCGGCTCACAAGGCGGCCCGCTGATGCATGTGATAGCAGCCAAAGCCGTTTCCTTTGGCGAAGCTTTGCAGCCTGAATTTAAAACCTATCAGGAGCAGGTAAAAACCAACGCACATCGCATGGCAGAGGAATTTCTGAACAGAGACTACAATCTTGTAAGCGATGGCACTGACAACCACCTCATTCTTGTTGATTTGCGCAACAAAGGGCTTACCGGAAAAATTGCTGAAGAGTCGCTGGATATGGCAGGCATCACAGTAAACAAGAACATGGTTCCTTTCGACACTGAAAGCCCGTTTGTGACATCCGGCATACGGATTGGCACACCGGCTCTCACAACACGTGGGTTTAAAGAAGATGAATTTACGCAGGTCGTTCACTTAATCGACACGGTTCTTAAAAACCCTGATGATAAAACCAATCTCAAAAACGTTAAAAATGAAGTTCAGGCCATGTGCCATAAATTTCCGCTTTACGATTTTACGGAGATATAATTGATTTTATGAAATACCAAATTTTCATTCAATCAATTCTTATATTTACTGGCTTAGAGATGTTTATCAATTATGAACTTTTTAGTAAAGATACCGGAACTTTTACCGGTTTAGTAAATAGATGAGCGAAGTTACAGAACGTCCAAAACGAAGTATCATGGGCTCTATACTGCCCAGGGCCAAGGCTCCTAAAGTGGACCCCTCGGCAAGTATGTCTTTTCTGGATCATCTCGAAGAACTGAGATGGAGAATATTGAAAGGCCTTGCGGGTATTGTAGCCGGTATTATCATTGCATTTATCTTCTCTGACTTTTTTATAAAAGAATTTATACTGGGACCTGCACGAGCTGATTTTTTTATGTATCAAATCATGCCCATTAACGCCGTTGATCTCTCACTGATCTCAAGGCGGTTGCCCGGTCAGTTTTTTACCTACTGGGGTACTTTGATTATCATCGGAGTCATCATCAGTTCCCCCTATTTCGTCTATCAGCTATGGGCTTTCATTGAACCTGCCCTGGAATCGACCGAAAAGATGAAAACGTTTTTGAACGCAATGTTCATCAACTTTTTCTTTCTGCTTGGTATTTCTTTCGGTTATTTCATTCTTGTACCTTTTGCCGTTCAATTTTTTACGCAATTTATAATATCGGATATCATCAGCAACGAGTTTGATATCAACGAGTACTTTGTTTCGGTTGCTTTGTGGACGCTTGCCTGCGGTATAATTTTCCAAATACCGGTGGTGAGCTGGTTCCTTTCAAAAGTGGGGCTTATTACTCCGGATGGAATGAAAACATATCGCCGCCACGCAATTGTAAGTGCGATGTTATTATCGGCATTTTTAACTCCGCCAGATCCGATATCACAGTTAATGATTGCCTTCCCGCTGATTCTTCTGTACCAGTTCTCCATATTTTTAAGCAGAGTAGCTATGAAACGACGCAAGAAAGAGATGGAAGCAGCGTTTAGTGGTCAGTCATCATAAACTCAAATGGTTCAGTGGAAAACAGAATTCATTTATAATTTCAGTTCAACTTAGTTCAAATAAATCTGATGCTCGCATATTTCAGACATTCAATTTTACTCATCGCTTTATTCTCACTTTTTATTGTATCATGTAATTCAGACGACCCTTTCGATATTCCGCCTCCGGATTTCTCAACGGTCCCCGATGCTTATGAAATTGAGAATTTACCCACTCAGGAGATTGAACCTGGAGTTGAAAAGATCATCCATGAGGAAGGGCTTACCGCATTTGAGGTAACAGCAAGAGATGAAGTTTCTGTTTTTCTGACTTTGAGGACAGAAGGTGGTGAAATTATTTACAGCTCATTTGCCAATAACAATGAAAGCCCGGCTGGATTATCAGTCAGAGAATCAGGGAATATTCAAAATATTGTTGATATTCGCCAATACTCCATTTTGATAGCATACTCACCCGGCCTTAAATCCGGACTACTGGGGATGAAAGAGGGAGAAAAGCGAACGCTCATTGTATCTCCGGAAAAAGGTTTCGGGAATGCACCTTCCGGCCTCTATATTTCTCAATTCAAAGATGACACACTAATTTACGACATTAAAGTCTCCAGAATTTTTCCGAATAAAATAAAGGAATAATGAATCTGTGTTTGATTTTTGTGGGTTATTATATATTCGAGCAACAAAAAGTCTTCCGCCAGCCGGCGGAGAGATTTAGAGCCCGCCTGTGCCGAGGCTTCGGAGGGCAAGGGGTGTTCTATGTACGTGAATTATAACTATGCATCAACACCCCCCTCTGTCCCCCCTTGTTAGGGGGATTTTCGTGCTTCGCTCTTTTATTCTAACCCAAACAAACCTAACCGTCTACCGGCAGATCAAATTAGAGCCAGAATGATTCCTGCTCCGGCCATTTAAATCTGCTCAACCGATACTCTTGCTGAAATATTCGTCAGAATTTCGTGCACATTTGTACCGCCATGCTCTGCCCAGTCGTGCGCATTCCAGGCATCTCCTCCGAGCAGAACCACATCCGTTCCGGGTGGTAACTTTTCTTTCCCGAGATAAATCATAGTCATCCCCATGGTTATGTTCCCCACCTGCTGATAAAATTTCCCGTTAATCAGCACCTTTAATTTGTTGCTTAGCGAGCGGGTTACACCATCACCATAACCTGCTGGCAACGTGGCAATATAACCATCTTCAGGGCAGCTCCAGGTGCAATCATAGCTAACAGTTATGCCCTTTTTAATTTCACGAACCTGGGAAATTTTGGTCTTCCAGATCAAAATCGGAGTCAGCCAGTCAAGCCGGTAATTACCCGAATTATAACCTAAAAAACCGAGCCCAAGACGCACCATATCAAACTGGTCAATATTTTTATAGAGAGTGGCAGCCCCGGTATTGCTCATGTGTACAAGCGGAACTTCAGAAAATGAATTCAGAACACTTTTGAATATTTTGTTTTGCTCTTCAACAAATTTTGAACCCGGATCTCCGGCCGTTGCATAATGAGAATATATTCCGCTGCATATCAGTCGCTGATTGGCAACGGCGAGTTTTCTGACATCTTCTGCCTGTTCAGGATAAAATCCAAGCCTGCCCATCCCTGTATCGAAATTGATGTGGTATGAAGTTCCGTCCATCAAAATTGAAAAATGTGTCTCGTTGCTTACTGTGGCTGTTAATTGATGTGTGACGTAAGCCGCTGCCGTCTCGTAAGTAGGAACACCATAAACCAGTATCGGTTTTTTGATTCCGTTCAT
>SLPZ01000063.1 GCA_007131725.1 Balneolaceae bacterium
TAATTCATTATTTCAATTGCGGAGACTGTGAAGCCTCAACAGGTTTTTTCGTCCTTCGACGAACCCCGCTGGGGCAAGACCTCCGCATTCTCCCAAAGGGATATCAGACCACTCTGCCATCCCTCCAAATTGTCAAAGTAAAAATTTATATGATACCGCGTTCCTTCAAATATCGGTATCCTTCATTACTTTTTAAAAAAACTCACGCTGCCGCGTAAGTCGCAATTCGTTCAGTATGAATTACAACCCAGTTTCTTTATAGCTTTATAAAATAAGAATTATTAAAAAAAAGAACTACTAAAAGTTAGTCTCCAAAACTTTATCATGTTCCTTCAAGAGCCGCCGCACCGGAAACTATTTCTGAAATTTCAGTTGTAATAGCACTTTGCCGTGCCTGGTTATATTTCAACCGAAGTTCCTGTTCGAGTTCTTTGGCGTTTTCCGTTGCATTGTCCATGGCGGCCATTCTCGCTCCCTGTTCAGAGGCATTCGACTCCAAAACAGCGCGCCAAAGCTGCATTTTTAAGTGAACCGGCAACATTTCATTTAAAATTGCTGCTGCATCAGGTTCGTAAATATAATCAAGAAACTCTGATGCGAGATCCCCTGAAGAGTCACCCATCGATTCGGTTTCAACCGGAAGCACTTCTGTGACAACTCTTTTTTGTGATATCACACTTTTAAATTCGTTGAAGGCAATGAATACTTTATCGTACTCACCATCTTCGAATTTCCGGATGGCTTCCTGCATAATTTCAGAAGTTTGTTCGTAATTCAGGTCATCAAAAAAACCAATGTGTGAATCAACAACCTGGTACTTTCGCTTTTTAAAATAGCCGTCTGCCTTACGCCCAATGGTAACCAGATCCAATTTCCCATTTTTATAAAGTGAAATCAGTTCATCAGCAATATAAGTTTCTATGTAGCGAAATAAATTGTTGTTAAAGCCTCCGCACAAACCGCGGTCTGAACCTATCACAATCATCAGTGCCCTGGAGGTTTCATCAGGCTTCCGCAAAATTTTATTTTCTACATCACTGACTGAAACCAATCTTGAAACCACGTCCCTCATTTTCTTAGCATAAGGCCGGGTTTCCTCCATTCGCTGCTGAGCTTTCCTCAGTTTTGCAGCAGCCACCATTTTCATGGCCTTTGTAATCTGCTGCGTATTTTTAATGGAAGTTATCCGGGTTCGTATGTCACGAAGATTAGCCATCTTATGAATCCTCAGTGGATGCTAATAATTGATCAATAGTATTCTTTGCAGTTTCTAATAGTTCAGTACCAAATTCATCATCAAGTACGCCTGTATCACCCAGTTCCTGTAGTTTTTTAGCGTATTTAGCGCTGATGGTTTCCAGGTAAATACTTTCAAATTCCTGAATTTTGCTGATTGGAAGGCGGTCAAACAGCCCCTCGTTATTAATTTTGAGAAGTGCTATCTGATGCTCCACAGGCAGCGGTTTATATTCACCCTGTTTCATCAGCTCTACTGTACGCTCACCGCGTTTAAGCTGGCGCTGTGTGGCCGCATCAAGATCAGATCCAAATTTGGAAAAAGCTTCCAGTTCGCGATACTGTGCAAGGTCGAGCTTCAGGGTTCCCGATAATTTTTTCATTGATTTTACCTGAGCTGAACCACCCACACGAGATACTGAAATACCCACATCAATGGCGGGGCGGATGCCTGAGTTAAACAGGTCGGTATCAAGGAAAATCTGGCCGTCTGTAATAGAAATTACGTTGGTTGGAATATAGGCAGAAACGTCACCCGCCTGAGTTTCGATTACAGGAAGTGCCGTTAGCGAGCCGCCCCCTTTTACCATCGGGGCAAGCTGTTCCGGAATGTTGTTCATCATTTTAGCAACATCATCATTTTCGATGATTTTTGCAGCCCTTTCCAGCAAACGGCTGTGAAGATAGAAAACATCACCGGGATATGCCTCTCTTCCTGGCGGCCTTCTCAGAAGCAGGGATAGCTCTCTGTAAGCAACAGCCTGTTTTGAGAGGTCATCAAAAATAACAAGTGAATGTCTTCCAGTATCCCTGAAATATTCACCAATGGCAGCGCCAGCAAATGGTGCAATGTAACGCATCGGGGCAGATGAACTTGCAGGAGCCGATACAACGGTGGTATAGCTCATCGCATCATTCTCTATGAGTGTTTGCACAATCGAGGCAACTGTTGAGCCTTTCTGGCCAACTGCAACATAAATGCAGTAAACCGGTTTGTCCGTATCCTGTGTATTTTTTTGATTGATGATGGTATCAAGCAGTACCGCGGTTTTACCGGTTTGGCGGTCTCCAATAACGAGCTCCCGCTGGCCGCGGCCAATCGGAATCAGTGAATCGATCGCCTTTATACCGGTCTGAACGGGTTCATTCACCGGCTGTCGGTAAATCACGCCCGGCGCCTTTCGTTCAAGCGGCAATTCGATGGTTTCTCCGGTAATCCCGCCTTTCCCGTCAACCGGGCGGCCAAGTGGATCGATAACACGGCCCAAAAGGCCTTCACCCACCTGCAGCGAAGCAATACTTTTGGTTCGTTTTACGGTATGCCCTTCCTCTACAAGGTCGGAAGATCCAAAAAGCACGATACCCACATTGTCTTCCTCAAGGTTAAGCACCATACCGCGCACCGGGTTGCCGTCCCGATCAAGAGAATCGGGAAGTTCGACAAGCTCACCTGCCTGCACTTGTGACAATCCGTGCACACGGGCAATACCGTCTCCCACAACCAATACGGTACCTACATCATACACATCAGCTTCGCCGTCGAAACCGGAAAGTTGTTTTTTTAAAATTGCGGTTATTTCGTCAGGTCTGACTTGACTCATTATTTTTCCTAATAATTTTTATTCTACAGCAACTGAAGTCAGTCTTTCCTTCAGTTGATTTAATTTATATTTAACTGATCCATCAATCACCGTATCATCAATCCGAATCTTTAATCCACCAATCAAATCTTCTTTCAGAACCGGGCTAATGTTAATTTTTTTGCCGGTTGTTGATTCAAGTTGTTTGATCAGCGCATTCATCTGTTTGGTATTGATCTCGGATGCAGATGAAACCTCTACATCAATAATTCCATGATGATGATTATAGAGGCGTATAAACTCCCGGGAAATATCTTCAATCAGCTCCTCCCTGTTTTTTTGCAACAAAAGAGTCAACAATCTGTACGTGAGCGGATCAACTCTGTCTTCGAATATCGATGATATAACTGCCTTTTTCTGAGCTTTTTTTATAATCGGGCTTTTCAGAAAAAGCTGAAGCTCTTTGGTTGACTGCAATGCCTCTCTGATTGAAAGCATATCCTCTTTCGCTGTTTCAAGCTTCCCGGCTTCGATGGCCGTTTCCAGAAAAGCATTTGCATAACGTCTTGCTGCAGCAAATAAACTCATATTCAGTTTTTCTTAGACAGATCTTTAATAAAAGAGTCAACCAAATGCTGGCTTTTTTCTTTATCAAGTTCAGATTTGATGATAATGGCTGCCGATTGCACAGCGAGCTCAGCAACCTGATTTCTCAGCTCATTCAATGCACTTTTTTTCTCCTGCTCAATTTTGTGCCGTGCATCTTCGAGTAATTTTTCTGCCTCTTTTTTCGCTTTTTCAACCCTTTCATTTCGCAACATTTCTGCATCTTCCAGAGCCTCTTTTCGGATTTTCTGAGCTGCTACTTCGGCTTCTTTTAACGCCTTTTCATTGTCGCGTGAAATTTTTTCTGCTTTGGCAATGGCTTTTTCCGCAGATTCCATCGAATCGCGTATACGATCCTCTCTTTCCTTCAATGCATTCATGATTGGTGGCACAAGCCACTTGTTCATTGCATAGATAAAGATGAGTGTCGTGATAAAAACCCAGAAACCAAAGCCCGTATCAAAAGCGAGCAGGCCTCCATTCAGGAAATAAAGCATAGAGCTATCCTACCTTTTACTGGCCAATTCCCAGGGCAAGAATAATACAAACAATTGCACCAATAAGAGCTACACCTTCAATAAATACGGCGGTAAGAAGCATTGCGCCACGAATATCTCCGGCGGCTTCAGGTTGTCTTGCTATACTTTCTGTTGCACTTTTACCGATGATTCCGATACCGAATGCAGCTGCAAGTGCAATGATACCGGCGCCAAATCCTGCTGCTATAAATTGCATAATATACCTATGTTTAGTTTTTGTTTAGTTTTTATTTAGTGATGTTGTGTTGCAACGTCCTGCGCATGAGCAACAGACGTTTCGTCATGATCAAGATGATGCTCTTCTACGGCCATGCCAATAAACACACCCGATAGCAGCGTGAATACATATGCCTGAATAAGAGCAACCAAAGCCTTAAGAAAATAGAGTGCCACGGTTAACAATACCCAAAACACACCTGATGTAACTCCAATAGCGGCACCGAACAGTTCTGTAAATACAAAAATTAATCCCAGAATACAGACAATCATAATTTTTCCGGAAAGCATGTTGGCAAAAAGACGAATAGCCAGTGCAAACGGCTTGGTAAAGAGGCCCAGAATTTCGACCGGCGTTAGAATAATTAGTGCCCATTTCGGTACGCCCGGAAATGCAAAAACATGCTGCCAGTGATCTTTCGTGCCGCTAATCTGAGTCACTAAAAATGTAATGAAAGCAAGAGTTGCCGTAACCGTCAGGTTTGCTGTGGCGGCAGCCGCCCAGGGCAGCAGCCCAAATAAATTCATAAAGGTTATTGCTAAAAAGATAGTGTACAAATACGGTACATATTTCTCGTATTTATTTTCCGGAATAAACTCTTTGGCAATCTGATCCCTGATAAAAACAAATAGTGCCTCGAACATATTTAAGAGCGCTCCTTTTGGCTCAGTATCCCGCCCAATTCCCCTTCTGTATTTTCTCCCTGCCAAATAAGTAATTATAAATGTTAGGATTAAACTGAACCAGACATAAATCAGGTGTGATGTGATGGATATATCAAAGGCAATCGGTTCGCCATCATACCTGACAAGTCCGGCCTCTTCTTCAATAATAAATTCACCGGACTCGAGTGCACTGTTCGTGCTGGAATAAAAATACCATTCTCCGCCTGCATATAATATTCTCGGCAGATTGATTTTGCCCCATGGAAGTTCAAAGTAGTCGTGATTGGTAACCTTCCCCATCACATCAATTGGGGTTTCATTCTGTTCTGTATCAGCATTTTCTGCCAACAATGCAGGGCTAAAAAACATCAAAATAATCAGGGAAGCAATCGCCCGGCGCACTTCAATAATCATGCTGAATTTTTGTTTCGACTCGGTTAGTCTGAGAGTTTCTTGTTTAAAAAAATCACTTCGATTACAGAATGGAAAA
>SLPZ01000103.1 GCA_007131725.1 Balneolaceae bacterium
AAAAGATTCTGCCTTTGGAGAAATCACTAAGCCCGGTGAAGTTGCCAATTTGGTTTCATTTTTGGCTTCCGGCAAGGCAAAACATGCTACCGGCTCTACGTTTCATATTAACGGCGGTTCATACATGATTTGAACAGGCAAAACCGGTCAATCAATATATATACCAGAGCGGCCCGGCAGAGTGCGAACGGCAGGAGGGGCTGTCCAAAAAGGGCGCTCAACAATGTAATTCTTCATCAATACCGTCATGCCGGACTCCGATCTCCCAATAGACAGGCTGGTATCTCCTGCTTTTATCAAAGAGAGGAGATCCTGTATCAAGTACGGGATGACGCTTTTTTTGGACAGCCATTCTCTGCAAGGTTATTTGAATTATAGCCCTAAAAAAAGTGCACTATTCATCATCCAGTAATTCAATTTCGAATGTATCTTCTCCCTCTTTAATTCTGCGGCGCGCAAACCTGGATGCATAAATGGATATGATCAGGGTAACAAAAAAGCCGAAAAAGGTTACTCCAAGATTTACTTTAATCACATTTTGCTGCAAATCATAAACAGGCATCATGACGATTGGATTGTATGAACTCTCGAGATAACGGACGGGAATCAGCTCTGATTCCATTATAACCTGGGCAAATTGAACCGGCAGGGCGAGCTGTTCTTCTACGATTTCTCCGTTCGAAGTTGTGAATCTTAAAACAACATAGCCATTGGTTTGGGCTGCAATCTGTTTCACATCAAAATCGGTGACATCGGCAATGTAGCTGTCGCCATTATCATAGGTAGATTTTGTACCCTGGTAAACTAAAACCTGGTAACCGGCCTGGAAGAAAAAATATGCCGGGAGCAGCCAGATCAAAAAAATGAAGTAGTACTTATTCATGCAAATGTATTCGAGAATGTGAGTTGAAGCATATCCTTTACGACAAGACAGAACAAAAATAGCAAATTTACGGTTTCACAACACGTTTCATCTGTTGAATGAGTGCGGGATCGTAAATCAGCCGCTGCATAAAATCCTGGTGCATATGGCCGCCCGAAGCATGGAACCAAAACCCGATGGGAAGTTGGTCCAGGAATAGTGCTTGCACAGTTGTATCACCGGTGTAGGCCGATGTGCCAAAATTAATGCCATTCATCAAACCCATCCGGTTGTCATAGATAGCTCCGTAATCGGAAAAATCATTTTTTATTCCCCGCTGGGATTCAAGCGGCCATCTCATAAAATCTTTGATTAGCGAACTTACATGTTTATTTACAAATTCACCGTTCCAGGCCTGTTCAAGCAAATCGGTCATTTCAAGGGCTGTTGTTTTAGGAAAAAGTCTCAATGCATCGCGCTCTTGCATAAACGTGGTTCCAAGCCGGTTTCGGTTGAGTGCCTGCTGAAAATCACTTCGGGATTCTTCGTCATTCACATAGAGGCGTGATAGTTCAATGACATGATCCCGCCATTCAGTATGTTCGGTATTTTGCCAGTGGTTTAACAGCACCTCAAACTCCATATCAGAAAATTGTGGAGAGATGGCCAGATGAAGGCCAGAGTAGGGCAGGGGCATCTCACTCTGGCTGATTTCCTGCATTTCGGCCAGTTCGTCCCAGATGGTTTCGCCGGCATTCCACCAGAGATAATCGGCGAGGGCAAAGTCGTTGTATTCTGCCAGCAGCTTGAGCGCATTTATCAGGCTGATGGAATTTTCTTCAACCCATCCGCGCCTGTTTGCTGTCCTGAAAGCTTCTCTGTGAACGGATTCTTCAATATTTGAGAGTTTAAACCGCGAAATTTCATCCAGGTTTAGCAGATCGTCAGCATCTTTTGAGCCGCGATCTATTTCAATAGCATAGGCTGCAAGAATGAAAAAGTTTGCCGTGGTTCCCATCACCCGCGGAAGGTTCTCTTCCAGGTAAATAGCCGAATCCGGCTGTTCTACCACTTTGCTGGCAACAGATGCAAATTGGGGATTTTCTCCCATAAACTCAGATAATCCCCGCAGCGAATGGGTTTTGCTGATCCACTCATTGCCTTCCATCAATGCATCACGATTATCGAGAAAAATGGTGAATGCGTTCCAGTTCCATCCCAGTACAAAGCCAAAAATCAGGACTGCGGTTATTAAAAAAGCTCCAAAAAACTTCAGTATTCTCATATATATTTATCTGCCGGAAAAAAATTGATTTACCTGCAAAAGCCGATAATAAAATTGCTGATGATCGCGCATATAAATCAAAGCGTGATACTCCTGCGGAGTTCGGAGGAAAAGATCATCAAAATAGAGGTCATCGATATCTCCGTCATCCATTAATACATATTTATAGTTATACATTCCCTGTTTTATTATGGTACTGGTTTCCCAGCGGTCAATTTCGGGATTGTGTTTCAACCTGTGTCCGGAACGGATCGACCAGTTGTTGAAATCCCCAACAAGATAGATCTCCTCATCTTCTTCGATTTCCTCTCCCGGTTCAAACCGGAATGTTACATTGGCATATCTCGCAGTGAGGCTTGCATCAGGTTTCCCGTAACGCGAAGAAGGGATAAGCCGGCCTGTTGAGGAAAATCCGCTGATATCATCCATAAGAACAAGGCGGGTCGGTACTTCGTGCGGAGCAGCTTCAAAAACCTGAGGATTGTTTTGTGAAAGCTCATCCAGCGAAAGCTCTAAAAACTCGTAGTCACCGATAAAAGCCCTGTTTCTGGTAAGTTCGAACCGGACTTCACCGGGGGCTGAAAAGTCGAGTTCATCAGCCCGGCGGCTTCTGCTCCAGAATTGATTTTGCACGTAATAGAATTCCAGGTCAAACTGGGGCTGATCAACAAAGTCAGGCAGAGTAAAGCGGCTTACCGGACGGTGAGAGATCCTGAGATTCCTTTTTGGGGTTGTGATTTCCTCAACTGAAGAGGCTATTGACCCACGGTTTTCGGTTACGAAAAAGGGCAGCGAAAAAACCAGGTAGCCGGTATCCTGGTCCTCAACCCGAAGCATATAGTTTCCGCTCCTGGTAAATGAAAACCGGTCGTTCGGAAACCGGAATTGGTATTGCCGGTATTGCGGTCTGTGTGTTCCCTGACTAACCTGCCCGCCATCGATGTAGTGGGTATAGAGGCCTTCCATAAAAAATTCAGGAGGCAGTGGAGAGCGGCTCCAGTCAGGGTTGTGATGGGTAAACGTAATTCTGAACTGACGTGAATCAAATTCCAGCATTTCAAAAGTAAGCTGCAACTGCCTGCTATTATTGAGCTCGATGATGGGTGGTGTTGCCGGATTCCCGCGTCTGTGTAACTGAATAGACCGGGCCCGATCGCTCGCCACTATTTGTCCGGGCACGGTAAATTGATTATCGGGAGAAACTACCTCGGGCAGTGAGTCTCTTTCAGCTCTTTCTCCGGATTGAAAGATGGTGCATCCGGATAAGATTAAAAATGCACTCAGGAATATTGCGGTTTTCAAAATGCCGCGCAGAGATGATATCACAAAAAAATTACAGATAATATTGGCCTTCAAAGACAAATGCTGCGGGTCCTTCCAGTTTTATGTTTGTGTATGTTGCATTCTCTTCAATAAACGTAAAGTGAACTTGCAGAGTGCCTCCTTTTACTTTCACTTCGTAAGAAAATTCACCCGCAGACGCCTGCTGCAGATGGTGCCATCCAAGAGCAGAAGCAATGGCTCCGGTACCGCAGGCAAGGGTGAGGTCTTCAACTCCGCGTTCGTATGTTTGCAGGCAAAGACTTTTATCGGATATTCCTGAAATAAAATTTACATTGGTTCCTTTCGGTTCAAAATCGGGATGATTTCGTAAATAACGTCCCTGAGAAACCAGGTCCTGCTCGTTGCCGAGCTGATTTTGCGGAATGGGACAAACGATGTGTTCCGTGTTTGTATAAACATTGAGCACAGCTTCTTTGGCCACTTTTTGTTCCAGAACTTGTGTTTGGAGCGGAAAATGAATGGCAATGTGTTCGTTATTTACATCGGCATGATAAATATTCTGGTGCACACGGAATGTAAATTTTTGGGGTGAACCGAACGTTACGGCAAATGCAGCAAAACAGCGCGCCCCGTTGCCGCACATTCCGGCATCACTTCCGTCCGGGTTTTTATAGAGCATAACAAGGTCGGCTTTCTGCTGATCATCAAACTGAAGGGCAATAATTCCATCAGCACCCACCCCGAACTTTCTATCGCAAACCGAAGGTGCAAGATGGGCCAAATCTTCATCACTTAGCTTCATTGTCCGGTTGTCGAACAAGACAAAATCGTTGCCGGCGCCCTGCATTTTTGTAAAGTGAAGTTTGGAATTATTCATGCTCTAAAGTTCGGAGTAGGCAGGAAGATGCCTCCACGGTTCTTTTTTATTGATGGCCGGATCTTTTCCGCGCATTAAACTGGCAAATCGCATCGATAGAACGGGAAAAATATACTTTAATAAAACATTTTGATAGAGCAGCGGCTTCAGGTGCTGCAAGTGTTCAATCATATCTTCGAGCCGGGCACTCTTCATGGTGTCGCAAAACTTTTCAATCACTTCTAACTGATCAATGTTGGTAATGAGGTCTGCATTGCGTGTTTCCCGGTAAATCATAATGTCACGCAGAAATTGTTCCAGTGTATTGCACAGCGCAATTTGATTTTCCCTGTTCAGCGACCGATCCCAGTTTTTGATGATTTCCATCAGGGGCGGCACGTCCTGAGTGTAGGAATAACGCAAAAACTGCACCATCTCTTTCCGGGTTTTTTGAAGTGTATCAATTTCAAAAAATCGCGACAGAGAGTAATTTCCGCCCGACAGCCGTGCCAGGAACCTGGCGTCTTTTTCTTCTGCTCCGTCGTAACGCATCAGGCCTTCGGCAACTTCCTGCTGGCTCAACGGATTTAAACGGATTTGCTGGCATCGGGAAATAATGGTTGGCAGAAGCTGATCGGTTTTTGAAGCGGTAAGGATAAACAGAAGCTTTTCGGAGGGTTCTTCAAGCAACTTCAAAAATGCATTTGCCGATTCTTTTCGCATGGTATCCACTCCGGTGATTATGATTACGGTGCGGCGGCCTTCGTTGGGTTTATAAACCGATCGCGGACGAATTTCTTCGTGGTAATAATTGATGGAATAAAATGCCTGAAGATTTTTGGCTGAATCAGTGTCAGTAAGTACAGGACGAAGTGTAAAATCAACAATTTCATAGGGATCTTCAGCCAGCATTTTGAGTCGTGCGTTCAGTTCATCAGTGCCTGCTGATGTTGGCATCGGGATAAAAACATGGATGTCGGGATGGCTGAACCAACTCGATTTTTTTGACAGTGTTGTTCCTTTCAGATCGGTGTAATGGTCGATCCCATTCACAACCTCGGCAAGTGCCAGTGCAAAGGCCGTTTTACCGGATCCTTCTGGCCCGGTGACGAGATAGGCATGGCCCAGCCGGTCAGACTTTAAAATGCGCTCCATCTGCTCTTTGGCTTTTTGCTGGCCTACAAGCCGCCGGTCTCCAAAAGAAATATTTTCGTCAATAAAACTCATCACTCTTCCCAGATATAATCAAATAAAAGAATTCCGGCTGTTATGGTAACTCCACAAAAACCGATCAATGCGGCAAGGTCGTTCAGGGCCGCTGCTTCTGCACCATCACCCCAGGCAACTGTTGTTGTTCTGGTCAAGATAAGAAGTAATGGCACAACAAGTGGAATACAAAGTACGGAAAATAAGGCGCCTTTACGGTCGGCTTGTGCTATCATTGCTGAGGTGAGAGTCGTAACCGAAGCCAGTCCTGCAGCACCAAAAATAATGGATGCGGCCAAATAAAAACTGTTCACAATGATCAGGTCCATCATCAGGATGTAAAAGAAAAAGGTGAACAGGTGTAGAATCAGAAGAAAGACAAAATTGTAAGTGAGTTTGCCGAGATAAACATCGGTGGGTTTTGCGTGAAGCTGCAACAAAATCCAGGTTTTTTTGTCGGTTTCCTGCACGAACGAACGCATCATGCCAGACATTGCTGCAAACAGAATAATGATCCAGACCAGGCCGCTTTTTGGGACGGGATCGAGCTGGTGGGCCCGCAGTGTAAAGAGAATCAGAAGCAGTGCGGCACCGGTAAAAGCCAGCAGCGTGTTGATGGCATACTTAGTGCGCAGCTCCTGGGTAATCTCTTTTTTTACAATTGCGAGTGCAGGTTTAATCATCAGAGTTTTTTAAAAAATTGCAGATATCAAAGTTACTAAAAAATGGAGGGTGCAGAAACTAAAATGGTTCATCAGGTTTCGGTTATGACTGGAAAACAAAAATCTGTTTTAGAGAGATGCGCTTTTGATCTTTATGATTATTAACTTTGATGGATATGTGAACTGCTCCGTATATTTGCAGCAATCTAAAAGTTTTAAAATTTTTGTATGAATATCTATTCGCTTCTCGATAAATCAACCATCCTCGCGAACCTGAGTGTTGAAAATAAAGATGATCTTCTTCACAAAATGATTGATGTTTTTGAGCACATGGTTACCGACGATCAGCTTAAAGATATCAGAAAATCGGTTTTTGAAAGAGAGAGAATTATGTCAACCGGCGTGGGAAAAAATCTTGCCATTCCTCATGGTAAAGTGGCTTCTCTGGATGACAGCTTTGCAAGCTTTGCCGTTTTAGAGGAACCGATCGATTTTGATTCTATTGACGAAAAACCGGTGAAAATGGCTTTTTTGCTAATCGGGCCGGAAAAGAAAAACAGCACGCACATCAAACTACTGAGCCGGATTTCCCGCCTGATGAACAGATCAAATTTCAGAGACACTCTTCTTGAATGTGATACAGCGGAAGAGATTTTAGATGTTTTTAAAAAAGAAGAGGTTCAATATTTCGGGAAATGATACACTGCGTATGAAGACGGTAAAAGCAGTTTTTTTTCTGATTGTTTGTTTTTTGATCAGTTCTGCTGTATCAAAAACAACTGCGCAGTTATCACCTGAAATAGAATCGCTGATTGAAAACAGCCGTGCCTCAAATGCTTTTTGGTCGGTGCAGGTGCGTGACATGCACGGGCAGGTGCTTGAAGACCTGAACGGTGATAAACTGATCCGGCCGGCTTCAAACCTGAAGCTGATCAGCTCCGGGGCTTTTTTCGATATTCTGGGTAGCCATTTCACTTTTGAAACAAAACTGTTTGGGCGCGGATATCAGGAAGGTGAAGTCTGGCGGGGCGATCTGATCGTGAAAGGTTCTGGGGATCCTTCTATCAACGGAACATTTTATGATGACAATCCGCTATACGTTTTCGAAAAATGGGCCAAATCACTAAAAAAACAGGGAATTACTGAAATTGATGGTGATTTAATCGGCTTCGACGGTTTGTTTGATGACATCCCCTATCCGAGAGGCTGGGAATGGGATGATCTTACGTTTTACTACGCGCCCAAAATCAGTGCACTTTCCTTCAATTCCAATTTGGTGGATTTAGAAATCAAAGCTCACGGCCCGGTGGGAACCGTCCCTGATATTGAGTGGTTTCCATTCAACACTCCTTATGTTGAATTTGTGAATGAGCAGATAATCACCCCACGGGGCACACTGTTTGATTCGTCATTCCGTAGATTGTTAGGAACCAATACCATACTGCTGAGAAGCAAGCTGCCACAAGGCCGTACTGAGTCTCGGTCTCTTACGGTTTCCAATCCTTCTCTCTATTTTTTAGATACGCTTAAAAGATTCATGGAAAAAGAAGGCATATCAGTTACCGGTGAAATTTTTACTGATAGTGATTACCACGCAACGAATGATGAAGATCTGACACTAATTGATAATCATGAATCGGAGCCGCTGTACAAAATTATACGGTGGCTGAACAGGGAGAGTGATAATTTTTATACCGAAATGCTTCTTAAAAAAATTGCCGCCAAAAAGCTGAGCGAGCAGGGCAGCACAGAATCCGGACTCGAGTTGGTGAAAGAGTATATGCACAGCATGCAATTTGATACGGTAGCGGTTAATCTGCGTGATGCTTCCGGAATGGCCCCGGCAAACCTGATTGTAGCGGCTGACCTGAACCGGTTTCTCCTGCATTTGCAGGATAAAGAGTATTATCTGTACATGTTTGAATCGCTGGCCAATGGTACCGTAAACGGCACCCTGTCTCACCGTTTTCGGAACAGCCCGGTTCGGGAAGAATTTTTTGGTAAGACAGGATTTATTTCCGGTGTTAGAGCACTGTCGGGATATCTGAACACAATTACAGGCAGGCAGCTCGCCGTTTCAATATTTACCAACAATTACTCGGTGAGAACGGCACATGTGGATTTTATACATGAACAGATCCTTGATTATCTTTACGAACACTATTAGAGTTGTGTCAACTATAGAATGTTGGCCATATGAGACTTCCGAAGTCTTCATGGATGTTTTCAATAGGTTTGAATGATAAAATCGGCCAATATTTTATTAAAATCAGAAAGACTTCGGAAGTCTTTCTCAACCTGCCAATTTATAATTGACATAACATTATGAAGATAAACTTTTCACAGTTATACTTTAAATTGTGAAAGAGAACATTGATTTAACAGTTTCATGAGTAAAAACGCCAGGATTTTAATTACAGACGATGAGAAAAGCATCCGGAATGCACTTCGGGAAATCCTGGAATTTGAAAACTATACCATTTCCGAGGCCGAAAATGGAGAAGAGGCGCTCGGCATCGTAAAAAAAGAGCCGGTTGATCTTGTGCTTCTCGACATTAAAATGAAGGGAATGGACGGAATTGAAGTGCTGGAGAAGGTGAAAGAGATGAAGCCCGAGCTGCCAGTGATCATGATATCGGGTCATGGAAATATCAAAATTGCGGTTGAGGCCACCAAAACCGGAGCGTTTGATTTTCTCGAAAAACCACCGGATTTAAACCGCCTGCTCATCAGCGTAAGAAATGCACTGAAAAGCAGTGAGCTGATGAAAGAAAACCGACAGATCCGAACGGAGCTCTACGGTGATACGGAAATAATCGGGGAAAGCGCGGCCATAGTTCGAATTAAAGAGCTAATCAGCAAGGTAGCTGTGAGCAACAGCCGTGTGCTGATAACCGGTGAAAACGGAACCGGAAAAGAGCTGATTGCCCGTTCCATACACGATAACAGCAACCGGGCATCCAAAAAGTTTGTGGATGTAAATTGTGCAGCCATACCCGCAGAGCTGTTGGAGAGCGAACTGTTTGGCCACGAAAAAGGGGCTTTTACAGGGGCATCATCCCGCAGAATCGGCAAGTTTGAACAGGCAGACGGCGGCACGCTGTTTCTGGACGAAATCGGTGACATGAGTGCTGAATCCCAGGCTAAAGTTTTGAGAGCACTTCAGGAAAATCAGATTACCCGGGTGGGCGGGGATGAACGTATTGATGTGGATGTGCGTGTGCTTTCGGCAACGAATAAAGATTTACAGCAGGAAATTGAGGCGAATAATTTCAGAGAAGACCTTTACCACCGACTCAATGTAATTCCCATCCACCTGCCTCCTTTGCGTGAACGAAGGGAAGATATTCCGGTTTTGGCCAAATGGTTATTGAATAAACTCTCTCAAAAAGAGATCATCTTTTCCGGGAAAACATTTTCGGATGATGCCCTTGAAAAACTGAAAGACCAGCACTGGCCGGGAAATATTCGTGAGCTTCAAAATGTGGTGGAGCGCCTTGCTTTGTTGTCTTCGGGAGATCAGATCACCGGGAAAGAGATAGATCAGCTTGTTTTAAGCAAGAAAAATCCCAAAAATCAGCTCGAAAGTTTGCTGGATGAGACAGACTCTTTCCATGAATACAAAGAGGAAGCCGAACGGCTTTTCTTGCTCAGGAAACTGGAAAAATTTAACTGGAATGTTTCAGCCACGGCTGATGCCATTGACATACAGCGCAGCCATATTTACAACAAGATGAAAAAATACCAGATTGAGCGGTGAGGCTCTTTTTAAACTATGCTTAATTATTGGGTCTCTCTGCAATTAATTGAATAGTATCTAACCTTAATCCAAAAATTATAAGATGTCAGCAAAACTGATAGACGGAAAAAAAGTTGCCGAAATTACCATGAAACTCATCAGCGATGACGTGGAAAACTGGGTGAAAGCAGGCAACCGGCGCCCGTTTTTAAAAGTGGTTCAGGTTGGCACCGACCCGGCCTCAACCAGCTACATCAAGGCAAAAACCAGATCCTGTAAACGTGTTGGAATTGATACGGATACTACGCATCTGCCCGATACAGTTTCTGCCAGAGAATTAAAATCGATCATCCGCTCTTTTAATGAAGATGAAAACATCGACGGAATTTTGGTACAATTACCGTTGCCTTCTCACCTTTCATCGCACGATGTGATTGAGAGTATTGACCACAGAAAAGATGTTGACGGATTTCATCCAATGAATGTGGGGAGGCTGACGGTAGATCAGCCCACGTTTAAATCGTGCACACCTGCCGGTATTTTTGAGCTTTTTCGACATTACAGTATTCCGGTAAAAAGCAAACATGCGGTTGTTGTAGGGGCCAGCAACATTGTTGGCTCTCCGATGGCCATTATGCTTTCGCGGGAAAATGCGGAGGGGAAAGCCACCACTACTATCTGCCATAAATACACAAAAGATCTTACCCGGCACACCATCGCAGCCGATATTCTGATTGTTGCTGCAGGACAACCAAGCCTCATCAAAGCTGAAATGGTGAAAGAGGGAGTGGTGGTGATTGATGTTGGAATCAACCGGGTTGCTGATGAATCGAGCGATAAAGGCTACAAACTTGTGGGAGATTGCGATTTTGAGGGGCTGAAAAACAAGGCAAGCTGGATTACCCCGGTGCCGGGCGGAGTTGGCCCCATGACGGTTGCCATGCTGATGAAAAACACATTGCTGGCAGCAAAAAAATCGATCTATCCGGATGATTAATTTGAACCGGTTCCGTTCGTTTTAAATCGTAAAAACAGTATCAAAATAAGCAATACGCCCCGTTATTTCTTACTTTACCTGAATAGAATAAATTGAAATTTGAATACAAGATATATGAAGAATTTTACCCTGTTACTGATAGCATCAACCCTGTTGTTGTTCTCAGCATGTAACGACCATGACGCTATGACTGAAAACCCGTTTTTTGAACCAAGCACACTTCCTTTTGAAGCTCCCGATTTTGACCGAATCAGCGAAGAGCACTTTCGCCCTGCATTTGAAACCGGAATGGAAGTTGAACTGGAAGAAATTGAGCGTATTGCCGGCAATCCCGAAGAACCTACATTTGAAAATACAATAGTGGAATTAGAGAGAACTGGTGAAATGCTTCGGCGTACACGCCTTGTTTTTTCTAATCTGACTTCGGCCCACACCAACGATAAACTTCAGGAAATTCAGTCGGAAATGGCGCCGAAATTTGCCTCCCATTCTGACAATATTTTGTTGAATGCCGACCTTTTTGCCCGCGTAGAAACCCTCTATGAAGACAGGGAAAACCTGGATTTGGATGATGCATCCATGAAGCTGCTCGAGGATACCTATCGCGATTTTGTTCGTGCTGGTGCGCTTCTTTCTGATGATGAGCAATCGCGGATGCGGCAGATAAATGAACGGATATCTTCGCTGACAACGGAATTTCAGGAAAAGCTCCTGGAAATGACTCGCGAAAGAGCCGTGATTGTTGATGACGAGGCACTTCTTGACGGTTTGAGTTCTGACCGGATTGCAGCAGCCGCAGAAGCAGCCGCTGATCGGGGCTATGAAGATAGTTATTTACTCTCCATCACCAATACCACAAGGGTACCCATTTTAACCAGCCTGAACAACCGTGACATCAGGCAAAAAGTCTGGAAGGCATCAGCGTACAGGGGAATCGGTGAAGATGGCGGCATTGACACAAGGCCCATTGTTTTGGAACTTGCTGAACTACGGGCTGAGCGTGCGGAGCTTCTCGGATATCCGAACTTTGCGACATTTGCCATTGAACCGCAAACAGCACAGACACCTGAGGCCGTCCTCGAAATGCTGACAGACCTGATACCCGCTGTAATTGCGAATACCGAGCAGGAAGCTGAACTGATTATCGAGATGATGAGGGCCGATGGTATTGATGATGAACTGCAGCCCTGGGACTGGGAATATTACGCAGAAAAAGTGCGGCAAGACAGATATGAAATTGACGAGGAAGAAATACGCCCCTATTTCGAACTGAACCGTGTTCTGGAAGATGGTGTTTTTTACACCATGAATCGGCTCTATGGAATAACTTTCGAAGAGCGGTTCGACCTTCCGGTCTATCATCCGGATGTGCGTGTGTTTGATGTGTTTGATGAAGACGGTTCACAGCTCGGACTCTTTTATGCTGATTACTTTACCAGAGATTCCAAGCGCGGCGGGGCATGGATGAGTTCATTTATTGTACAGTCTCATCTGCTGGATCAGAAGCCGGTAATTACGAATAATCTGAATATATCCAGGCCGGCTGAAGGTGAACCTGCACTTATCAGTTTCAATAATGTTACCACAATGTTCCACGAAATGGGGCACGCCGTACACGGGCTTTTCTCGGATGTGGAATATCCATCACAGGCGGGCACATCCGTACCGAGAGATTTTGTGGAATTTCCATCCACGTTTGAGGAAGACTGGGCAATTCATCCAGAAGTTCTCCGGAATTACGCAAGGCATTACGAAACCGGGGATCAGATACCGCAAGAACTCCTGGACAGAGTGATTGCCGCCAGGGAATTCAACCAGGGTTTTGATACTTATGAATATCTCGGGGCCACAATGATAGATATGGAGTGGCATCTTTTAGGTGAAAATGAAATACCGGATGATGTAGAAGCCTTCGAAAATGCAGCTCTTGAAAAATATAATATGGACTGGCATGCTGTGCCTCCGCGATACAAATCGGCCTATTTTGCTCATATATTCTCAGGTGGATATTCTGCAAACTATTACGCCTATATCTGGAGCGAAATACTGGCCGCCGATGCATTTGCATTTATGCGTGAAGAAGGCGGGCTGACGCGTGAAAACGGAGATCGTTATCGCGAATATATTCTATCCCGCGGCGGCAGCCTCGATGCTATGGAACTCTACCGCAGCTACCGCGGCGGAGATCCTGATGTAAGCCACCTGCTGAGAAGGCGCGGTTTAAGTGTAGAATAATTATTTCAATACATTTCTGCTGAATCAAACAACCTGGCAGAGTCCCCGACAGGCTTGTCGGGGTCCTGCCGGAGTTGTGGGCCGGCCGATTTGGTTAAAGAGAACGCTTGAACCAGATTGAAATTGATTCAAGCCACTAAACATGTACGTAGTTTGGATCCTATAAGAGTTGTGAGGCAAAGGTACTCTGTGAAAAAGTTATCCGCGATTCTGACAGGAGCACTCTGTCAAGTCGCTAATCACATACGAAGGGTTTGTTTCTGAGAGCTTTTTTGATGGAAATTTGAGCCCATCTCTATTTACCGGTCGATAACACTAAGTCAGAAAAAATTTTGCCTGATTCTTCTTTCATTCATAAGAAACCTATAATTTTATACTAAAGGCAGCATAAAACAATTGGAGGTTTTATGAATACAGAGATGAATTCCATCACTTCAGAAGAAAAGCAGCAAAAGCATATCGATATTATCGCTGCAATTTCCAGTATCATTCCTGGGCTCGGCCATCTTTACAAAGGGTATGTAAAAGAGGGAATCTGCATTTTGATTGTCAGCCCATTTTTTATCTGGGCAGCTTTAATTTTTGCCGCTGCAACTCTTGGCATTGGTTTGTTTGTACCTTTTGTTTATCTGTTTATTGTAGGTTGGCACGCCTACAGCATCGAAAACAAGAGGAAACATCCGCTGCAATTTTTCTGAATGCAACACAAAATTTATTCAGAAAGAATAATATCCGGATAATTCCGGCATGGATATCTTATTGTCGCCTATTCTGATAATCCATATAAGATTTCTCCGGGAGGGCAATTTTTGTTTTAAATTTTGTAAAACAGGTTAAATCTTATAAAAACTGGAAAAACCGGGAACAGAGAATCATTTCAGACGTTAGTTTACCCTGTAACCAAAACAAAGAAAGATTTAATTACATTATGTATAGATTTATAACCATTATTTTATTTGCAGCACTCATGTTTGGCTGCGAAAGTGACTCACCACCGGAACAGACTGCCACAGATCAACCCATGCAGGATCCATTTCAGCAGGAACAGGAAATGGTTGATGTTGACGTTTCTGATGAAGAACTGGAGCTATTTATCGACGTAACCGTTGAGTTTCAAGAAGGCCAGATGGCAGCACAGCAGGAAATGATCGGAATAGTTGAAGATGAAGGAATGTCTGTTGACAGCTTCAATGAGATTGCTCAGGGAATGCACATGGGGCAAACTCAGGATGAGCTTGATGTCAGTGACTCAGATATGGAAAAATATAACGCTATTGCCGAATTGATTGACGAAATTGAACGCGAATTGGACTCAGAAATGGAAGAAATTCTTGCAGAAGCAGGAATGAGCATGGACAGATTTCAGGAAATAAACATGGCACTGCAACAGGACCAGGAACTTTTACAGCGTGCCCAGGAGATGATGCAGGGTGCAATGATGCAGCAAGAGCAAACTCCCGGCGCTGAATACTAATTTCCAGCAACCCATTACAAAAAACCTGTTCTTTTCAAGAGGGACAGGTTTTTTTTATGGCTCAATTGCCAGCAACATTTGTAAGAGAGGAATCGGGCAGTGTTATAAATAAAGATTTTCTGCGGATGGCTTTTAGATTTCGGGTTTTGTGGCCTTTTCCGGTTGTATCCTCAACCAATAAAACATCACCGGCGCCAAATGTTCTCTTTTCTCCTAATGAGGTTTCAATTTCGATCTCTCCATCAATCAAAATGATTAATTGACGCTGAGGTGCGTTGTGGAAATCGTAATCGTAATCCGGGGGCACTTCTCTGAAAATAACGTCTCCGGCCGGTATTGTATCAGACAGTGATCCGATTTCTCCCTTTTCATGCAGATCTACCTGAACTTCTTCAAAGTGTGAATCGCCGTTGGCATCGCTGTAAATTCGTGTGATTGTGTACATACTGGTCTTTACTCTGAAAGTGGCTCGCAAGTATTTTGGGATTGACACATTTTTTTCGCAAGCACATATGTGAAAGAAACAAATTATTGCTTCTTTAAATTTTAACAAAATTATCTCATCCAACACGGCAAGATTTATAATGTTGATAAAAGTCCGCCGGCTGGCGAAGTGATCGGCAATAGCATGGGACGCAATCCTATGAAAAAAATGCATCGATTTAGCACCAACGGCTTAAAATTCTGATCACCTATAGTCGTCCTGTTATTTTGTCACAGATAAAGAAAAAATAATAAGAAGTAAATCGGCATCTGTTTATCGTAATTCCACCAAATAAGAAGGCAGTGTTAAAAAGTGATTATATTAAAGTAATTTAATACATTTATCGATTGGCTATATCAAACAGCCTACCTTCATCAATAAGGATAATCATTTACTATGGGTGAAAATAAAAATCTATTACGTGGAGATAAGATTCTTGAGTTGGAAAGCTTTATCTCACGGGCTACTCAAAGATTTATCAACTGTAAGCACCAAAATATTCAAAAATCAGTATATGACACTCTCCAGGAGTGTGGTCAAATTATTGGAGTAGATTCCGTATTTATAGCCTTATACAATAATGATCAGGATTCTTGGACTGCAAAGTATGAATGGCAGAACAATAAAGAATACAGGCATACAGATGGGAGCTTATTGTTTTCAAAAAAGATGAATTGGTTGCATAAACAAATTGCAGACAAAAATGTTATTCTAATTGAAGATTGTGACCAGCTGCCAGTTGAAGCTTCTCGCGAAAAAAAATTTTTCAAGAGTAATCAGCTAAAAACAATACTTCTTTTACCGCTTTTTCTACAATCAGATTGTATTGGTTACTTTGTACTTGAAGCCTACAGTCAACATAAAACATTCAGCACTGATGAAAAGTTGATACTGAAGGCACTGGCTAACACAATGGCACTCTTTTTAGACAGAGTTCGACTTGAAACTGAGGGAGAATATCAACTGCGATTTAAACAGTTAATGACGGATATATCAGCCCGGTTTGTAAATGTATCGGGCTCACGCCTTCATGCTGCTATTCTGGAAAGCTTGAAGGATATAGGTATCTTTTTTGATGCCGACAGAGCCTATCTGTTTAATTATTCAGCCCATAAAGATTCATATAGTCTTACTCATGAGTGGCTGCGGGATGGAGTATCACCAACAAAACACTTGCTCCAGGATGTGACGTTTGAAGAGTATAAGTGATGGTACTCAAAAGTGAGGGGAGAAAGTATGATCATTATTGAAGATACGAATGAGTTATCCGATGAAGAAGGCCCGGAAAAAGAAATTTTAGTGAGCCAGAATATTAAATCTCTGATTTGTCTCCCGATTCAAATTAATGGCGAACCTTTCGGGCTTTTGGGTATTGATGCAGTTTATAAAAAAGGAAATTGGGACAAAGAACAAATTTCCTCATTCTATGTACTATCTACAGTAATGGCTGATATATTATTAAAAAATATCACTGAAAGTAAACTGCAAAACATTAACAGACTGCAGGATATTGTAATGAATCTTTCTACAAGTTTCATCAATATTCCTCTTAATGAAATAGATAATTCTGTAGAAAAATCACTCTCTGATATTGGTAACTTCGTTGATGCAGACAGGGCCTACATTTTTAGATATAATGAGAAAAAAACTACAGTAAGCAATTCGCACGAGTGGTGTAACGATGGTATCTCACCGCATATACAAGATTTGCAGGACATTCCTTTAAGTGTAGTTGGCGACTGGTATGAAACTCATATGATAGGAAATCCCGTCATTATAAATGACGTGAGCAAACTGCCTGAAAGCCATGAACAAAAGAAAATTCTGGACATGCAGGATATTAAAAGCGTGGTTGCATTTCCATTGATTTCTAAAGGCGAATATTTGGGGTTTGTGGGTTTCGACTCTGTTAAAAAGAAGCATCTATATTCAGATAAAGAAATCAATATATTAAATGTGTTTGCACAAATGCTCGTGAATGTGATTGAACGGCAGCGGATGCAGAGCCATTTAATAGCCAGCCGCGAAGAGGCAGATCGTTCTAATAAGGCAAAGTCAATATTTTTGGCGAATATGAGCCATGAGCTTCGAACTCCCCTCAATGGTGTCATTGGATTTCTTGATATGCTCAATCATACCAATCTCACATCAGAGCAGTACCGGTACATAATTAGTGCAATGAAATCCGCTGAAAGTTTGATGAGTATTATCAACGATATATTAGACCTGTCGAAGGTAGAAGCAGGTAAACTTGAGCTGGAAGAAGAAGAGACTAATCTGCATGACTTAATTCAACAATCTGTAGATATAATCAGATACAGTGCTAACAAAAAAGGACTGATGGTAAATATAAATATTTCAGATAATGTACCTTTATACGCTATCGTAGATCCATTACGGTTAAAACAAATCCTGGTGAATCTTGTTGGAAATGCAGTTAAATTTACAAAGAAAGGAAAAGTTGATTTATCCTTAAGATTTAAAAAAGATGTGAGAACGAATAATACCGGTTATTTTACTTTCGAAGTGTTAGACACAGGAATAGGAATTTCTGAGGATAAGAAAGACAAACTTTTTAAAGCATTTTCTCAACTCGATTCTACTTTTAATCGTGAATATGGCGGTACGGGTCTTGGTTTGATTATTTCTAATATGCTTGCCAAGAAGATGGGAAGTGTAATTGAGTTTGAAAGTAAATTAAGTGTTGGCAGCCGCTTTTACTTTACCATTAAAAGTGAATACTTGAATCAAGAAGACGTTCAGGGTTTATCTCAAAAAGAGGAACATAAAAAAGCGATTGCCAATCCAAATTTGAAACCTGTTATTTTAATCGTTGAGGATACCGACTTAAACCGAATACTGGTTAAAACATTGATTAAAAAAATATATCCAAAAGCAACAGTTTTTGAAGCTGTAAACGGTGAGGAGGCTATAACGAAATACACGGAGAAAAATCCCGATATCATTTTAATGGACATTCAGATGCCGGTTCTGAATGGTTTTGAGGCAACAAGGAAAATAAGAGAGATTGAGAAGGACTCTGGTAAACATGTTCACATAGTTGCATTAACAGCGAGTGTAACCTCAGAAGCCGAAGAAAAATGCCTTGAGTACGGTATGGATTATTATATCGCAAAACCTTTTCGCGATGTTCAGATTAAGAGTGTCATCGACAGGTTTGTAATAAGCAATTAGGATTATTAATTGAAGAGAAATTGGGAGAGGGGAAACACAGATCTTATATGCCAGTAACGTTTCCCTTCAGAAATTCAAAAACAGTTGATCACTATTTACCCAATAATAAAATAGAGTATAGCAGCGATTACAATAAAGTTTATAATGCTGAGCGGCAGCAATCTCGACCACCCCAGTTTCATTACCTGATTGAATTTAAATCTCGGAATCGTCCAACGCACCCAGATAAAGACGAATACAAAGAATGCGGTTTTAGCCGTGAAGACTAAAACATCAAGAATTCCTTTTGTGACGGGTGAGAGTTCAGGCAGCCAATAACCTGCAAAAGGAAGATGATAGCTGCCAAAAAAGAAAGTGACCATGAGCATGGAGTTTATCACCACGTGCATATATTCGGCGAGGAAGAACATTCCGAATTTCATGGAGCTGTATTCGGTGTGAAAACCGCCCACAAGTTCCTGCTCAGCTTCCACAAGGTCGAAAGGAGTCCGGTTGCTTTCTGCAAATGCTGCAATTATGAAAATGATCGCTCCAAGCGGATTCAGAAATACAAACCACCAGGTTTCCTGGGCAACGGCGACATCCACCACACTAAGTGATCCCACAAAAATCACCACAGAAGCCACAGCCATACCAAGCGGCAGCTCATAACTGATCATCTGCGCGGCCGCCCTCAAACCGCCGAGCAGCGAATATTTACTGTTTGATGCCCATCCGGCAAGGGTAACCCCGTACACTCCAAGCGAGGCAACCGCCAGCAGGTACAGCACACCGGCATTGATATCAGTTGCATAGAGGCCTTCTCCAAAGGGTATTACAGCTATGGTCATTAATGCGGTCACAACGGGTATCATCGGGGCAAAGGTGTGCAGAAAACGGTTACCCGCAGTGGGTGTTACATCCTCTTTGAGTAGAAGTTTAACTACATCGGCAAGGGGCTGAAAAAGCCCGAATGGCCCCACCCGATTCGGCCCTACCCGGTTTTGTATGAATCCCGCAATTCGCCTTTCAGCATAAACGGTAATTGCCGCAGAGTTAAGCAGCATGAAAAGTGCAACTCCAAGCACGATAAATGATGTAGCAGTAACTTCAGCCATCCCTATGGTCAGTTTAACTTGAGTTAAGTATTAAAATTTTAAGCCGGATTTAATATCAAAAAATGCATCAGCCCGGTTATTTTGTTTTGGCGGTTTTGGTATCCGGTGATAACTGAATACCTCCTTGCTCATCCATAATTTCGTAGCTAACCCCTTCAAATGAAGCTAAATTTCCGGAAATTTCTTCCATAATTTCACGCCCCGAGGTCAGTGCAAGGTCAAGTCCGCTGTTATTGGCCGCTTCGGTGATAAATCTCCAAAGTGGCAGGCAGTCCACCTTATTGTCTTCAGTTACCCAATTATCAAAATTTGTTCCGTATCGGTCGAGTCTGCCTTCCGACATTTCAAGATCGAGCCGGCGGTTGGTGTACCGCGTTTCTTTTGCCGGAAGTGTCCGTTGAATACGCCGGTCAACGTTTACATAACTGGCGGCGTGTTCGGCTGCAGTAGTGATCGGAATAACCAGGTCAGCAAGTTTGGTGGTTTCAGAATTGTTGGTTGCGAAATTGATCAGGTATTTCCCGTCAAGATCATCAGCATTCAAAACTCCCCGGTCAACCAGGTGATCGCTTAAAAGCACTACAAGCTTTGCATTCTTCACTTTATTTTTAAGAGCTTTTTCATCCAGTTCATTAAAACCGAGCATCCTGCTGCCATTCGTATTGGGGGCAAGGTCGTCGGTAATCAAAAAGCCGTCTCCTTTGCCTTTTTCAATATGAGTTGTAAACACCGGCGGATTGAGCCCGACCAGGTTCGCAAATTTACTTAAAACATAATTTTCTTCAACGGATGCGTGAGGGCTTCCAACGAATAAAATGTCTTTTTTGTCATGAGCTTCTATCTGCTCATTAAATGTCGCGATGGCATTATTCCATGAAGACAGAATCTGTTCGCCATCCAGCTTTTGCTTTGGTTTAGAAGCGCGGTTTTCGTTGAAAATCCTGTAAGCTTCGCGGCCTTCATCCGGCATCCAGTGATCGTTAACCTCTTCATTAAAGCGTGGTGTAATTCTCAATACCAGGTTGTCCCGTGTCCAAAGGTCAATGTTGCACCCTTTGCCATTTGTAATGTCGATACTTGGGGTCTGATTCATTTCCCATACACGGGCTTTGAACCGGAAATCTGCTGATGTCAGGGCACCCACAGGACAAATATCCACGGTGTTCAGCGAGTACGGATCATCAAACTCACGGCCGGGAGCTGTTATGGGATAATTTTTATCTCCTCGCGAAGTAATTGTAAGCTGGTGTGTTTTACTGATTTCCTCGGTAAAACGTGTACAGCGTGTACAATTGATACACCGTTCGGCGTCCAGCACCACTCGTGGGCCAAGCTGAACGCGTTTGGGTTTGTGGACTTTCTTTACCTCAAAACGGCTGCCCTCGGGGCCATACTTGTAGGTTTGAATCTGAAGCGGACATTCTCCGGCCTGGTCGCAAATCGGGCAGTCGAGCGGGTGGTTAATCAGGATAAATTCAAGATTATCTTTTTGCGCCCGCCGCACTTCCTCGTCGGTTTCCTGCGTATGAACAACCATATCATCGGCAACATCCACATTGCAGGAGGTCTGGAGCTTTGGAAACCAGCGGATTACCTTATTGCCATTGTCGTCAATTTCATATTCACCGGTCTCCCTGCTTTTTACATACATACCAACTTTAACCATACACTGCCGGCAGTTGGCAGGTATCGACATAGAGGGATGATAGCAGAAAAACGGTACTTCTTTTCCTAAATCCTGAATAAACTGAAGCAGCTTGTGCTGGCCTTCAAATTCGTAAGCTTGACCGTCAATGATAACCTGAGGCATCGTTTTGGAGTGTTGATTTAAGATTTTTGAATTATGATTTAGTATGCAGTGTCAATCAGCCTTTTTGTACTGTTTTCTTTGAAATAATAAAAATAGATGCAAATTCAGGATTGTAATTGATGTTGTTAATTTATAAATAAATCACCAATCAAAAATCCAATCACGCAATTGCATGTACAGATTTCTTACATCGGGCTTCAAACTCATTGCGGAATCGTGTGATGGTATAGCGCACCGGCCATGCGGCTGCATCGGCAAGAGCGCATATGGTTCTTCCTTCCATCTGAGTGGTAATGTCGAGCAAAAGATCGAGATCTTTAATCTCTCCCTCACCGTTTTTAATTTTTAGCAGAATTTTTACGAGCCATCCGGTTCCCTCCCGGCAGGGAGTACACTGGCCGCAAGATTCGTGGTGATAGAAATGAGCAATTCGCCAGAGTACATCCACCATATCGGTGTCCTCATCCATCACTACCAAACCGGCGGTCCCGAGCATGGATCCTACCGTTCTTAATGAATCGGCATCCATGGTGATTCCTTCGAGCTGATCGGCACGTAAAACCGGGGTTGATGATCCGCCCGGTATCACTGCTTTTAATTCTTTATCGTTTCTCATCCCGCCTGCCACTTCATTTATCAAATCGAGAACGGGAATGCCGCTTGGCAGTTCATAAACACCGGGCCGGTTCACATGACCTGAGATTCCATATAAAATCGGGCCTGGGTGATTTTCTGCGCCAATACTTTTAAACCAGTCAGCACCTTTGTTGATTACACTGGTTACATGTGCAAGCGTTTCAATATTGTTGATGGTTGTGGGACGCCCCCACAAACCTTTCTGAGCCGGAAATGGCGGTTTAATCCGTGGATATCCCCGTTTTCCTTCAAGCGATTCGAGCATTGAAGTTTCCTCGCCGCAGATATAGGCCCCGGCGCCGGAATGCACGTAAAAATCTACACTATAATCACTGCCCAAAATATTTTTCCCGATATATCCTTTATCATAGGCGTCCTGAATGGCTTTGTTCATCATGTCGATGTACACCTTGTATTCGCCACGGATATATACATAGATTGTTGTGATTTCCATAGCGTAAGCGGCTATCAGAGCCCCTTCAATAAATACGTGCGGGTTATATTCAAAAATCTTTCTGTCTTTAAAGGTACCCGGCTCTGATTCATCTCCGTTGCAGGCAAGATACCTGGGTTTGCCGTCAGCAGGCGGCATGAAAGACCACTTCAGCCCGGCATTAAATCCGGCTCCGCCTCTTCCGCGGATATTGGCTTCTTTCACCTCATTAATTACACTTTTTTGATCAGGCCATTTATCCTTGTCTTTTAAAACCGACTCAAAAGCTTTGTATCCGCCGTTTTTTGTATAAACATCAATTTTATGCAGATCTTTGATGTCGGGGATCAAAACAGGTTCGTAATTTTTCCAGTCAACAGTGCTCATAAATATTAAGTATTCTTATGCTGTGGCATTCTGATTTTTTCGTACTCCGGCTTTTCACCATTTTTCAGAGAATCAATCAGCTTGTCAACTTTTTCAGGTGTCAGGTTATTTACGTAATTATCATTGGTAACCTGAAGCATGGGAGCATAGCCGCAGGCACCCAGACATTCCACCTGGTTCAGGGTAAACATGCCGTCTTCCGTTGTTTGTCCTGTTTTAATGCCCAGTTTTTCTTCGAGATATTCCAGGATATCGTATCCGCCGCAAAGCTGGCAGCTCAGGCAGGTACACACGTCAAGCACATGTTTTCCTTTTTCTTCTTTATAATACTGTGTGTAAAAGGTTGCTACGCCATGTACGTGCGCTTCAGGCAGGCCAAGTGTATCGGCTACAAGTTTTTGCACTTCGGGTTTAACATGCCCGAAGCGGTTTTGAGCAATCCATAAAGCAGGCAGTGTAACCGGCTTTACTTCGGGATACCTTGCCTTCAGCTTTTCAATTTCTTTGAGGTCTTCTTTGGTAAATTCGTACGCCATAATTCTTATTTGTCAGCTTCTCCGAGTACAGGGTCCACACCGCCTATAATCACAACCGTATCGGCAACCATTTCACCGTCGAGCATGTTTTCGAGTACTTGCAGGTTCGTAAATGATGGTGCATTAATTTTTAATCTCCAGGGATGCCCGGTTCCATCACTCTGGATGTAATACCCGAGTTCTCCTTTGGGTGATTCTACCGCGTGATAAGCCTCAGCTCCATCCGGCGGACAAATTCCCGTATCGGTCATCATAAAATCGTGAATCATGCCTTCCATAGAATAGTAAACTTCATCTTTTGATGGATAGGCCTGCTTTGCGTTGTCAGTCCGGATCGGGCCTGTTGGAAGTTTATCAATGCACTGCCTGATAATTCTGATACTTTCACTCATCTCTTCCATCCGCACATAATACCGGGCAAGGTTGTCGCCTTCGAGCCTTGTTGGCACTTTAAATTCTACATCATTATACCGGAGATAAGGCGAGAATTTACGGATATCCAGCGGATAGCCGGTAGCTCTCAGTACCGGTCCGGTTGCGCCTGAATTGAGGGCATCTTCTGTTTTCAAAACACCTACGGCTTCATTTCTGTCAAAAAATATGCGGTTTCTGTCAAGCAGTTTGTGATAATCCCTGATTTCGTTGGGGAAAGTTTCGACAAACTCTTTTATAGATGCCATAGCTTCATCAGTGATATCGTTTGCCACACCTCCAACTCTTGCGTGGGAAACGGTGAACCGGTGACCGGCAATCCGGTCCATAATGTCATAAATTTTTTCCCTCTCCTTAAACGTCCAGATAAAGAAAGAAACGGCGCCTGCGTCCATAACCATTGTGCCGAGCCAGAGAAGATGTGATGAAATTCTTGCAAGTTCACAACCAATCATCCGGATGTAATGGGCACGCTCCGGAACTTCAACATTGGCAATTTTTTCGACCGCGGTACAAAGCGCAACATTGTTGCTGTAAGGAGAGAGGTAGTCCATGCGGTCGGTGTAGGGCATGAATTCCTGGTACGTTTTATTTTCTGCAATTTTTTCCACTCCGCGGTGCAGGTAGCCGATGTCAACCTTGCATTTTTCGATGGTTTCCCCATCAAGCTGCAAAACCAGCCGGAGCACACCGTGTGTTGCCGGATGCTGCGGCCCCATATTCAATACCATTTTTGTCGTCAGCGGATCGCCGTCATCCAGTTCTTCAACGGTGGTGTGTTTGTCTTCGAGGCTTTGATAGAGCTTTTTTTGATGCTCTTTGAAGAACGACGATTGTACCTTGTCTTGAATGTCTGTCAGTTTCATAAAAAATCGTTATTCAGTGTCGGGAGTAGAGCTTGGCAATTCAATAGAACCGGGAATTCCAAGCAGGGGAAACTCTTTTCGAAGCGGGTAGTATTGGAAATCTTCCGGCATGTATATTCGTCTCAGATCCGGATGGTTCCTGAAATGAATTCCAAACATATCAAACACTTCCCGTTCGTTCCAGCTTGCCGACGGCCAGACTCCGGTTACTGAATCCAGTTCAGGACTTTCTTCCTCACATCGAACTTTCAAAAAAAGCCTGGTTGGATTTTTAAGTGAAAGCAAATTGTAAACCACTTCAAAACGTTCTTCGGAGGTGTACCTATCGATTGCAAAAATATCACTCAAATAGACATAATGAAGTTCCTTTTTCAGGTGTTTGCAAATATCTACAACAGAATCGGCATCAACCAAAACAAAAGTGTCTCCTGAAGATTGGTAAACATTAAGGACCTTGTCAGAAAATGTTTCCGTGAGGCTTTCTACCGTATTTTGCAGGTGTTCTGATAATTCTAAACTCATAGATCAGGTATCGAGCATTATGGAGTGTTCGCTTTTAATTTTGTCCTGAATTTTCATCAGGGCGTGCAGCACGGCATCTGGGCGCGGCGGACAACCGGAGATGTATGCATCAACGGGAAGGAAATTATCAACACCCTGAACCACACCGTAACAGCGGTGCATCCCCCCGGTAGAAGCACAGGCACCCATGGCGATACACCATTTGGGATCGGGCATCTGGTCCCAGATTCTCCGTATAGCGTGAGACATTTTGTAGGAACACCAGCCGGCAACAATCATTACATCTGCCTGCCTGGGTGAAAAACGCATCACTTCGGAACCGAAGCGAGCGGCATCGTACCTCGGCCCGGCAAATGCCATCATCTCGATGGCACAACAGGCGAGCCCCATCGGCATGGGCCAGGCCGCATTCGAACGAGCCCAGTTCACTAATGTATCCATTTTAGTAGTTAAATAACCTTTACCAAGGGCGCTTTCAATTCCCATAATTATTCAGTAATTGCTTCGTATTTTAAATTTTTCAGATCCCAGTCTAATGTGCCTTTTTTAATTGTATATAGAAGGCCTATAAAAAGTATTACTATAAATACAACCATGGCAATAAACGTTCCTGTTCCATGATCCATAAACCGAACAGCCCACGGAAACAGAAAAACAACTTCAAGATCGAAAACGATGAATTCCATCGCCACAAGATAAAATGCGATGGAATATCGGTCTTTAGCCTGGCCAACGGGATCCATGCCGCTTTCATAAGGCTTTAACTTTGTGGTATTTGGCCGATAGGGGCCTAACAGTCTGGAGAGTAGCATAAAAGCCAGAGCAAGTACAATTGCCACGCCTAATAGAACAAAAATGGGGATATATTGTTCAATCATGAATCTTTTCTGTAAGGTTATTTTTGCAGGCTAAATTTACCGCCGGAAGTACGGAATGTCAATGTAAACTAAGGCAGGGAATATACCAGATATTGACGGCAAATTAGAACTGTTTTTGAAAAAAAATGCATAAAGTTCAGAGCCGGGAGTTACAATTTTTAAACTTACATGATGATAAGTATTAACATTTCCCGGAAACCGATTGCCTGCATAGTATTTAATTTATAAATCCAATCTGTAATGACTTGAATACAAATGGCATTGGGCGGTCCCGGTTTAGCTTTGAATTTATCCCGTTTATTGGTAAGGTGAATTATTGAAAGATATTTTGACACTTTTTTAAAAAACCAAACCGGCAGCTATGGTTTTAAAACCTTAAATTTTACCCATTCCGTCATGTCTGATAAAAGATATCCAGTACTTCAAACCAATTACAGCAACCCAACAAGCAAGGCTTTAAAGCGGCGCGATTTTTTGAAACTGACCGGCCTGGGTTTAATGGGATCTGTGTTGCCGGGATTATCGGGTTGCGGTGAGTCTGATCGAAGATATATCCCGCCTAAATTATCGATGCAGCTCTACACGATAAGGAACGAAATGGAAGCCGACACAGCCGGTTCATTAATCCGGCTGGCCGACATCGGCTACACCTATGTGGAAACTGCTTTTTGGCCTGATGGTTTGAGCCACGAGCAGGGTGCAGAAATGATTCGAAATGCCGGCCTCAAAGTATCGTCCAGCCATGTGGAAATGCCGGAAAACGGGAATATGCAGCCGTTACTGGATTTGGCCCGGCTTTATGACACAGATATGCTAATCTGGCATGGCTGGCCGGAAGATCCGCGATATGGTTCGCTGGAAGGAACACGTGAACTTATAGACGAATACAATGAAGTTTGTGATTTTTTGCGGAACCATGGTTTGCGTTTCGGTTTGCATAATCACTGGTGGGAATTTATGCAACGCCCGGACAACCGCTTTGCTTATCAGGTCTTGCACGAAGAAATGGACCCGGATATTTTCTTTCAGATCGATACTTATTGGGTCACAGTAGCCGGACTGGATCCTGCCTCAATAATCCGTGAGCTGGGCAGCCGGGTTAGATCTCTGCATATCAAAGATGGCCCGGCCGAATATACACAGGACATCGGTGAAGTTCCTCACCCTCCCATGACAGCCGTTGGACAGGGTGCCCTGGATTTCAGCTCAATTTCAGAAGCGGCCGGGGATTATGTGGAGTGGAATGTGGTAGAGGCAGATGAGGTGGATGGAGATGTATTCCAATTGCTGGAAGATTCACTCAACTATTTGATAAGCAATAATTACGCCAGAATTGTCTGAACCTGGTTGGCTGCATTTTGCAACTGTTTTATTCTGGGAATTAAAGCTGAAAAGTTCCAAAAATTGGCACACCGGACATACTCCTTTTTTGATTTCTTTGTAAAAGGGAGTTTTTGTTCAGGGGAAAGTAATTTCAGATCACTACCATCCGATTCTTTCCCGCCTCGAATCCTGTTCATCTCTTGAAGGCGGCTCGGGCATTACAAAACCCGGTGGCGGTTCAAAAGCATCGTATGCCCAGGGTGCTTCGGAATCGTCTGTAACTCTGGTAATAAACTCTCCGACAATCGGCAGCGCTGTTCTGGCTCCCTGTCCGATGCTGCTTGGCCGGTTGGTCGGGAAGCGAATTCTACGGTCTTCGCCGCCAACCCAGGAACCCATTACAATGTGCGGCATCATAGCAACAAACCAGTTATCAGCACTGTTTTGTGTGGTTCCGGTTTTGCCGGCAATATCCTGCTGCACGTTGTATACATTTCTGAGGCGCACTCCGGTTCCGTGGTATCCGTCACCACCACGAATAACCCCGCGCATCATATCAATCATCATATAGGCGGTTTCGGGGCTGATGGCTTCCTGGCTGTAGTCGGGATAATATTCAACCAAAATATTTCCTTCTTTATCTTCGATCCGGGTAATGGCCATAGGATTAATGTGCACACCCTGATTTGCAAAGGTTGTGTAGGCGCTTACCAGTTCGAGTAAACTTGCCTCGGCTGTTCCCAGGGCGATGGAAGGAAAGACTCCTGCCCGGCTCATATCAATGCCAAGATTAGCTGCCATATCGCGTATCATGCGGGCGGCGGGTTGAAGGTCGGCTGCGCGGTTGGTTCCAGGTGCACCGGCAATTTCAGGCAGCAATCGAACCGTTACATTATTCAGGCTTCTTGCCAGACCCTGGCGCAACGGCACCATTTCCGGCCCGCTTGGCAGTGAGGGGTCTTTGGGATTCCACATTCTGCCTGTAGGCTCAATAAAACTGACAGGATACTTGCTGAATGTGTGATATGGCATGTATCCGTTATCGATTGCCACGGCATAAACAAACGGTTTGAATGTGGAGCCGGTCTGCCTGCGGGATTGATGAACATGATCAAACTGCTGGGTTCCGTAGTCGGTTCCTCCAACCCACGCCAGGATGTGTCCGTTACTGGGATCGATAGCTGTAAAGCTGCCCTGCAGCTTCGTGCGGGCACGCTTTACAGAATCAACAAAAGCTTCGTTTGACAGCAGATGATCAAAAACTACCGATTCCTGGTTGGTTTCTAACTTGGCAAAGCCGTTTCTGTATTCATCCGTTTCCCTGATAAAACTTCTGAGAAAGCCGGGGTATTCCTGCCAGAGCAGATCCATATAATCGCCGCCGGGGGAAGTCCACTCGCGTTCAAATATTGGCTGAAACTCCCTGATTTTTTCCTGAACTGCACGTTCGGCATGCCGCTGTAAACGCGAGTCGATGGTGGTATAAATCACAAGCCCGTCTGAGTAGAGGTCAAAACCGTTTTCTTCAACCCAGTCTTTTACCTGCTGGCGGACGTATTCACCAAAATAACGGCTTTCACGGCCGGTACGAGATGGGGGATGGTAATCAAGTACAATTTCTTCGATTCTAAGGTTCTGAAAAATTTCGTTGCTGATAAACCCTCTCAGCATCATTTGCTGAAGCACCACATTTCTGCGAAGCATGGAGCGTTCTGGGAAAAAGCGCGGATTGTAAGCATAAACGGCACGGAGCTGTCCGATAAGTGTAGCTGCTTCGCTGATGGTGATATCGCTTGCAGGTTTACCAAAATGAGTTCTCGATGCAGACTCAATCCCGAATGCGCTGTTACTGAATTCCACCGTATTCAGATACATTTCGATAATTTCTCTCTTGGTGTAATTATTTTCGATCTGCACGGCGGTTATCATTTCACGCAGCTTTCGGGTAACAGATACTTCAAACCCGATTTTTCTGTAGAGATTTCTGGCAAGCTGCTGGCTGATAGTAGACCCGCCCTGGAATCGCTGGCGTACCCAGTAATAGGGCAGCCTCATCAAGCTCTGGGAATCGATTCCCCAGTGGTTGAAAAAGCGGTGGTCTTCGGTTGCAATCAGTGCATTTATGATGTTGGGAGAAATCTCATCAATCGAAACATAGGTTCGGTTTTCGATATAATAACGATCCAGAACAACACCATCGCGGCTGCGCACCTCTGAGGCTATGGCTGTACGTGGATTCTCAAGCTCCTGTATGGATGGCAGGCCCTGGAACAGATAATAAACATAGCCGGCCATTGCCCCTGAAGCAATTAAGAGCACAGCAATTGAGATAATCCAGAATTTTTTTCTGAAAGAAGTTTTCTTCTTTTTGCGTTCGGCTGCAATTTTTTTTCGGTATTCCGGATCGCTGAAATACCGGTTCATATCTACGTTTTTATCGTTGTTTTTCATTGCAACGCAATATTTTTACTGTTTTCATCAAATGGTTGGAATGCATTGTCTGTAGAATTCCATACAACGAGTTCAAACCGGTTGTTGTTGTATAGAGCCATCGTCTTGTATGCGAAATAGGCACCTGTATTTATATAGCTCCCATTCGAAAAAGTTTCGACCCTGGGAACATGATCGTGGCCGGATATAATATAATCATAAGATTGCTTTTTTAGCATATCTTTTGCCCACTCGCTAATACGATGAGGCCTCTGTTTATCCTCATTGCGGGTGAGTTCCGAAAAAGACTTCATCAAATGGTTTCCGGTTTCGCCTGAAAAAATTGTCTGGTATACAATAATTAACGTTTTATTACGCAAGATATGGTTTAACAGTGGCCGCGGGAAATTAAAGCGTTTATCTGCAAGCCCGTCTCCGTGAAAGAGAAACAGAGAGTGGCCGCCGATGTTCATTTCGAGATATTCTTGCTCGACTGAAAATCCAAGTTTTTCAAGGTGTCCAAAGGTCCAGCAATCGTGGTTGCCGGTAATGAATGTGGAGTTGCCACAGGTTTTGTTGTATTGCTGGAATTGCTCAAGCAGTTCGCGTCCGAGGGGAGGGGTGTAGTCCGGAAATTCCATCCAGTAATCAAAAAGATCGCCAAGCACGTGGATTCGAATGTTGTGTTCGGTGCAGTAACGAATCAGCGAGATGAGCTCCTGTTCCAGCCTGTGGTTTTCATCATTGCTGAAAGCTCCAAGATGTACATCAGAGAGAAAAAGGTGCTGCATGTACCGGGATACTATTTTTTACGTGTGATGATAAATTCAACCAATGCTTCAAAATCATCATAACCGTTTATAACAGGGAGATTTTTGAGTTTTTGGAGAGCCGATTCCGAGTAGCTGATCATTTTTTCCTCAGCCAGTGCAAGTCCGTTGTGTTTGTGGACAAAAGCCACAATGCGGTCGATCTCTTTTTGAGATTTTTTTCGTTTTCTCATCAGCCTTCGCACATTCAATCTTTCTGCGGCAGAGGCTTGTTCCAGCGCGTAAATAAGCGGCAGTGTTACTTTTCTTTCTTTGATATCGTTTCTTTTTGGCTTCCCGATATCGTCAATACCATAGTCAAACAGATCGTCTTTTATCTGGAAGGCAATCCCGATATTTAGCCCGATCTGTTTCATTGAACTCAAGATTTCTTCATTATCGGTGGCTGCAATGGCGCCGCACTGACAACAAGCCGAAATCAGGCTGGCTGTTTTTTCCGAAATAATCTGGAAATAGCGCTCTTCGGTCATGTTAAAAAGATTCGATGTTTTGAGCTGGCGGAGTTCACCTTCGCTCATCAGGCGAACGGCATCAGAGAGCACATGTAACAATTGATACTCTTTGTGGTCCAGCGCGATAAGCAGGCCTTTTGAGAGCAGAAAATCACCCAAAAGCACACCCGCTTTGTTGCGCCAGATTTTATTGATGCTCAGAAATGCTCTTCTTTTATCGGCTTCATCAACTACATCATCGTGGATGAGGGTGGCGGTATGAAGCAGTTCGATCATGGTGGCTGCCACATAGCTGCGCTGGTTCACTTCGCCGAACATTCTTGCCGTCATAAACACCAGAGTGGGGCGTATTTCCTTGCCCTTTTGCCTTAGAAGGTACCTGATGATTTGATCGAGCAGAAATACATCACTGCTGATTTCCTTGCGAAAAAAACTTCGAAATGTCTCCAGATTTTCCTTCACGGGTTTGGTGACATCCTGCAAAGAGTTGTTTTGACGCGAAATTTCTATGTTATTGAGCAGTGCCTGTTCAGCCATTAAAAATTTATTATTCAGTTAATTTGCACATTGAAAATACAAATAATGCGACTAAATAGTTGCGCAATGCTCACGGGCTGTTTAGTTTTCTCCGACCTGAAAAAATCCGGACATGAATCCAAAATTGTCACGAATAAGTTTATAATAATTTTTCATATTACTGCGGTATCTCTTTTATATTAATTGAGCAGAATATACAGGCGTTGAAGGAAGGGCTAAAACTAACCAAACTCATAAAAATTATTTCGGAATGAAAAAGATCGCAGTTCTAACAAGCGGAGGAGACGCACCGGGGATGAACGCTGCTGTGAGAGCGGTTGTGCGTTCATCAGAATACTTCGGTTATGAAGTTTTAGGTGTAAACTTTGGTTACAGGGGGTTGATTGAAGCCGACTTTAAGCAAATGGAACATCTTGATGTTTCCGGCATTATCCAGCGCGGAGGCACCATCCTGAAATCGGCCCGGTCAGAAAAATTTCGAGAAGCTGAAGGGCGTGCAATTGCTGCCGCTAATCTGAAAAAAGAAGGTGTGGATGCCCTGGTAGCGATCGGCGGAGATGGTACATTCCGAGGTGGAACTATGCTGAGCAAGGAGCACGGAATTAACGTTGTGGGTGTGCCCGGCACTATTGATAATGACCTGATCGGAACCGACGAAACCATCGGATATGATACTGCTCTGAATACTGCCATGCAGGCCATTGACAAGATCCGCGACACAGCCGATGCACACGAACGGTTATTTTTGGTGGAAGTGATGGGCAGGGATGCCGGCTTTATTGCGCTCGAAACAGGAATTGCCTGTGGTGCGGAACTGATAATTTTGCCCGAAGCAATAGAAAAAATTGAAGATATTAAAGAATCACTTAAAGATATTCTGAAAGAAAAAAGCAGAAGCACACTTGTGGTGGTTTCTGAGGGTGATGAATCCGGTGGTGCCATAAAACTCAGTAAAAAACTGGAAAAGGATTTCAGTAAATATGATATGAGAGTTGGCATTTTGGGACACATTCAGCGCGGTGGCAGTCCGACAGCTCACGACCGGGTACTGGCAAGTCGCCTCGGGTACGAAGCTGTTCATGCCATTCATAAAGGGTTGAGCGAGGTGATGGTGGGAGTTATCAATCATGAAGTGAAGATTACACCCATTGCCGAAACTTTCGGGAAGATGAAAAAAATTAACATGGAACTATATGAACTTGCAAAAATTTTGAGATAAGTATGATTAAAACAGATGTACAACACGTTAAAAATTTCATTGACGACAAAGAGTTTAAGAGTGCGTTGCAGAATGCAGAAAATGCGTATCAACAAGTAGTGGATGGCACCGGGCCCGGCAGCGAATGGCTGGGCTGGAGACGAATTCTGGCCAGCCCGAATGATGCCGAACTCGAAGAAATTTCACGCTACGCAAATAAAATCAGGGAAGATGCCGACCTGTTTATAGTTTGCGGAATTGGCGGTTCTTACACCGGGGCGATGGCAGTGATTAAAGCTCTGAACCCGGTTTTTAAAAATAAAGGCCCTGAGATATTATATGCAGGCCATCATATGAGCAGCAAATACCTGTCGGAACTTATCGAATATTTGAACGAGCCTAAAGCAAACGGAGAGAAAAAAAGTGTTTATCTGAATGTGATTTCAAAATCGGGTTCTACCCTCGAAACGGCCCTGGCTTTTCGCATGCTTAGAAGCTGGATTCATGATAACTATGATGATGCAAAAGAGCGAATCATTGCAACAACCGGACCTGAAGGCGGAGTGCTCAACAAAATTATCAAAGAAGAGGGGTATAAAAAATACATCATCCCCGACGATGTGGGCGGACGGTTTTCTGTACTCACTCCTGTAGGGCTGCTTCCGATTGCCGTTGCGGGCATTGATATCCAGACTCTATTTTATGGAGCGGTTTCTGTATTTGAAAAAGAGAAAACAGATCGGTCGGATGTTCTTGAATATGCTGCGGCAAGGTGTGTTCTGCACAATAATGATTTTGCTGTGGATGTGATCGGAACTTTTGATCCGGAACTGAACGGATTTATTGCGTGGATTCAGCAGTTAATCGGTGAGAGTGAAGGAAAAGAAGGGAAAGGTTTATATCCTGCAATGGCCGGTTACTCGACTGATCTGCACAGTGTGGGCCAGTTAGTACAGGAAGGGCGAAGGAATATCGTTGAAACTCTGCTTGTGGTAGACAAGCCGTTTTCTTCCCTTAAAGTGAACGAAGGGGATGAGCGTGATACCGATCAGCTCAATTATCTTGCCGGAAAATCATTTCACGAGATCAACCGAAGTGCGCTGGAAGGAACCATTCAGGCTCATACCGAAGGCGGAGTTCCGGTTATAAAAATTGTGCTGGATAAATTAAATACCCAGCAATTGGGAGAACTCATTTATTTCTATGAACTTTTTACCGCTGTGTATGTTTATATGCTTGAAGTGAATCCGTTTAACCAGCCGGGTGTGGAAAGCTACAAAAAAGAAATGTACCGTCTGTTAGGCAAAAACAGTTAACATGGCTGGAAGTAAACAAAAAAAATACATAGCCATTGCGGGAAACATTGGTGCGGGGAAGTCTTCACTAACTTCGCTGCTTGGGAAAAGCTTCGGCTGGAAAACCTATTTCGAATCTGTTGATGACAACCCGTACCTGTCGGATTTTTATGAAGATATGAGGAGGTGGAGTTTTAATCTTCAGATCTACTTTTTATCAAGCAGGTTTCGCCATCAAAAAACGCTTATGGAAGCAGAATTCAGCCTGATCCAGGACAGAACCATTTATGAAGATGTCGAAATTTTCGCAAAAAACCTGCATGAGATGGGGCTGATGAGCGACCGTGATTATAAAAATTACTGTGCACTTTTCAACGAAATGGTCACATACCTGAAAGCGCCCGACCTGCTGATTTACCTTAGGGCAGAGGTGCCTACACTTGTAAGGCAGATTCAGCAGCGCGGACGTGATTATGAGAACACCATCCGCATCGAATACCTTGAACGCCTGAACACCCTTTACGAAGACTGGATTAGCAGGTATGAAAACGAAAAGTTGATTATTGATACGGATGATCTCGATTTTGTGAACAATGAAGAAGACCTTGGAACAGTGATAACCCTTGTAGAACAAAGACTCTACGGATTGTTTAATTAAATTGCATAAAAAAAGGCTTCTCCCTATATTTCATGGCTATTGTGGAAATTTCTAAATTAAAATTCAATTTACAGGAACTTCCCGAAGGAAGCAGCAACAGAACTGTTAACTTAGACGGTGAAGATCTTGAGCTGAAAGAAGATGAGGCAACTCTTCTGGAAGCTCAAATTGAGATCAGTTTTTATAAAACCGACCATTTTGTGGAAGTGAAATTTAATTTGGAAGCTGAAACAAGGTTGATATGTGATCGTTCTCTGAAACCATTTACTAAAAAATTGTCCGGCTCATATCATTTGCTGTTTGATCCCAATATAAGCGAACCATCCGAATCTGATAAAGGGGCGGTTCGCCAAATTCCTGTCCACGATTTAACTGTGGATATTGGTCCCGAAGTTCGGGATACAATTATGCTTGAGGTACCCATCCGGAAAATTCATCCGGATTTTTTTGATGCCGACGGCAACCTGAGAACTTTTGAAACAAAAAAATTTGGGCCTGATAGTGAGGACGATGATTCAATCGACCCAAGATGGGCAGAATTAAAAAAATTGAAGCAAAACTAAATTAAACATAAATGGCACATCCAAAAAGAAAAACATCTAAAGCCCGGCGGGACAAAAGACGCTCTCATCACGCGATATCAGAGACACCTCTTGTTGAATGTCCCAATTGCGGAGCCTATCACCGATACCACCATGTTTGTATGGAGTGTGGGCATTACAGAGGGCGACAGGTGATAAATGTTTCCAAATAATAAAATTTATAAATCATGTTGATTGCTGTTGATGCGGTTGGGGGGGACCACTATCCGGAACGACCGGTTCAGGGTGCCGTAAATGCTGCAAATGAATTTGATAACATAGAGATTTTGCTGGTTGGGCCTGAAGACCTGATCAAAAAAGAACTGGATCAACTCGAATACAGCTCAAATAAAATCAACATTTTGCATGCGCCTGAAATTATTGGGATGCAAGATTCTGCCGCATCGGCAGTTAAGCAAAAGCGAAATTCTTCGATTACCAGGGGTATTTCTGCTCACAAACAGGGAGAATGTGCGGCATTTGTGAGTGCTGGAAACACAGGCGCCCTGCTTGCTGCCTCAATGTTTCTGCTTGGAAAGCTGGATGGAGTTATAAGGCCAACCATTGCAGCCACATATCCCACTTTAAAAGGAATTAGTCTGCTTGTTGATGCCGGTGCAAACCTGGAGCTAAAACCTGAAATGTATCTTCAGTTTGCCAAAATGTGCAAGATTTTTTCCAGCGAGATTATGAATGTAGAAAATCCAACGGTGGGATTACTCAATGTTGGTGAGGAGCCTGAAAAAGGAACCGATCTTCATAAAGAAGTTCACAAGCTGCTGTCCGATTTTCCGGGATTCCAGGGGAATATTGAAGGAAAAGATATCCTTTATGGGAAAACCGATATTTATCTTTCTGATGGATTTACCGGTAATGTTCTCTTAAAATTTGGTGAATCCATTCCAGATATTCTCTTTCAAATGCTATCAAAAACCATGCAGGAGAAAGGGGCAGATCAGGAGACCCGACAAACAGTATTGGGTATGATTAATGACACTATGCATGCATTTAATTATGAGCATGTTGGCGGAATTCCATTCTTAGGAGTAAACGGCATGAGCCTTGTAGGACATGGTGGCAGCTCTGTTGAAGCCATCAAAAACATGATATTAAACGCTGCAAAATGTGTGGAAAATCAGGTGAATCACAAAATTGTGAATTCACTAAACAACTAACCTTCAACAACATAGAATGAGTATTAAAAGAGCCAAAATAACAGGCATAGGTCACTATCTACCGGACTATGTGCTCGATAACGCCGAGTTGGAAACAATGGTTGACACGAACGATGAATGGATTCGGACGCGAACCGGCATTTCTGAACGCCGAATTTTAAAAGATCCGGATAAAGCTACTTCGTTTATGGCGGCTGAAGCAGCCAAAGAAGCACTTGCAGATGCCGGTGTTGATGCCGAAGAAATTGATGCAATAATTGTTGCAACCGTTACACCCGACTATTTTTTCCCGGCATCGGCTGCACTTGTGCAAAAGAAAATTGGCGCTAAAAATGCTTTCGGATACGATTTATCCGCCGCCTGCTCAGGCTTTGTATTTGCACTGTCAGAAGCGGCTATGATGATCGAATCGGGGCGGTTGAAAAAAATACTGGTCATTGGCGCCGATAAAATGAGTTCGATTGTTGATTTTACCGATCGTGCCACATGCATCCTTTTTGGAGATGCAGCCGGAGCTGTTGTTCTCGAAGAAACCGAAGAAACTGATGAAGGCGGAATCATCGACTTTGTGCAGCATACCGAAGGTGATGATGATTGCAGTCTCAGCCAGCCGGCGGGTGGAAGCCTGAATCCGGCATCGGTTGAGACGGTTGAATCAAAAATGCACTTTATCCAACAGGATGGACGTGTAGTATTTAAAAAAGCCACTGAGGGTATGGCGGATGTTTCTCTTGAAATTATGGAGAAAAACAACCTTACCAGCGAGGATGTCGCCTGGCTGGTACCGCATCAGGCAAATCTGAGGATTATTCAGGCAACTGCACGAAGAATGGGGCTTACCGAAGAAAAAGTGATGATCAACATTCAAAAATACGGAAATACCACGGCGGCAACCATCCCACTCTGTTTATACGACTGGAAAGACCAGCTTAAAGATGGCGACAATCTAATTTTGTCGGCATATGGGGGCGGATTTACATGGGGAGCAATATATTTAAAATGGAGTAAATAGATGAATGCCATTCTGTTTCCGGGGCAAGGGTCGCAAAAAGTAGGAATGGGTAAATCTCATTTTGATGACAATAATTCTTTCAATAATTTGGTTTTGAAAGCTGATGAATTATTGGGTTACCCGATAAGCGGCATTATGTTTGAAGGCCCGGAAGAAACGCTGACACAAACTCAATACACGCAGCCGGCCATATTCATACATTCTGTGGCATTATTCCAGACTTTATCCGAAAAGCCAGATATGGTGGCTGGACACAGTCTCGGAGAATTTTCTGCATTGCAGGTTTCAGGGGTGTTGAGCTTTAAAACCGCACTTGAACTGGTGGCACTACGCGGCAAACTGATGCAGGAAGCCGGTAGTATTCATCCCGGTACCATGGCAGCCATAATCGGGATGGAAGATGAAGTTGTGGATGAAATTTGCAGACAGGCAACGGACGAAATTCAAAAGCCGGTGGTGCCTGCAAATTACAACTGTCCTGGCCAGTTAGTTATTTCGGGTGATATGGACGCCGTGAAAAAAGCAGTTGAACTTGCCAAAGAAAAAGGATGCAGGCTCGCAAAAATTCTGCCGGTAAGCGGCGCGTTTCATTCACCACTGATGAAACCGGCCTACGATGCTTTTCAAGAAAAATTGGAACAGATAGAATTTTCTGAACCATCCTGCCCCGTTTACAGCAACTATACAGCCAGGCCATCTACAAATCCTGCCGAAATTAAAGAGAATTTGCTGAATCAGTTGGTAAATCCTGTTAAATGGACTCAAACGTTAAAAAATATGGAAAAAAACGGGGCAAACCATTTTATTGAAGTAGGGCCCGGCAATGTTCTGCAGGGCCTGGTGAAACGTACGCTGAAAAATGTTAACATAGACGGATACGAATAAATAATTATGGATTTAAAAGAGAAAAATTGTCTGGTAACAGGCGGCAGCAGGGGAATCGGAAAATCCATTGCTCTTACGCTTGCACATTTTGGAGCCAATGTTGCAATAACCTACGCCAGGTCGGAAGAGGCCGCCAATGAGGTTGTAAAAGAAATTGAGGAAAAAGGAGTGAAAGGCCTTGCATTTCAGGCTGATGCCATACTTTTTGAGAAAGCTGAAGAGGTAATCTCTGAAGTTGTAAAACAATGGGGCACCCTGGATGTGCTTGTAAATAATGCAGGTATCACAAAAGACAACCTAATTCTGCGGATGACAGAAGAAGCCTGGGACGATGTGATAACCACCAACCTGAAAAGTATTTTTAATTACTCGAAAGCCGCCACAAAGCCTATGATGAGGGCAAGAGGGGGCTCCATCATTAATATCAGTTCTGTTGTTGGAATTTCAGGAAATGCCGGGCAAAGTAATTATGCGGCATCCAAGGCGGGTATTGTTGGTTTCACCAAGTCGTTTGCCAAAGAGCTGGCAAGCAGAAACATACGTGCCAATGTGGTTGCACCGGGATACATTACAACCGAAATGACCGAAACCCTGAATGAAAAACTGCTCGATGCCATAAAACAGGAAACACCGCTCGGCAGGCCCGGCAACCCCGACGAAGTTGCAAATACAGTTGCATTTCTTGCATCAAATTTAAGTTCTTACATTACAGGAGAAACTATCAGGGTGGATGGCGGAATGGCCATGTAGCAAAATTTTAATTGATGAACCGGTATTTATCCGGATTTAAATCAGTAACAAAACAGTAAAAATGAAAAATCAATGATACTTGCAGCACCGGTAGATTTTTCCCGAAGAAATTCCGGTTGCACAAGATCATGTAATTTATAATCAGAAGTTGTATTTTCTTTTGATTAAAAAAAAATATCTACTTTTAATAAACCCATAATCAAACTAAAGGACTAACTTATGTCACAAGAAGTCGAATCACAAATCATATCAATCATAGTTGATAAACTGGGAGTTGATGAATCAGAAGTTGTACCCGAAGCCAATTTTACTAACGACCTGGGTGCCGATTCTCTCGATACTGTTGAACTTATCATGGAATTTGAGAAAGAATTTGATCTGAGCATTCCTGATGAAGATGCCGAAAACATTGCCACCGTTGGTGATGCAATTAAGTATGTAAAAGATAAAACATAGAGAAATTTCTTAATTAACCTATTCGTATGACCGGACGCAGAGTTGTAGTTACTGGAATAGGTGCACTCACTCCGTTAGGGAAGACCGCTCCGGATTTTTGGAACGGTCTTATCTCGGGGAATAGTGGTGTGCGCCCTATCACGCATTTTGACACAAGCGATTTGCCTACAAAATTTGCCGGGCAGATTGTGGATTATGATTCGAAAGATTATTTCGAAGTGAAGGAAGCCAGAAGGCTCGATCCGGTCACTCAATATGCGATGATTACTGCCGACGAGGCTATTGAAGACAGTAAAGTAAAACTGGACGAAATAGACAAAGATCGTGTAGCCGTAATCATTGGAACTGGAATTGGAGGGATGATCACCTTTTACAATCAGGCGGTGTCTCTCCATGAACAGGGGGCAAGAGCGGTGAATCCGTTCTTTATTCCAAAACTGATTCCCGATATCCCGGCCGGTCAGATTTCAATGAAATATGGTTTCAGAGGCGCTAACTTCTGTGCTGTATCTGCCTGTGCTACCGGGTCTCACAATATCGGCCTTGCGTACGATTCCATCCGTTTCGGGCAATCAGATATGGCTATTTGCGGCGGTGCAGAATCTCCTGTCTGGCGTATAGGTGTGGCAGGATTTTCTTCTATGCGAGCACTGTCAAGAAGAAATGATGAGCCGGAGAAGGCATCCAGGCCTTTCGATAAAGATCGCGATGGTTTTGTTCTTGGTGAAGGAGCTGCCATGTTTTTCCTGGAATCGCTGGATTCTGCACTGGAACGAGGCGCCAGAATTTATGGTGAAATTGCTGGCTATGGATTTTCAGCCGATGCATACCATATTACCGCCCCGGACCCGGACGGGAATGGAGTGATTCTTGCCTACAAAAATGCCCTCAAAATGGCGGGCATTGAACCGGAAAATGTAGACCACATAAATATGCATGGCACTTCTACACCGCTTGGTGATATTGCTGAGACCAACTCCATAAAGCGCGTGTTTGGCGATCATGCATACAAGATGAATCTGAATTCCACCAAATCTATGACCGGGCATATGCTGGGTGCTGCCGGCGCTGCCGAATCACTGGCTACACTGCTGGCTATTTATCACAGTAAAATACCTCCAACCATTAATCAGGAAACGCCCGATCCGGAATGTGACCTGAATTATACGCCCAACGAACCGGTTGAAAGAGATATAAAATATGCCCTGAATAATGCATTCGGGTTTGGCGGCCACAATACAACTCTGGTATTCAAGAAATTTGAAGAGTAAGCAGGAATGATCGAACGGCTCAGAAAATGGTTTCGGGTTCAGAGCGAACCTGTTCAAATTGAGTCGAATACAAGATTATCTCACCTGGAAAAAATTCTCGGTTTCAGATTGCCGCCACAACACCGGCACCTGTTTGAGAAGGCTATGCGGCACAGGTCTATCGTAGATCATAATAAATATGAATCTCACGAAACCTATGAACGTCTTGAGTTTCTCGGAGACGCTGTACTGGACCTGATCGTTACGGAGATCCTGTTCGAAAAATATCCCACCGAAAACGAGGGATTTCTCACAAAGCTGAGAGCCAAAATTGTGCGCGGCGATACGCTTTATAAACTTGCAAAAGAACTTGAACTCAACCAGATTCTTGAAGTGGGAGAACGTGCAACGGGTCAGGGAATTGAACTTTCAAAAAGCGTGCTTTCTGATGTATTTGAGGCGCTTACGGCTGCAATTTACATCTCCAAAGGCTATTCGGAAGCTCACCGCTTTATCAATAATACACTTCAGCAATATCTGGATTTTGAAGAGATTGTCACAAAAATTGACAATCACAAGAGTATGCTGATGGAATATTCTCAGTCTGAAAGACTGAAGCTGCCAAAATATGTGGTGCTCTCCGAGCAGGGGCCAGGCCACGATAAAACTTTCCATGTTGCAGTTTATATTGGCGATGAAAAGCTTGGTGAGGGAACCGGCAAGAGTAAAAAAAATGCTGAACAGGTTGCAGCCAGAAATGCATTGATGGCTATTGAACAAAAATAGCCTGTTAATTGAATGGCTTTATAAATTTTTTAATAACTTCGGTTTCTGAATATTGTAAATAAAATTTTTCTCATCAAAATTAGAACATTATGATTGCGCAATTAGTAAAACCGGAATTTGATGAGCTAATCGAAAAAAAAGACTGGATTACTCTAAAAGAATCGCTGCAGGATGTGCCTTCAGTTGATATTGCCGAACTCATTGAAGGCGTGGATTCTGAAGTTGGTGTTGTAGTTTTTCGCTTGTTAAAAAAACAGAGAGCAGCGGAAGTATTTGCCAATCTCAGCAGTGTAAAAGAGATGGAGTTTTTGGATTTGTTAAGTAAGCAACAGCTTGCAGATGTTCTTAACAATCTTGAGCCTGATGACCGGGTATCTATTTTAGAAGAACTTCCCGGACATCTCACCCAAAAAGTTCTGGCTTCGCTGAAACATGAAGAACAGCTTGAAGTTAAAAAACTGCTTGGTTATCCCGCAGAAAGTGTAGGCAGACACATGACATCGCGTTATGTGAAAGTAAAGTCTAACTGGACTGTAGAAAAGGCGATGCTGCACATCAGAAAATATGGATTCAGTGCAGAAACCGTAAACGTTATTTATGTAGTTGATGATAATGAAAAACTGATTGATGACCTTCGTTTGAATCAGTTGATTCTGGCTGAACCACAAGATAAAATCGGAGATATTACTGATGATTCTTTTGTTGCATTGCAAGCCTTCGATGATCAGGAACATGCTGTAGAAATGATGAGTAAGTACGACAGAGTTGCAATGCCGGTGGTAGACAGTGACGGTATACTCCTTGGAATTGTCACTATCGACGATATCATCGATATTGCCCAGGAAGAGGCTACAGAAGACTTTCACAAAGGTGCTGCGGTTGCTCCGTTAAAGAGAACCTATACGCAAACCACGATTTGGACACTGTTTTCGAAACGGGTGCATTGGTTGCTAATATTGGTATTTATTAATCTGTTGTCATCAGGAGTGATTGAGTATTATGAAGAAGTGCTGGCATCAGCCGTGGCTTTGGCTTTCTTTATTCCCCTGTTGATTGATAGCGGGGGAAATACCGGCGCCCAATCGGCTACAATTATGGTGCGGGCTATTGCAATTGGAGATGTAAGATTAAGATACTGGCTGAAAACTGCTGGTAAAGAAATTTTTGTAGGAATTTTACTTGGCCTTGCAATGGGAATAGCAAGTTTTGTTTTGGGCATTTTCAGGGCCGGCTGGGAAATTGGGCTGGTGGTAGGTTTGTCCATGATTGCTATTGTGCTGGTTGCTAACCTTATTGGTGCGCTGCTCCCATTTTTCCTTACCCGTTTTAATATTGACCCCGCTGTTGCAAGCAGCCCTTTAATAACAACCATTGCTGACGTTGCCGGCCTATTGATATATTTTAGCATAGCTTCTGTGGTATTACAGGGCTTTTAATCATAATGTGTAATCTGACATACAGAAAATGGAAGCGTATTTAAAATTGGTGCAAAATGTATTGGATCAAGGAACATGGAAAGAAAACAGAACCGGTGTAAAAACGCTTTCTAATTTCGCCGAATTCTACAAGGTTGACCTGGCTGACGGATTCCCGCTTCTCACCACAAAAAAAGTGTTTTTCAAATCTGTGATAATGGAACTGCTCTGGTACCTGAGAGGGGAAGATCACATCAAATGGCTGCGTGACGAAAATGATGTGCATATCTGGGACGCCTGGGCGGATGAAGACGGATATGTAGGCCCGATTTACCCGGTACTATGGAGGCGGTTCCCGATGGTGAAAGCCAAAGACGGTTCAGTTTACAAACCTCTGGGTTCCAACGAGTCGAAAGAATGGCAATACGACGAATTTGACCAGGTGCAAAATGCTATCCGGATGCTTAAAACCAATCCCAACAGCCGGCGCATTGTGGTGTCTGCCTGGCATCCCGGCCTTCTTGGTGAGATGGGCCTGCCGCCCTGCCACATCATGTATATTTTTAACGTGACTGACGGAAAACTGAACTGCCACCTCACCCAGCGCTCCGGCGATATTGCCCTCGGTATTCCTTTCAACCTGGCTTGCTATTCGGCATTAACCATGGCCGTTGCCAACGAAGTGGGGCTCAAACCCGGCACATTTGCCCACACCATTGTTGACGCCCATATTTATGAAAATCACATCGAAGGGCTGAAAGAGCAGCTAAAAAGAGATCCCCGCCCGCTGCCAACCCTCAAAATCGCCGACAAACCGGTGGATGAACTGGAGTTTGATGACTTTGAGTTAATCAACTACAATCCTCACCCGGTTATCAGGTTTCCGGTGGCCGTATGAAGCTGATTCTGATTGCAGCCCACGATCCAAATCTTGTTATCGGCAAAGACGGTACACTGCCCTGGCATTACAGCGAGGACCTGAAATTTTTCAAACGAACCACAATAGGACACCCGCTGCTGATGGGGCGCGTGGTATTTGAAGAGATTGACGAAAAACCACTGCCCGGCCGGGAAAACGTGGTGCTCAGCCGGTCAAAATCCTACGATCACGTAAAAACATTCAGCACGATTGATGCTGCTCTCGATTACCTCAGCGATCATAAAAAAGTTTTTGTGATCGGCGGCGGTGAAATTTACCGGCAACTGCTTGGTCAGGCCGATGAACTGGTGATCACCGAAATCAAAAAAGAGTATGAGGGAGATACGTTTTTCCCTGAATACCGGGATCAAATCGGTAAAACCTGGAAAGAAACCTGGCGGGAAGATCACGAAGAATTTTCGTTTGTGAAGTATGAGAGGGTAGTCGGTAGTCTTGAGTCTTGAGTCTTGAGTCTTGAGAATTTTGCAACAATGGAGAATTTTCATGGAATAAGTATATCAAATACACTTTGATGTTTCGAATTATAAACTTTGTGTCAACCCATCACCTCAAGACTCAAGACTCAAGACTATAAACCTATCTCCTTCAAATGAACCAAATAAGGCTTCACAACCGGCTTTGTTAGTGCAATGATGTGCTTGGTATCCGCTGCTTTTGAAAATTCGATAGCTTTGTTTTCGTCCAGTATCCAGATGCTTTCGCTTTCATATTTGTAGGCCTCACTGTAACTCTCATCAGCATCGTAATAAAACCGGGTGGAGTGATCGTCGTACGGCAACCCTTTTTGTTTTAGGTATTGCTGCGTTTTTTTATGAATTTCCTCCCGGAGCAGGTGCCGCTGTTTACGGTCGGTGAACAGGGTTCTGAACAGCGAACGGTTCAAAAACCGGCTGGTAAGATCTGATAAAATTTCATCACTGCTGTCCTGCCAGCTCTTGATGCTGAGATACACATCGTGATCGTCGAGAGCCAGGTATTGTTCCATCGTTGTGTCGCTGATTCTCTTTTTAGATGATGGTTTTTTTGTGAAAAAATAATTCAGCGGTTTTGAAGGAATCTCAACCTTTTCGCCGTTACCGATGAGAAACTGCACACGCCTGAAAATATTTCGCAGAAGTGCGTCTGCACTCAACACGGTTTTGTGAAGATACACCTGCATGTACATCAGTCGCCTTGAGAGAATATAGTTTTCGATGGCGTAAATTCCTTTTTTCTCAATCACAACATTACCATTAAAAACCCGCATGGTTTTCAATATTCGGTTTATACCTACCGACCCCTCCGACACCCCGGTAAAAAAACTGTCGCGCTTCAGATAATCAAGCCGGTCCATGTCGAGCTGGGAGGAGATAAGCTGGTGCAGAAATTTTTTGGGATATTGATCGGTGAATATATCAATGGCGGTTTGCAGCTCTCCATCAAACTCCCGGTTTAGGGTTTTCATGATTTTGAGGCTCATCATCTCGTGGCTGAAATCATCAATCAGCGTGTGTTCCAGGGTGTGGGAGAGAGGCCCGTGGCCCACATCGTGCAGAAGAATGGCAATCAGCGTTCCGGTAACTTCGGCATCGCTGATGGTGGTGTCTTTTTCACGCAGATTTTTCAGAACACGCTGGCCCAATTCAAGAGCCCCGATTGCGTGGGAAAACCGGCTGTGTTCAGCAGCAGGAAAAACCAGGTATCCCAGCCCGAGCTGCCGGATCCGCCGCAGGCGCTGAACATAAGCGTGGTCTATCAATTTCAGGATAATTCCCTTCGGAATGGTGATGAATCCGTGAACCGGGTCACTAAAAATTTTGTATTGGCTGCTCTTATCCATCAGAAACAGGGTTGAAAAGATACTGATCTCTGTTTTCGATCTCGGGCAGCCTGGCCGGGCGCTGCTTCTCCACATCAAACAAAACACCGGTTGTCTGGGTTACGGCCTTCAACTCGTGATCAT
>SLPZ01000198.1 GCA_007131725.1 Balneolaceae bacterium
AAACCATCAATGATACACTTGTTGTGCACAGTTCAATCTGCTTTTCATCCCTTTTTAAAAATTCGATTTAAAAAATGAGTAACCAACACTCCAATTCACCATTTCAACCGGCTGATAACGGAAAAAACAACGGCAGCGGATATACCCCGGGTGAATATTATCAGGGGCAGCCTATCCTGGATGATTCATCAAATAACGACGAAATTGACCTCAAGCTTCTGCTTGCTACAATGTTAAGGCATAAATGGTGGGTTGCCGGGATTACTGTTGCCATTACCCTGATTGCCGGTATTTATGCATTTGCCCAGCAGCCGGTGTATCAAAGTTCCGGAACGATGCTTATTGCTGAAGAACGTAATCGTTATACCTGGGCCGGAACTGACTTGTCCAGCATGATGTCATCTTCTTTCGGAGTGGGTACCGGTAGCAGGCTGACCAACGAACTTCAGGTTCTTCAATCCAGAAGGCTTGCCGATGAAATTGCAGATAAATTACTTGAAACTGAAAGAATGGAAAACGGGGAGATTTTTCCCATACTCTGGTATGAATATCCCGGCGATTCCACGATAGTCGCAAGAACGACCGTTTCATCCCGGATTATCAACAATATGAATGTTGACAGAACCAGCCAGGATACGGATGTTTTAAGAATCTCTTTTTCCAGTTTTTCTCCACTTGAGGCCCAAACACTTGTGGATTTAACGATGGAAACCTATACCGAAGTGTCTGCCGCACAGAGCCGAATGGCTGCCAATTCCGCAATAAATTTCCTTGAGCGGGAAATGGAAGATATTGAAAACAAGCTGGCATCGGCTGAAGAACAATTGCGAGACTACATGAGCAATACCAATCTTGTTCAGATTGACGGACAGACCAGTGCCGTAATTAATCGAATGGCTGAGCTGGAATCCCAGCGGCAGCAAGTAGAAGTTCAAAGGGTGGCGATCAATTCATCCATTGAATCGTATGAAAACCAGCTTGAACGGATACGGCCGGGACTGGCTGAACAGCTTTCCGAAAACATCAGCGGACAGCTTGAGAGGGTTCAGTATCGGCTGGCAGATCTGCGAACAGAGCGTTCACTTATGCTGCAGAGAAATCCCGCCCTGAGAAACAACCCGGAAATGGAACCACAGTTTGTTCAGCTTGAAGAAGATATTGAAGGGCTGCGCCAGGAGATACGAATGATTACCAGTGATCTTATGAATGCAGATGATTCCGATATTTTTATCGGTTTTCTGGATCAGGAAGATGGCGGGGTTACCAGCAGAATACTTGAATTAAGAAGAAATTTAATTGAACTTCGAATTGAAGAAAGCCAGTTAAATGCACAGGAAACTGCCATTGAACAGCGAATGGCACAGGAAAATGAATTTTTTGACGGGCTTCCCCAAAATATGCTTGAACTGGCTCGCCTGAGACGGGATGTACAGATCAATGAAGAGCTCTATACGACCATTTCCAATCAGTATGCCGAAACCCAGTTATGGGAACAGACACAGTACGGTTCCGGCCGGCCCATAGATTTTGGGCAATTTCCAACATCTCCGTCAGCTCCGAATAAGAAACTCTACCTGCTGATTGGATTTATGATTGGTGGCATTATGAGTATTGGATTTGTATTCACTAAAGAATCATTTAACAAAACAATAGACGGTACAGAAAAACTTCGGAAAACCGGTTACCCGCTTCTCGCTGTGATTCCCAATTTTAATGAATATGTTAGAAAAAAATATAAAGGTGAAGAGTTTGTATCTGTGAAAGACCACCAGGTCTCAACATCCTGGTCTTCGTTGCTGGACAGCATATCCCCCATTTCCGAATCGTACAGAAGGCTGCATAATAATATTATCTATTCTGATCCGGATGCAAAATATCAGACAATTCTTGTTACCAGCTCCAGGAAAGGAGAGGGGAAATCAACCGTATCTATCAACCTGGCAGTGGCACTGGCTGAATCAGGCAAGAAGGTTCTTTTGATTGATAATGACCTGAGGCGGCCCAATTTGCACAGACTTACAGGAGTAGCCAGAGAACCTGGAATAGCTGAAATCTTTTATGATGATCAGTCAAAAAATTCTGCAATTAAACCGACCATCGCACCAGGTCTGCATATTATCACATCAGGAAAAAGTATTCCCAATCCTGCCGCTCTGCTTCAGAGTGAGAGAATGAAAAACTTTATGAACCAGCTAAAGGACCGCTACGATCATATTATTGTGGATACACCACCTTACGGAGTGATCACAGATTCTGCCCCTATGATGCAGCATGTGGCAGACGGTGTTATACTCGTATCAAAATTTGGAGAAACCCAGATTAACGAAATCTATCATACCGTGGACAATCTGAAGAAAATCAGGGCAAAAGTTATTGGTACCGTGCTGACGGCCTATAAACACAGAGAAAGTGCTGATTATTACTATTACAACGAATATACGTATGATAGCTATCACGCCTATGAAGAGTACCAGGAATCATAAACTGACATATTCTGGACCTCTTTTTGTTAACAGTTAAAATATCATAGAGCCTAAACCCATTAATTAGACATCTGCATGAATAAGTTTATAAGTATAACTCTTCTCTTCTGTTTTTCCGTGCTTCTTTTTTCTACCAATAGTGCACAAGCACAAGTTGGCCAGACATTCCGGCTTGCCGAAGGATTTGTCAGAATTGCCGAGCCGGGACAGATTTCCGACACTTTGAGTGTTTGGGGGGATATCAATGCCCCGGGGCGGTATATTGTGCCAAGGGGTACAAAACCCCACGAACTTATTTCCTATGCGCGAGGCCCGGTTGCGTCCAGAACTGCGGGTCAGCGGCTGGACTGGAGCAAGGTTCGCATTGAAATTTCCATATCAAGGTATGATGATGCCTCCGGTGAAGAGACTTCTCAAACGTTTACCTTCAGGTATAATGAACCCTATCCGGCAGAATTACGGGATTTTAGCTTGAGAAGTGATGATATTATCAGTTTTGAGGTGTTGCGGCGGCCGGCATTTGTAGATTGGCTCTCAGTCATTTCTTCAGTTTTAGGGGCTACTGCTACGACAATTATTATCCTTGACCGGCTTGCCGATTGAGGTTCTGTTTTTTGGAATAATCACAGAACAACGAGATTCTTCCTCACTCACCGATAGAGCCGTTGACAGCTTGCTTTGAGGATTCGGGGTGTCGCTATCGCGCCAGCTGAATCTGCAAGGACCCACCCCAACCCCTCCCTACGGCGAAAGGCACGCCGTAAGGAGGGGCTTTTTGTTTTTTTTAAGGCTGGATATTATGCAGAAAGTCACCCCTTCCTTATGCCGTTTTTTTGCGGGATAGGGAAGGGGCCGGGGGATGGGTTCTGGGGGTTTAACCGCTGTGTGCGCAGAGTGGCGCAGTGTTTTTTTCTTAAAACCAGGAATGGGATAATGTTTTCAGCTTTTTTGTAGCATTGTTGTATTGTATAAAACGGATTTGAAGTTGTTATAATTAACAATATTATCGACTATTACTTTTCATGTAACCAATAAACCAATCTATATGATCCGCACACACGGCGGGCCATAATTTATTTTAAAAATGAAAATTTATCTTGACAACTGCTGTTTTAATCGGCCTTTTGATGATCAGGATCAAATCAGAATTCGAATTGAAGCAGAAGCCAAACTATATATACAAACGTTAATTGATAAGAGAGAACTTGAATTGGTATGGTCTTACATTCTGGATTATGAAAACATGGCCAATCCCTACGAATTCAGGCAGTTGGTAATCCAAAAATGGAAAAAGAAGGCAACGGTCAATATTCGTGAGAATGAAAACGTTTTAAGTTATGCTGAACAATTGGTGAAAAAGGATTTAAAAGCCAAAGCTGCTTTGCATATTGCCTGTGCAATTGAAGCAGGTTGCACATATTTTATCACAACAGATGACAAAATTTTGAATAAAAACAGTTTTATAAAAAGCATTGAGATTATTAATCCAATTGATATGCTTGATATACTGGAGGTATAAATATGAGAACGGAAGCGGAAATTCGGAAACTGGGTATGAAGGCACTGCTCAGAGAACTGGGCGATGTTGATACTGAAATTTTTATCAAAAATATGATCCGTGAACCATTTGACTATACGGAATGGCAGCGAACATTGTGGGTTGATAAAGATGTAGCCGAAATTAGTAAAGAAGCAGAAAAAGAGGCTGGCAACGATTAGATGCGGATGAAGGCTGCCTGGTGTCGGTTCAAAAAAATCGCACATCGAATATCGAATTCAAGGTGCAGGGCACAGGTGGCAGGATTGAGAACCTGGCAGAGTGCCCCGGCAAACCTGGCGGGATTCCTGCCAGAGGCCGGGTAAAGACGACTGGTTACGAGTTGCGAGATGCAATGATCGCCCCGGATGGGGCGACCGGTTTGTAACCCCGTACAAGCGCCGTGGTTTTATCGGCGCGCAGTGCGGGGTGTTAAGAGCGAAGTCAGAAAACCCCGAGCATACAGGTTTTGAAAAGGTGATGCATCATTTCGAGGTGTTGTGAATTCCTCGTCTGCCGGCTGCATTTGTCCGGCTGACGAATTTTGCTTCATGGATTTTAGATTCGTGAAACGAACAAACATCATAAAAAAATATTTTATTTTAATCAGATTATACTTTATGGTTATAGACATTCATTCATATTGTATATGATGTCATATTTTGATGAAATAAAAAGATTGATTCAACGTGATCAATTTATGATCACAAAACATGCCAGAATTCGGATGTTTGAGAGGGATATTACAACAGATATGATAATTGAAATGATTACAAACGGACAGGTTATTGAAGAATATCCGGATGATTTTCCTTGTCCGTCGTATTTGATTTTGGGATTTTGTAATGAGACGCCTTTGCATGTAGTGTTGGCTCTTTGTAGTGATCATGTAAGAATCATCACCGTTTACAAGCCGGATAAATCCCGTTGGAAAGATTACACTAAAAGGAAATAATATGATGAAGAAAGAAAAAGAATCAACATTTACAGCAAAACCTGAACGATGTTCTCTCTGTAAAGGGAATATTAATAAAGGCAAAACTGATCTTACCCTAAAAAAAGAAAACGTAATCATTTCTGTGAAAGAAATTCCGGCATTTATTTGTGAAAATTGCGGTGAAGCTTACTTTACACCAGAAGTGTCGAGAAAACTTGATGATGTTATGAGTAATTTAGAAAAAGGGGAATTATTGGCACATCCACTTGCTGCCGGTGAAATTGAATTTGA
>SLPZ01000229.1 GCA_007131725.1 Balneolaceae bacterium
CTGTTTTATAAGGCAGCAACAGGTCATCAATTTCCCGTTCTATCCGCATCAGTGTTTTCAATGTCAAATCATTTCCCTCAAGCACGAAATCTAAATCAGAATTTCGCCGGAAGTTGCCTTTTGCACGCGATCCATATAAAATTACCCGGTCTATTTCACTGTACCGGTTAAATATTGTACAGATACTTTCTATCTCTTTTTGAGAAAGGCCGTATTTCAATGTTTCAGAATTGACTGTCATCATCTTCGCTTAATTTCCCCTCCATTAGATCCCTGAACTCTAAAAACAACGGATAATAGGTGTTCAGAATATTGCTCACAATCTCTTTCGCTACCTCCTCATTATAAGTATGAGATGTTTTATTTCGGCTGCTTATCATCTCCATCCAATTTGTACCATCCTCAATCAGGTTAAGCTGAAATGCCTCCCTGGTTGCGTCCCGTGACCCGGCAACATCCACACTTCCCTGATAATGCGCATAATCTTTCATTACGTTCCATGCCAGCTCGTGTGTATATTCAAATGATTGTATTAATCCTTGTTGTTCCAAATCAGTAAGATCACGTTTCTTTGCCAGTTCGGCAGCATTTTTCAACTGATTCAGAGCTTTTAAATAATTAGAAAACCGGTGCTTCCATCGTATATCTTTTGCACTCATAATCAAATTAAATATGTTTGACCGATATTATTAAGATACTAATTCAAACCGGCTTTACAATTTACAACATCGTTTCAACTTTCTGAATTTGCAGTGTTACCCTGTAATTTTTCGTTTCAAGTTTTTTATTTAGGAAATTAAATTCTTCAAAATTTAATGCCATTAGCTGTCAGAACTGATATTTTATCGATAACTGATTGATCTTTAGACCATTCACCTCAAATTTGTTTTGAAATGCGCCTTTTTCTTTTTTTAATTGCCTGCTTAATTACTACTTCTTGTACTATGGAACAATCAAAAACTTTTGACCTGCAGGGGCATCGCGGGGCACGCGGGCTGCTTCCCGAGAACACCATTCCCAGCTTTTTGATTGCCATTGATCACGGAGTAGATACCATCGAATTTGACCTGGTTGTGACCAAAGACCGGCAGATTTTGATTTCGCATGAGCCGTGGTTTCATCATCACATCAGCACCAAGCCTGACGGAACCCCGGTCACGGAAGAAGAGCAGATGGATTACAACATTTTTGAAATGACATATGAAGAAACGCAGCAGTTTGATGTGGGCATGAGGGGGCATGTAAACTTTCCAAATCAGCAGCCGATGGAGGTGACAAAACCGCTGATGAGAGATGCCATCCGTGCGATTGAAGCATACGTTCAGGAGATGAACCTCGACCCGGTTGCGTACAGCATTGAAACCAAAAGTAACCCGGAGCAATACGGCGAATTTTATCCCTATCCTGAAGAATATGCAGAGCTACTATACGAAGAACTGAGAACACTGCACACAGAATTTGATCTTTTTGACAGAATCATCATTCAATCTTTTGATCCGGCTACATTGATTGAGTTTCGGGAACTGAATCCTGAAATTGCACAGGCCATCCTGGTTTCGACCGACGATCCGATCGAATCCTATCTGGATGAACTTGGTTACACCCCCGAAATTTGGAGTCCACGCTATAACCTTGTAACACCGGAAATTGTGCAGGAAGCCCATGAACGCGGGATGCAGGTCATTCCCTGGACTATCAACAACGTAGATGAAATGCGCCGGCAGCTTGATATGGGTGTGGATGGCATCATCACCGACTACCCTGACAGTGCAACCGTTCTGAGATAGACATTGAGAAAAAAATCTGTTAGCATGATTTCGAGAAAAGAAGAACTCATTGAGGAACTCCGGCTCAAGCCACATCCCGAAGGCGGTTATTACAGCGAAACCTACCGAAGCAAAGGAATTATCAAAACAGAAGATGGTGAATTTCCGGATGGAAGGAATTTTGGCACCTCCATTTACTACCTGCTTGGCAGTGATGATATATCAAAACTGCACCGGATTAAGTCGGATGAAATCTGGCACCATTACGAAGGCTCTTCCATCACCATTCACATGATTCATCCGAATGGTGAGTATAATAAGCTGAGCCTGGGAAAAGATCTCACAAAAGGCCAATATCCTCAGCAAATTGTGCCTGCCGGTGCCTGGTTCGGTGTTACAGTTGATGTGGCTGATAGTTACGTTTTGTGCGGCTGCACAGTAGCCCCGGGGTTTGATTTCCAGGATTTTGAAATGGCCGAAATAAAATCAATGTTGGAAGCTTTTCCACAGCATCAGGAAATTATTGAAGTTTTGTTACGCTGAGCTACTAATTTTGCCCAAAATAGGTCAACACCATATGAAAGGTGATAGTCCAAAAAGTCCCCTCTTGAGAGGGGATTTAGGGGTGTGTTCGTGAAGGTAAAATCGTTGATTCAAGCTCCTGCCTGGCGCAAGCGTCCGCTTGCGCCATCTCTGTGTTTAGAAGGCTAATTCATACAACCTGGCAGAGTGCCGTGCTTCTCGGCTCCTGCCAGAGTTGTGAACTTCCGATTTGGAACCACGGGCACAAGCGAGACGCTTGCGCCATCTCCGGATCAAAACAGCTATCCGCGACTCTTGCAGGAGCTCTCTTGCGTTCGCACTCTGCCAGGTCGCTAAACTTGTATAAAGCGCTAAAAAATATATCCCGCTCCAAAATACATCCGGAAAGTCTCATCAGAAAAACCGAAATCTCCCCGAATAAAAAAGTCAGGGTTAAACAGCGAAAGTACTCCGCCAAATCCGTATGCGTGTTTCCAGTCATCAAAAAAATTATTCGAATCTGTTTCGGAAAAAACTCTTCCGGAATCCCAGAACACCTGTCCCCCAAAGCGGATATTCCCGTCAAGAACTGAAAATAGCCATGTGCGAAGTTCCAGCATATTCAGCACTGAGCTGTCTCCCCTGAAGCGGTTCATGTGGTAACCGCGGAGGCCGTCTTCATTTCCAATAATTGGCATTGCCCAGAACGGCGCCTGGCCGATATTATGCTTCATTTCCATTTTATGCGCCAGAACAACATTATCAAAAAGCTGAATAAAATGTCGCAATTCACCCCTGACTGTTGAAAACGAGTAATTACTGCCAAACAGAGATGTGCTCGTGCTGAAACCGGCTTCGTAGCGTATGCCCCGGGTTGGGGCAAATTCATTATCGCGGCTGTCAGCAATAACGCCGGCGCCAAGTTTATTGACCCGGTTTTTGCCAAATCCCGGCGGCCGGTCATCATCATACTTCGATGCTTCACCCCTTACAAGCCCGTTTACATAAGAGATTGTAAATCCGCCATAAATATCCCCAATCCCATTTTCACCAAAATCGAAAAGTGTATTCCTGGCTTGATAATTGAAATAAACCTCACGGTTTTCATAGAAATAGTAGCCTTCATCGAAAAGGGCATCAGAAAATTCTGTATCGTTGCCAATTCCAAAATAGTGCCCCTGCCGGATTCTCTGCCCGATAAAATCAATCCGGCTGCGGATATCGGTTCCAAACGTCCGTGTTCGCTCGTACTCCAGTTTCGAAATAATATTTCTTCTCGTGGAAATAGTAAAATCCGTTTTGAGATTGCTTAAAAACGGCCTCACATCAATACCGTAATTAATTCGCTGGACAAAACCGCCACCGAACAGGCCCTCATCGGATGTGTACCCTGCCAGCGGGAAAACCGAATAATAGCTCCCGATGCGGTCTGCACTGATGATATGCCCATCCTCGCTTCGCTCCGGTGGAATGACCTGGCCTAACAGAGAAGCCGGAAAAAGTATCATCAGTAAAAACAAAAATGATTTGCGAAAACACATCTACAGCAGGCCTTCTTCTTGCAATGGTTCAAGGGTTTCAATAGCGTGCCGGAGATGCGGTATCACAATACTGCCGCCCACCACAAGCGCTACGTTCAGTGCGTCCACAATCTCTTCCTTGGTTGACCCGGTTTTTGCACACTGTTCGAGATGGTAATCGATACAATCGTTGCAGCGCAAAACTGCGGACGCTACCAATCCCAGCAATTCTTTGGTTTGCGAACTGAGTGCACCTTCTTTATAGGTGTTACTGTCAAGGTTAAAAAAACGTTTGATGCCAAGATGATCCAGGTTCATCACCTTTTCATTCATCTCTTCCCGGTACTCTCGAAAATTTTCCAGCCTGTTTTTGTTTGATGCCATGTCGTTTTAATTAATGCTGATTTTAATAGAGATTGAAAGGTAACACAATTCTCAGACTTGTTTAACCGCAGTAGGCTTGTGATGTAAGACAAATTTCATTTCTCGCTAAAATGGATAGAAATCCTTTGGCACAGCCATCCCAGGGTTCCTTCGTTTTTCGGAAAAGCGCCGAAGGACTTCGCTCTTTGTTGGTATGGGAAAAGAATAAACTCCCCTCCTTGTCCCGACACGCTTTTTTGTGTCGGGATAGGGAGGAGCCGGGGGTGGGTCCGAAAAGGGCAGAATCTCATATGTCATTTGCAGCACAGGTCACGACAGTGCTTTTTTTGTGCAGAAGTCTAATGTTCTCCTAACTCAAATCTTTAGCAATTTGATCTGCCAATTCAATTCCGCTTTTAATGCAGTCGGGGACGGAAATACCGTGCCTGAAATTTCCGGCAAGATGCAGCCCCGGATTTCTGGCCTCAACATTTTTAAGCGTACGCAAAATATCATCATAACCGGTGTGATAAGCGGGAATGGCATTCGGCCAGTAGACATGATCCATAAACACAGGTTCGCCTGTGATTCCCAGCAAATCCTGCAAATCCGCCATCACAAGATTCAGCATTTTTTCAGTTGGCAGAGAGGCATGATCAGGCTGTCTTCCTCCGCCAACGAAAACCGTTAACAGATGACGGTCATCCGGCGCCCGGCCTTCGAACAGTGTGGAAGAAAACAGCGCACCCAGAATATTCCGCTGCTCAAGCTCCGGAACCAAAAAACCAAATCCATCCAGCGGGTGTTCGACCTGATCTTTTTTGAAACCGAGGTACATCACCGACAATGGCGGATAATGTACTTTTTGCAGCATTTCAAAATCGTAATCATTGACAGGAATTTGTGACTGTTTTATTTGATAGAGCGGTGTGTTCAGAACCACTTTTGAGTACGGGCCAAATTCACGGCCATTACTTTCCAAAAACCATCCGCCGGTGCGTTTTTCAATCTTTTCAATCTTTTGATTATAATGGGCTTTTCCTGCCTGTGAAGCCAAAGTTTCCGGGAGCTGCTGTATCCCCTCTTTGAAAGAAATGAGTTTTCGGGGAATTCTGCCCTGCTCTTTTCTTTTTTTGGCACCGGCAAAACTGCCCCAAATCATCGAACCGTATTCGGCCTCCAGGTTGTGCATGGCCGGGAAAGCGTGTCGAAGGCTGAGGTCTTCCGGCCGGTTTGCAAAAATACCCGCCACAAACGGGTTGATGGCATAGTTCAACACCTCCTCTCCCAGGCGGCGTTCTACAAATTCTGCCACGGTTTGATCAGGATCATCACTCCTCGAAATAAACGGCTCTCCCAATATTCTGAGTTTCCCTTTTAACGAAAAAAGCGGTGTGTTAACGGCACTCCAGATAGAAGCGGGCAGCGGTTCCGGTTTCCCGTTTTTTACGATAAATCTTTTTGAGGAGTTTTCATTGGCAACAACCATCTCCTCTTCCAGCCCGGCATCCCGCAGAAAATCGGCCACGATTTTGTCTTTCAGTAATAAGGTATTGGGGCCATATTCCAGCAGCCAGCCATTGCTGTTTACAGTTTTTAAGGCGCCGCCGGGTTCATCTTTTTTTTCAAAAATTTCAACCGGCACCTCCCTTTTCTTCAGAATTGTTGAAATTGTCAGGCCGCTGATCCCTGCCCCCACAACAGCTACAGGTTTATTTTTCATAAAGTTAATTGAACACGGTTAAATTTTTATACTCTTATTTAGATTAAATCTAATTAGATGCTTGACTCCAATTCAGGCTATCTTTAAATTTAGATTAAATCTAAATAAACAATTTAATAACAGGTTTTAAACCATCTTCTGTCCTGATCTAACCTGTCAGACTCAAAACAAAAAATCAACTGAGTAAGTATAAGAACTTAAGAATTTTATTATGTCGAATTACCTTCAAAAACTCTCCTCCATTCTCATCCTTTTTACGTTTTTGCTTTTTTCTTTTGCAAATGCACAATCATCCTCTTCGGCTGAACCAGATACCTCGAATATTTTCGATAAAATAATAATGGACAGAATTACTGTTGTGGGTGCACCTGTCTGGATGAATCAGATTCCCGGTGCTGCCAGCTACATCACATCTGAGCAGCTAAAAAAGCACAGCTATTCCGACATAAACCGTGTTCTGAGAAGTGTATCCGGTGTAAATATCCAGGAAGAAGACGGTTTCGGCCTCCGTCCTAACATCGGGTTGAGAGGCGCCGGTGTTGAGCGAAGCACAAAAATTAATATTATGGAAGACGGTATTCTTGCCGCCCCCGCACCCTATTCGGCCCCTGCAGCCTATTATTTCCCCAATGTGGCCCGTATGAATTCCGTTGAGGTGAGAAAAGGCTCCGCTCAAATTAAATATGGCCCAAATACTACAGGTGGCGCCATAAACTTAATTTCAACGCCCATACCCGGCGAATTTGCCGGCAATGCAGAATTGAGTATTGGTGAACGCAATTCGAACAAGCTATATGCCAATGTGGGCAATACCCACAACCGTTACGGTTACCTGGTTGAAGCTTTGCATATGGGTGATAACGGCTTCAAACAATTGGATAATGGTGGAAATACCGGGTTTACCATCAATGACTTTATGGGCAAATTTATGGTCAGATCCGATCCGAATTCCAATACATTTCAACGGCTTGAACTGAAAGTCGGCTATAATGATCAGAAATCTGATGAAACATACCTCGGGCTGACAAGAGAAGATTTTGAACAAAGCCCGTTCCGAAGGTATGCCGGATCACAAGCCGACCAGATTCAAACAGAACACTTCCAGGTGAATGCCCGGCATTTTATTCTTCTTTCAGACAGAACAGACCTCACAACAACAGTTTATCGAAATAACTTCAGCAGAAACTGGTATAAACTTCAAAGTGTTGAGGGGAATAATCTCGCGGGCGTTCTGCATGCACCGGATCAATTTCAATCAGTCATGAGCATTCTGCGTGGAAGCCAAAGTACCGATGATGCCCTGATGGTACGCTCCAATAATCGCGATTATATTTCACAGGGAGTGGAAAGTATTTTGGGAATTAATGTTGAAACCGGAAGAATCAACAATGATGTAGAATTTGGAGTCCGTTTACATCAGGATGAAGAAGACCGGCATCAGTTTGAAGACGGATACCGGATGGAGGATGGCATCATGATACTGACCAGCGAAGGAATTCCGGGCACACAGGCCAACAGAATTGGATCGGCAACTGCTCTGTCTGTGTATCTGCAAAACAAAATAAAAATTAACGACTGGACATTCACCCCGGGTGCGCGACTGGAGCAGATCTGGTTCAGAAATGAAAATTACGGAACGGATGATCCGGACCGGACAGGAGAAAATCTGAATATCAGCGAATATACCGTTACAGAATTTATTCCCGGAATCGGGATGACCTTTGCAGCCACCGAGAAATTCACGATAATTTCTGGCATCCACAAAGGGTTTTCTCCGCCAAGCCCCGGTTCTGCAAGTGAAACACGATCAGAGCAGAGTATTAATTATGAACTTGGCTTTCGATATGCAGACACCCTGATAAAATCAGAGATTATCGGGTTTTATAACAACTACAGTAATCTTTTGGGATCTGATCTGGCTGCAGGCGGCGGCAGCGGTACAACAACACAATTCAATGCCGGGAAAGTGAGAGTGTTTGGCATCGAATTCAGTTCCGTGCTCGACCTGGCCGAGTTATTCCAAAAAACAACGATATCCCTGCCTGTAAACATAAATTACACCTACACCAATGCAGCATTTCAAACAGATTTTGAAAGCAATTTCTCTCCTTGGGGAAGTGTAAACAGAGGAGATGAAATTCCCTTCATACCAAGGCACCAGTTCAACTCCGGAGTTGGTTTCAGCCGGAATGATGTGAGCCTGGACCTGAATGCTGTCTATTCTCCGCAAATGAGAACTGTTGTCGGAAGCGACTCGGTTGATCCCGCATTCAGCACCGACAGTTATTTCCTGCTGGATGCTTCAGGAAATTATCAGATTAACAGCAATCTCAGTTTCTTTCTGAATATTCGCAACCTGCTGAATAACACTTACGTTGTTTCTGACCGGCCGGCCGGATTGAGGCCCGGATTGCCCAGAACCTTTTCGGGCGGCATGAAATTCAATTTCTGAGAATTCTTGAAATCATTGTGAATTCGAATTAATAATTTGGAAAAAAGCAACCCCATCTTAACAAATGTATTTAAGAGCTCCCCTCACCCGAAGAGTCGGGTTTTCAAAAAGCTCTCAACTTGTCACACCGCTTTTTGGTGTGATAGGGAGGGGATGGGGGTGGGTCAGAAAAGACAGACATCTACTTCAGGGCTCAAAACTTAAATTTTTCCAAACCATCCATAATTTTAATGAAGCTTTACACTCCTCATATTTATTTTGTGCAGAGTTGTGGTTACCTTCACAGCCCACATTAAGTTTAGCCAATTATGAAAATATCCGTTTTAGGCTGTGGATGGCTTGGTTTTCCGCTTGCAGAACGCCTGGTATCCGTTCATCACGAGGTTAAAGGGTCAACAACAACCAAAAAGAAATTGAGCCTGTTGCGGCAGAATCGCATCGATCCATACCTGGTAAAACTGCCCGATTCATTCGATAATACTTCGGTTGAAAACTTCTGGAAGAGTGATCTTTATATCATCAACATTCCACCGGGGCGCAGAAATAAAAATGTTGAAGAAGTTTTCCCTGCTGTGATTGAACAGCTCATCAAAAAAGGGAAAGAACACTCCGTATCCTGGATTATTTTTACCAGCTCAACTTCTGTTTATTCAGATTTTGGCGGATTAACCACCGAAAAAGATGCCCTTTATGAAAAAGCATCCAGCCCGTCTGGCAAAGCCCTGTTATCTGCCGAAAAATTAATTCGAGATTCGGGAATAGATTACACCATTTTAAGGCTTGGCGGATTGTACGGGTATGGCCGCCATCCGATAAATTACCTGAGCGGCAAAAAAGATCTGAACGGTGCGGCAAAGGCCGTCAACCTGATTCACCAGGTGGATTGTGTGAATATTATCGAAGAGGTGATTACTCAAAAAAAGAGAAACGAAATTTATAACCTGGTGTCAGACGGACATCCGCCGAGAAAAGAATTTTATCAATCTGCTGCCGACCATTTCGGGCTTCCGAGGCCAGAATTTCTGTCCGACAACAGGAATGATTATAAAATTGTTTCGAACGAGAAGATAAAGCGCGATCTCTTTTACAGTTTCAGGTATCCGAACCCGATGGATCACACCCCGTGAGCCTCAGCCCCCGGCAGGATCAACTACATAAATATCTTCGGCAATTTTAAAACCGATTGTTGTGGTTCTGTTTTCCACGTTAACCTGCACCGGCCCGTCGAACGGCTCTTTCGATACCACCTCGATTTTAACTCCCGGAATAATGCCCTGCTTTTCGAGGTAACGAAGCAGTTCAGGGGATTGATTTTTTACCCTTCTCACAATAAACGGCTGGTTGGCTTCCACCGAAGAGAGGCGTTTTGTTTGAATCTTCGGCATTTTACCATCTTTGGTGGGGATAGGGTCGCCGTGCGGATCAACTTTCGGATCATTAAGAAGCTCGGCAATTTTATCCTCAAACTGCTCGGAAATATGATGCTCCAGTTTTTCGGCCTCATCATGTACCTCATCCCAGGAATATCCCATCATCTCTTTCAAGTATAGTTCCAGCAGACGGTGGTGTCTGATGATTTCGAGCGCAATTTTTTCTCCTGAATCGGTAAGCCGGGTTCCGTAATATGATTCGTAGTTCACCATGCCCATATCCGAAAGCCGTTTCAGCATATTGGTGACCGAAGCGTTTGACACACCGATTTCCGCAGCAAGTTTGGTTGTGGAAACACCTTTTTTTTCTTCTTCCTGCTGGAGTTTATAAATCGATTTGAGATAATCTTCTACTGATTGGCTTCGCGACATTAAATCATCTGATTGATAACGATTCGGGCTGTATTTAAAACGGGTTCAAAAGTAAACAGGCAGGATAATATCAAAAATTTAGTCCAATTAATAATCAGCGCTGATTCATAAATTCATCAAACGACTGGCTCAGATATGCATCACTCCCAACAAATTGGAGCAGATTTGAAAATACATCAGCATCCAGGTATCCCGGCTGAACACCGATGATGGCTCCCTCATCATTTAGAAAATATGTGGTTGGCACATTTCGATTTTCCAGCGCCCTGGCAAACTCTGCCTCGGTCATCTCGTTGCCGTGATATTTCACTGTGTTATCAGACTCTACGTTGATTTGCACTAAAATAAAATGCTCGGATATCGCATTTTGCACTTCTTCGCTGGTGTATACATCTGAATGCATTCTCTGGCAATAAGGACACCAGGCTGCATAAACATCTACCAGTATTTTTTTCTCCGATTCGGTTGCTTTTTCCAGTGCTTTTTCAAGAGGTACAGGTTCTGCCGGATTGTCCTGTGCTGCTGAAAAAACCGGTAGAGCAAAAAATAAGAGAGTAACGAAAAGGGTTGTTTTATTTTTGAACATGGCATAAAAATAACGAAGAAAACTCAAACTATTATCTCTTTTTCAATCATTTCTTTATCCTTTTCTGACTTCCGCATCTGGACACCTTTACTGTGATTTGTATTTTTATTTGGATATCCTGTTCATAAAACAAGCAGACTTGTAAAATCTTTACTTTACTTTTGGCTTGACCCAAAAGTACCAAAAAGTCAAGGCGGTGAATTCCCGAGGCGTTCGCTTCGGCTGAGCGATACGAATCCAAGGCCCCGCCTTGTTGACTACAAAACCCTGGTTAAATAATTCCCTGCGTGGCTTAGGATTCGTAAAGCACCGCTCTGCCTAACGAACCGGGAATTCAAGGCCAAAGAGGCTCTTATCATAGTCTTAAGTTATCTTTTTGCATGGTAAAAAATTCTTCAGGACACCTGAAATATCCAATAAAGATTCGTGACTCATTGAATGTCAGCCTCTGAAAATTGTAAAACAAAAAAGTGCTGAAGTCAGGAATTAACTCAAACTATTATCTCTTTTTCAATCATTTCTTTATCCTTTCTTCTTGATGATGACCATGGTCATATCATCGTGCTGTTCGGTTTTTTCGCCGAACCTCTCAAGATCCTGTTCAAACTTTTTGATGAGCTCTTCCGGAGATGCATCAAAATTTCTCTTGATAAGATTATGCAGGCGGCTGTCGCCATAAACTTTGTTAGTTTTGCTGATAGACTCTACAACACCATCGGTAAACAGAATCAATATATCTCCTTCTGATAGCTGAATTTTCTGTTCAGAAATATGTTTTCTGAAGATCTCTTCATCTGCCATGCCAATGGCAATTCCATTGGGCTGATATTCAAAAAGTTTTTTCTGTTTTTTTACTGTAATAAAGCAGAGGGTTATGCCCCGCCCTTGAAAAACAGAATGTACTTCTCTCTTTATCAAAAATGCCAAATATCAATGAAATAAAGGTGCCCCTGTTGGCATTTTGCCTGAATAGTTTGTTGGTCTTGCTTAACACGTCGATAGTAGAGCCCGATTCATGGAACAGCGCATGCAGAACTCCTTTTGTAAACGTCATATAAAATGCAGCCTCGATACCTTTGCCGCTGACATCGCCAACCGTTATTGCCAGTTTTTTATCATTCAGTTCAATAAAATCGTAGTAATCTCCACCGGTTTCGTAGGCAGCTTTACAAATTGCAGCAACCTCCAGCCCTTCAACCTCAGGGGTTTTATCAGGCAGAAAAGAGTTCTGTACTTTTCGGGCAATCTGCAGCTCTTGTTTAATTCTGTCTTCCCTGGCCAGTTCCTGGATATATTCGGGCACAAAATCGGGCAGTTCGCGTACAGGCTTGCCTTTCAGAATGTTATATCCTCCAAAAATATAGCCGATCAAAGCCACAGACAGAAAAACGATAAAACTGCTGATATCGGGGGATGAACTTATTAGCCAGCCCGGTGATGTAGAAATCAGTGTGGCAAAAATAAAAAGGGCAATGAATGCGGTAAGAAAATCTTCACGCCAGTAAATCCAGCCGAGTGCAATACCTGCAACTCCTGCTGTAATCAGTTCTGTTGAAACCGTTCCAACTTCAAATGAGAATGGATACAGCAGAATAAAAATTACTGCAGGTGCAGCAATCAGCAAAAATGGAGATTTTACATTAGAAATGATTTGCCCGACAAAGATGAGAAAAACGACCTGGGCAACCAGAAAGTAGATTGCAAAATTTCCAAGAACTTCTGAAATGAACGGCAAGTACGTGCTGTCACCATTGAATGATTCACTGACCGTAATTGCAGAATTTGGCAGGTAAATTAACGACAGACACCATAAAAGGGCTACAATCAAACCATACGAGATGCCTCTGACCAAATTTAATCCGACGGGAATATTAACAAAGTGGCCTACTCTCAATAAATCTACAGTTCGTAATTTATCGGGCCAGTTTTGCCGGGTAATGGAGTCGGCGATGGCCGTAACCGTAAAGAAACCGATGGAGGTAATTGCAGCAATAAAACCGACCGGAATCATCGCCATCAGAATAAAAGAGAGATCAATTGTACCAAAAGAGTGAATGTGCGAATGCAACTGTTGCAATAGCAGAATGAACGGGAAAACAAGCCCGGCAAGTACGGCTACAAGAATTGCCGCTTTGGTATCAATAAGCCGCATACGGAAACGCATAAAGAGCAGGATAATAATCCAGAAAAAGGTAAAGAGATAGAACATGGCCCGTAAACCCGACATCACAGTAATGACGCCATCCACGGTTTCTCCCTGATCGAAAGAGTATTCCATTGAAAGCAGGTTTCCATCCGGTAACACCCGAACACCCACCGAAACATTTTGATTTAATTGCGGATTTGTTTGCGTAAAGACTACCAGCGCGGCGTCCTGCTCATCAACAGATACTATCTCAGTACTTTTGATTTCAAAATGCTGTACCGGCCAGTTCGATCGTTCAAAGTGATATTTTGCCAATTTTTCGGTTTTAGCAATCCCCAGAAAAACTGTTTCTCTTGCTTGAATAGCTGCACTGTCTATTTCTGCTTCGTGACGGCCGGTAAAGATGAAGGGCGTTCGGTGCTGAGCGGAGGTATCGGTTCTTGCCTGCATTGCGGGCTGAATATCGAACCCGAGTGCATGAGAGAATGCACTGAAATTAATTTCTTTTGATGGCAAAATATCATTGTCATTTATCATTCCAATCAATTCACCCGATTCTGACATTAAAACAGAAATGGTATTTGCGCCGGTTCCCGGGATACCTAATTGAAACCCCACATCTTCTCTCTCAATCAAAAATTCGGTTCTCCAGAAAAACACGGGATAAAGCGAACGGTTAAGGGGATTTTGGTAAAATTCATTAAAATTGGTTTCTACCTGAATAGAATCGAGGAGCGTGCTTTGTGCTTGGAATCTCGTAACCGGTGAATAATCTGACCGAAAACCGTAAGAACCCAGCAGCTCTTGTGCCTGTCTTTCCGCTGCATTATTCCCGAGGCTGTTATCAGCACTGCTGAGCGGATGGAAATCAGAATAAAGCCAAATAAATAAAAACACCGCGACAGCACCGGCTATCACAATGATAATATCATGTTTAGCAGTATCTCTTACCGAAATCAAAACTTATTGAACAATTATTGATGTTTACTCTTACCGGAATGATGAAACGACATCACCATTCCAATCACAAATAACTTTACAGCGAAATTGAGTGATCAATGTTTCAAATATAATTTCGTACTCTCCCTGAAACAAATTGCCACCATAAACCTGTAAAATATTCTATATTGAAATGATATACCCGAAAATTATGGTTTTATTCAAATATGTGCCTGATTGTATTTTCATATAAATTACATCCAAATTATCCGTTTATTCTTGCCGGCAACAGGGATGAATTTTACAAACGCCCAACGCAGCCTGCCCATCGGTGGAAAACCGAACCCGTAATTTATGCAGGCAAAGACCTGAAAGACGGCGGCACCTGGCTCGGTTTTACAGATACCGGGCGTTTTGCAGCATTAACCAATTTCAGGGACATGAAAAACCTGAGTAAAACTGCCCCATCACGTGGTGAAATTGTTACCAGTTTTTTGCTGTCAAAAAAGAATGTAGAAGATACCCTTCAGCAATTGAATGAAAAAGCAGATCTATACAATGGTTTTAACCTGATTGCCGGAACCTTCGACAAACTTTTTTACCTGTCAAACCAGAACGATGAAATCGAAGAAATAAATCCGGGCATTCATGCCATCAGCAACGCATACCTGAATACACCGTGGCCAAAAACTACCCGTGCACATAAACAGTTTAAAAATGTATTGGCAAGTGACGAGCTTGATGAAAATGCCATTTTTGATTTACTAAAAGATACCACGCGATATCCGATCGATGTTCTTCCCAAAACCGGTTTGCCGGATGAAATGGAATGTGCCGTTTCTTCAGCATTTATCCAAACAGAGGATTACGGAACCCGTTCAACTTCAATCATAATGGTCGATCAACAAATGAATGCCAAATTGATCGAACACACTTATGAACCGGGCACTTTAAAAGTCATCAACAGGGAAAAGTTAACTTGTCAGCTAACCAGAAAGGATGTACAAATTGGGTAGGAATAGAGTTGCTTCTTACATCGCAGATAAGCGGTTTCTTGCCTGTCTTCGGGCATTGGGAGCTGCATTTTGCTTTGAAGCAATTTCGTAATACTTTTTTGCATTTTCACTCTGCATCAACAATTCTGAACTTTGCCCGGCAAAATAGGCGGCAAGGGTTAAAATTTCTCTCTCCTCTGCGTTAATCAGCCCGCTTCCGGCCTGCACAGATCTTGAAAATGCATCAAAAGCGGCCTGATAATTTCCGGTAAAATAAAACGCTCTTCCCAGCCAGTAGTTCAGCTCAAAATCCATCACCGGGTGATCAGGCAAATTGTTCCTCTTCCAATGCTCCGTCGTTTCCCTGTAAAAAGCCTTCATTGTGGAGTATTCGTCGAGCTGAGCCATAGTTCGTATAAAAAGCCGGCGGTAATAACCGTTATTCGGGTATCGGTCAATCAGCTTTCTGAAGAAAATTTTTGCCTTATCATAATCCTGCTCATAGTTCAGAAGTATGGTCGCCAGGAAATAAGCGGCTTCAGGCCGGGCAAAAACAGCTTTCTCTGATGCTTCTTCCAGTGTGTCCAGCCCTCCCTGCCTGTCGCCATCAGGTAAAAACCAGGACACCGCCCGAACCACCGGGTAGGCCTCCGGTATATAGGCAGAATAGTAGAGCTTCATGCCTTCGGCAAACAAATTATCGGGCAAATCGGGGGCAACTTCCATCAGCCGCTGATGTGCCTGAAATCCTCTGCGCCCAATCTGCATACTGGTAACCCATTGTTCCCGGTTAGCGTGCATTCTAGCCACATAGCTGTTGGCCACGGCGCGAACAATTAACGCATCGGTGTGATCAGACTGTCGCCTGAGTAACCGTGACGCTTCATAATCGGCTTCTCGCATTTTGTTGATGAATTCTTCATCCATCGAGGTGTCTTTTAAATCTTCGAGAATTTCCCACCAGACTTCCATGCCGTCCCAAAGTATCCATAACGGGTGTTCGGGGTGATTCTCTCTCCACGGCCTCATTATTTCCCGGGCTTCTTCAACATTCCGGTTGTAGAGCGAATCTATGGCAGCTTTTGCATCGATGCTGAAGATGATATCATCAATCAGAATTTTGTTTTGAGTCTGTACGGGGGGTGCAGCATAAATAAAAGTGGCAAACAACAAAATAATGCAGGTGCGGCTGATATATTTCAACCGATTACTTGAACCGGAAAAATTACTATGTGACATATTTTTACCTCAAGTGCTCGAGAAACCAACCCTCCGTTAAATCTAATACCTGAGAAAATTCCGGAGGAAAATCTTCTTCTTCAAACGGATGAGAAGTTTCAAAGGTATGTCCGGCATTCTCAATTAATCGGACTTCCTTCTCTTCGGCCGGGCAGTTTCTGTATAACTTTTCAGAATCACGATAAGACACTGCCTCATCTTTTTTTCCCGCAATAAACATAGAGGGAATATAGATTTCATGAACCCGTTTGACAGCTATCAATCGGTCAGCATTTTCCAATGCATCATCGTAGACAAGCTTGTCCACAGGTAAAACCTGGCCTGTCCTTGAGTTTATTATCTCCGTAAATCCTTTTTTGTTCCAGTCGTCTATCATTTCTTTGCTCCAGCGGGCATTATAATCGGCAACGGCCGACCATGTTACCAGGCACTGAATTTCCGTATATTCCGCTGTCGCTGCTACTGCGGTGTGGCCACCCCTCGAATGCCCGATAATTCCGATTTTATCGGAATTGAGCGTCACTTTCTGGTTCGAAATTTCTTTCTTTTTTATGGCGTTAATCACCGATCCCACATCTTTCAGGTCCTGGCTTAGAGTCTGTCGCCTGAACAACTCTGGCTCATCAAAATCTGTCATACTCTCCCCCACTCCGTTCAGCGATAAATTAAACGCAACTACCGCAAAACCCGCCCGCGCAAGTTCATCGCAGGCATCCGGGAAAGCTCCCCAGTCTTTAAAACCTTTAAACCCATGCACAAAAAGTATCACCGGCAACACAACAGGGGTTGCGGTAACCGGTACCAGAAGATCGTATCGGATGGGCAGGTTTTCGGTTGATGAAATTTTTCCTTTGGTTTTTAAGACGCTGCTGTAACTCATGTTTCTCCTTTGTTAAAATCAAGGGTGTCAAGTTTAACGAGCCTTCTAAGATCGTTTATCTCTTTTTGTTTCAGATATCGCCAGCGGCCTGTCCGCAAATCGCGATCGTTCAGCCCGGCATAGCGTATGCGTTTCAGTTTATCCACATCGGCTCCCAAATGGCCTATCATCCGCCGTATGAGGTGATTGCGGCCTTCAAACACCGTAATAATGAGACCCTTATATTCGGTGGCCGAGCGCGATACTTTTGCCGGCTGAACCGGTCCGTCTTCGAGCGTGATGCCTGTTCGAAGGTTTTCAATCTCCTCGTCAGAAATTAATCGGCTGGTAGTAACTTCGTAAGTTTTTTTTACACGATAGCTGGGATGCATCAGCCTGTGGGCCAAGTCACCGTCGTTGGTTAAAACCAAAAGCCCCATCGTGTTTCTGTCAAGCCTTCCCACGGGATAGACTCTCTGCCCGGTGGCTCCTTCAATGGCATCCATGACCGTATTGCGGTCTTTCTCATCATCGGTTGTGCTGATAGTATCCCGGCCTTTGTTCAGCAAAATGTAAACAAACGGCTCCAGCGATAATTTTTGGCCGTCAACTTCAACTCTGTCGGATTTTTTAACCTTTGCCCCAAGTTCGTTCACCACCTTTCCGTTAACTTTTACTTTTCCTGCTTCAATATATTCATCGGCCTCCCGCCTTGAACAAAATCCGGCATGTGCAATAAATTTATTCAGGCGTACATTATCCCTGAGATACTCTTTCTGAGCCACTTTATCCGGGCTTGCAATGGATTTGGATGATTGATTCTTCTTTCTTTGCCGCGGATTTCTGCGCTTTTTCCTGCGGTTATTTCTTTCTGGTTTAGCCATGTAATCAGTTTAAAAATTTTTGTTGATTTATTTCAACGAGTATCCGAATGCGATGATATATAATCAACGTTTAATGAGATTCATCGCGTTCATCTTTTCCGGTGTGATCTTTCTTAGGAACAGGGTCATAGCCGGATGTTCCCCAGGGGTGGCATTTTGAGATCCGTTTTATACCAATCCAGCTTCCTTTCCACGGCCCCCACTCGCGGATGGCCTCCATCGTGTAATTGGAACATGTGGGAATATGACGGCAATTTGAGCCAAGATAGGGCGAAATGGCAGCCTGGTAAAATTTAATGAGCGAAATGAGTAGCCATTTAACAGATTTCCGTATCCAGTCAGCTATCAATCTCAAAAGTAGTTCCGCCTTTTTCGTCTTTTA
>SLPZ01000220.1 GCA_007131725.1 Balneolaceae bacterium
AAAGTCCCGAGGCAAGGAATGAAGAAAAGGCAACAAACAGCATCGAAGGGATTGGGCATAGTCTGCTGAATGCAGAAACCTCAAAACTGTTATCCGGATCAGAGAACTATCGAATTTGGGTGATGCAATGCACAAAACAGGTGACTTCACGCCCCTTTTGTATAAGCTCAGATTCAATTTCCTCATTCTTATATTGAACTGACGTTATTATTGGTCTGTAAGATATTGAAATTCAGTACCCATCTCATATAAGTGTGTGTAATGTTCGAATGATGATCGAAATTTTTTTAGTTCAAATCACTACACCAACTCCAGAGTAATCTTTCAACATTTCCTCACCCTCCACCTTCCTTCTCATCCGGTAATTTCTTCTCCTCCATCAGCTTCTTTCTTCGGTCAATATCCCGCTGGCTGCCCAGGTTGTAGCGTAAATATTCTGTGAGAAATGCGGCTTGTTCGGCTATACCCGAGGCATAGTAGTGAAACCATGTGGCAATTTTACCATCGATAAGCGGTTCTCCGTAACGCTCTGAGTATTGCCGGTTTATTTGCCTGAAAGCAGGCGGCTTCAACGACCGGAAAAAATTGTAAAACCATAAACTGCGGTTTTTCTCTTTTCTCCAGGAATAGAAATATCCTCTGCCTGTCCGGATTTTTTTCCGGTAGAGGTTTTTTACCGAGCGTGCCTTTTTCCAGACTACCGCTTTTGAGCAATAACCAATGGTAAATCCCGCCTCTTTCGCCTTTAGTGTAAACCGGACATCCCCGCCGGAGCGCACCCCTTCTTCAAACAATCCTATCTCATCAAATACTTCTTTCTTCACAAACAGGTTGGCTGTATAGGCAGCACCCCGTTCTTCGATTGCTTTTTTCATGTTGATAGAACGCAGAGCATCCACCTTTTTAGCAGCAGTGGGTCTGTCTCCAAATTCGAATTTTACAGCACCACCAGCTAATTCACTGCCCGATTCCACCAGGCACTGGATTCCTTTACGGAGCCAGTCTTTGGCGGGAATAGAATTTGCATCAATGAAAACCAAAACCTCTCCCTTTGCAGATTCAATTCCTCGGTTGCGTGCGGAATAGGGGCTGTTTGGATAATTCTCCTCTGCAAGCAACATCACATCTTTTAAAAAAACTTCCGGATAATCGAATTCTTTGGTTGATCCATTGTCAATGCAGATGACTTCCATTTTTTCGGCGGGGTAGGTTTGCCTTTTTAACTCCTGACAGAGAGCAATCAGTTCATTCTGATTATCCCTGAATGGAATAATCAGCGAAACGCCGGGTAAATTGCTTTTTTCAACTTTGGGTGAATCTGTCATCCGCTGCTCAGAAAGGTTTTCAATTATTCTCGCAATTTATCATTTCTGAAGAACTTTTTGGTAAGCTTCAGCCGTTTTCCGGGCAATGTTTTTCCATGACATCTCCCTGCCGGCAAATTCCTTGTTTTTTTGGCCATGGCCTTTTTCCGCAAGTCTGAATCCCTCACGGATGGCCTCTGCAACCGAATCTAACTTATAAGGATCAAATACGGGATTATCCGCAGCCGTCAGTGTTTCGCCGATAACTCCATAGCCTGGCCCTGTTACCACTTTACCAAAAGTGAAACCGAGAGCCACATTGCCGGAATTCAGTGTATTAAAACGCGGGATAAACACCAGGTCCGCTGATTTCAGATAGAGCTGAACCTCCTCCGGGGCAATCGGATGTTCCGCTGTTTTGATGCTATTGTCAAAATAGCTGGCATACAGTTTTTTTCTTACGGTAAAATGCTTCGGCTGCGATTTGTAGGGATACGGCAGTGAACCGGCCATCAGATAGACCGAGTTTTCTACATCTGCTTTTTTGAAGGTATCAATTCCGAGGTTCAGTTCATTCTCATCCCGAATGGCCCCGAAAGTGAGCATCAGTTTTTGGCCAGGCTGAGTGCCGATTCTTTTTCTGCACTCTTCGCGGGTTAAATCATCGGCAAAAAAGCTGTAATCTCCGTGCGGAATAATAAACGAGGGGTTGCCGTCTGACTCGTTAGGAAAATTTTTCTCCAAAAGAAGTTTCGAACTTTCACCCATGTGGATGAATCCGTCCATCAGTTGATAGAGATCACCAAAGTAATTCTCAAACAAACCCTGCTTGTCTCTGTGCGGCTTTTCGTTGTGGATAGTGATAACAAATTTTGTGCCCTGCTTTTTCCGGTGTTCAACCGCCCGGAGAACCCGGTCAAAATGGTGTTGGCTAATCTGATCTGTCCTCGACATATCAGGCAGCTGGGATTTTACCAGCAATTCGGGCCAGTGCAGGTGCACCACATCAAAAACATCAGGCTCATACAGCCAGCCGTATCCGTGCTGAATGGAACTGATCAACTCCTGCTTCGCCAGATCCCGCATCAGCAAATAGAGAAAAGGATTTTTCATTCCGGTGGTGGTGATGTCGTATGGAATCAGAATTTTCATTCGGTGTTCAGATTACAATTGTTAGCATCAATGCAGGTGAGACATCAATTATATTTCGGAGGTTTTGATCGATAATCTTTAAATAACTTTGAATAAATGTCTTACAAAATAATATTTGCCATTACTATTTTAACCGCCCCGAGGTATCGAGGGCAGGCTGAGTGCGCTGTAAACCGCAGAGAATTTTTTGAATAGATCTAATCAGTTTCTAAGGTTCAAATTTATGATTCTGCTGGAAACTTTGTGGGTAAATGGTTTGTCAAACCAAAATCATCCCCTCTTGAGAGGGGAAAGGTTAGTCAAAAACACGACTTGTCGTGGTTTCTTGACTGGCAAGGGGTGTGTTCTTTGGGGCGTGAAGCCTGATTCAGGGACACACCCCTCGTTCGATATACCGCACTTCGCGCTTTCATCTTCACATTTCGCTGTCGCGTTCAAAAAATGTGCCCCTCTCAAGAGGGGATTCATATAATTTCGAACAGATTACCTGCAAAGTTTCCAGTAGAACCATATTTATAATTATCTCACAATCATCTATAATAATGATTCTCTGATTACCGAAACATTTTCCTCATAAATTTTTGTAATGGCCTGCTCCAGTGTTTCAATTTGATGTGTGATTTGTCCGGGATTATTTAGTAGCTTTTCAAGATCATCTGTCCAGATTTCTGCATTATCGGAGCAGATCAGCCCTGTTCCGATCAAATCAGTCATGCCTGATGCACCGGCTCTGGTTGCCAGCACAATTTTGCCGTGTGAAAGCGCCTCGAGTGTTTTTATTTTGAGGCCGGTTCCATGCAGCATCGGGTTGATACAGATATCCGCCTTCGAGTAGATTTCTTCCTCGGTGTCGTACCTTCCATAAAATCGAACACCTTTGATGTCTCCGAATTTCGATTGTTCATTGCAGATGGAACCTGCCACAATTAATTCTGCATCTTGCCGGCGCCTATAGAGTTCGGGCCAGACCGATTTCAAAAACCAGGCGAGCCCGTCTATATTCAGTTTATTGTCTGAACCGATCAGCAGGATTTTTCGCTCCGTATTCTCAGCCGGGATCCGCTGAAATGGAGTTATATGCCGCAGGGTTTTGACTTTTGTCGATCCCCCAGCCGTCATTTTTTCATAGTGCCGGTGTTCTTTTCCGGTAATGGCCCATACTACATCAGCCTTGTTCACTGCCCATTTTTCATCATCATACCGCAGGCTGTGCCAGTTAACCGGCTCTTCACCCTGATCAAGATAAATTTTGTATCTGTCAGCCAGTAAATCATGGGTATCCAGAATTTTGATTGTATCGGGGCTAAAAAGATCAAAATAGAAAGCATAAACGGCGTAGTTTAAAATCACGGCTTTATATCGGTTTTTGAAAAGCTGAGATCTGAGAAGTTCCAGTTTGTTCAGGTTTTTGTACTCACTGATGCTCTTGTTATACCTGGCGGATTCCGGGCCTTCAGTCAGCCTGCGCCCTATGCGATCAGTTTTTATCCGAAGCCCGTTCCTGAGTTCTTTTAAACGCAATAGAGGATGTTTCGTAAAGCTGATTTTTTGATCTTCAGCTTCGTAATCAAGAGTTGTGCCATTGAAAAAATCAACCTGGGCTGAATCCATCCTGTTTTCATAACCGATATAATAAAAATCCACGGTAAACCCCATCTGCATCAGTTCTTTGCAGATATTTTTGATCCGTTTTCGGTTGCCCGAATGCCCCGGAAAGAGCCAAACAGGACTTATGACAAGAATCTTTTCACCCATCCTACCAGTTTACTTCTTTCTTTTTTCATCCGCAGGTAATACTTCCAAACATTTTTTTCGTTCCGGCTCAACTTTCGCACGGCATCTATTTCATCAAAAACGCTGAGGTGATTCTGCAGCGAGCGTATCTGCCGCACATACCACGATGCCGGAAGGTCGGCCGGGGCAAGCTCCTTTTTGATTTCATCTTGCTCCCTAATCCAATCTAAGAATTGACGGGATGCCTCCAGCTTGGTTTTTGCGGCATTTTTATTGGTATTTGATGAGATGCTTTTCCCGCTGTAACGCCAGTGAACCTGTGCATCCGGGATGGTGCGCACCGGCTGCTGCATCGCAATTTTTGCCCAGAACAAATCGTCAGCCGCCCAGGCAAGCGGAAGGTCTGGAAAACCACCCGCATTTCGAAATGCCAATCTCGAAAAAATCCATTCAACCACATAACTCTCCTGCTGATATGAGAGTTTGATATTCAGAAACTCGGATGCCCCGAATGTTTCAGGAAAACTATTTTCCCGTATGGTTTCTCCTGAATCATTAAATTTCCTGGAGTTGAATCTGTAAGCAGCATAACCGGAATACTGGTCTTTTGCCTGGTAAAACTTCTCAACACAGTGCGGGTTCATCAGATCATCATCCGAAAACAGCCAGATCCATGGTTCAGCGCCGATACTATCCACACACCGGTTCCAGTGAGCTGTGAGTGAAACCTGCCCCAGGTTTTCCTCAAACCGGTGATAATCAACCTGATCAAGCAGCCCTGATTTTTCCAGGAGAGATTTCAGATCATGAGAACTGGCATCATCAAAAATATAAACGTTAAAGCGATTGTTCGTTTGATTGAGAACACTTTGAACAGCCTCAACAAAATAATCGGGCTTATAGGCCGGAATGATAATTGCCAGATCATGACTCATGGTTCATCTTACAATAATCCAAAGATTATTTCTATTTATTGATTCACAAACGGATTCCTTAGATGTTTTAATTAATTTTTTAAAAATATGTCCCTTACAATTTTCGCTATAGCGTTGAAAAAAGAGTTTTGTTCTTTTGCCTTGATGCAAAAGAACCAAAAAATCAAGGCGGTGAATTGCTTGACGGCGGGCTTTTCATCTACGCGGCACAACTTCAATGGTCCATCAGGCTAAAACGCAGTAATCAATACTTATGGCCGGTATGAAATTGTGCCAGAGCGTATCTGAAAATACCCTGTTCCCGCCAACCAATTCAAGGCCGCTTAGCATTTAAATTCAACCATTTCAACTAATTAATTTTTCATCATTATAATAACAATGATTAATCGGGCAATATGAAAAATATTTGAACAACTTCCTGAATTACTAAAACCCTCAAAGGCTCTGGATTGCCACCATCTTCGCGAACCGGCTTTTTCGATTCAGCGTCAGTTCATCGTAGGTTCCGTTTTCAATGATGTTGCCGTCCTCAATCACATAAATCAAGTCGGAATTTTTGATGGTTGAGAGCCTGTGAGCAATAATCACAACCGTCATGGAGCCTTTCAGGGCATCAATACTTTTCTGAATGAACCGCTCCGATTCAGTATCGAGCGAGCTGGTGGCCTCGTCGAGTATGAGCAGGTTCGGATTTTTGTACAGCTCCCTGGCAATAAACAGCCGCTGTCGCTGACCACCAGAAAGACGCACTCCCCGATCACCCACAATGGTCTGATACCCCTGGTTCAGGTTTTCAATAAAATCGTGTGCATAGGCACGTTTTGCTGCCTTTTGCACCCGTTCCCTCACCTCTTCATCGTTCTCGAAATCTCCTTTCCAGAGACAGATGTTGTTGGCGATGGAGTCATCAAACACAACCGTTTCCTGCGAAACGTACCCAATCTGGCTGCGCCATGATGGAATATCAATCTCTTTCGAGTTGATGTTGTCGATGTAAATTTCTCCCTGCTTAGGCCTCAGCAGAAGTGTCATCATGTCGATGAGGGTCGATTTTCCGGCTCCCGATTCACCCACAACGGCAATCATTTTGTTGACCGGAATGTTAACATTCACATTTTTCAGTACATAATCGTCTTTGCCTTCATACTTGAAATAGACATCCTCAAACCGGATTCCCTTAGAAAGTTCGCCGATTTTTATGGGGCCACTCTGTTCTTTATTCTCCTCAAGTATCTCAAACTCATTGACAACCATTTCAAGCGACCCGATTTTTTCCATGGTGCGCTGCCAGTCGTCCTGGATTCCAATCATGTGCTGCATTCCCCTGTGGAAAAGAAGCAGAGCCACAAAAATTGGCGCGATGGGTGAATCGAATACCATCACCTGGATGATGATGACGAAAAGCAGGAAAATAACGGATGCAGGCTCCCTGATGGCCTGTGTGAAAGCGTTGGCAGCTCCCTGGCGAAACATATAACCCGCCAGCTTTTTGATGCTGTTCATCACCCCGCCGCGAAGATACTGCATCTGATTAGTGGACGTCAGGTACTTGAACGACTGCATTGTCTGAACCAGAAATTTGTTCAAAATGCTCTCCTCAGAAGCCGTTTTACGAGATAATTCCTGTACATAGGTGTTGAGGTATTTGAAAAGAAACAGGAGCATAATGCCCACACCGATCGCCATCAGCGCAAAATTCCATGCCAGCAAAAAAGCAATGGAGAGATAGGAAACGGTGATGATGATCATCGAAACAAACCGCGTGAATGTTTCAAACGAGCGGATGAAGTTGTTGACCTGCCCATTGATCACATTAATAAAATGGCCGGTATTATTATGGGCGTAATAATTATAATCCATTTCGCGGTAGGCATTAAACATTTTGCCTTTTATTTCGCGAAGAAGCTGCGCCCGCAGGTAGCTGGCATATCCGCCTTCTACAAACTTCAGCATTCCTTTCCCAATAAATACTACACCAATAAAGATGAGTATTCCCACAACTGATTCTTCAATCCCAATAATACGGAGCACACCATACAGAAAACGCACGGCCGTACTGCCACTATCAAGCCCACCGTCACCGGCATCGGCGGCTTCTATCAAAGGCAGAATGAGCGTAATGCCAAAACCTTCGGTGAGTGCGGCGGCAGCCGTAAGGGCGAAAACAATATAGAGGCGTTTCCCCAGAAATTTTTTATACACCCCAAGGTAATAGGTAATACTTTCAAATATCTTCAAATTCAGGTCAGATAAGGTTTGGGATCTTTATTTATGAATTCATCCCGGTATTTATAATAAACTCGTCTCAGATAAAGTGAAGCTATTCCAAGGAAAAAGCCTACAAAAATGGAACCACCAAGAATTCTGGCAGCACTGGGCTGAGACGGACGTATGGGAATTGTTGCTGGTTCGTGCATCCGAAAGACCGGGGTTTCTTCCTGAACCTGGATTCTGGCTTCCTGAAGCCGTCTTGCAAGAGTGTTATAGAGGCTGTATGCAAGTTCATAATCTAACTGAAGCCTCTGCTCCGTTACTACAAGTGTCTGCCTCACCGGATTTATATTACGGTCCTGAAAAGCTGCCAGTGAATCCTGCCGGGTGTAAAGAACAGCTTTTGCTTCTTCATACTGGCTTTCTATGAACTCAAGATTAGTCAGTGAACGTTCTGTTCGGTAGTCTATCACATATTCCTGCAATAAATTTTTAGCAATAATCACCCCTTCCGTTGCGGCATGCGCATCCGGAAAAGACATTCCGATGTTGATGAAACCTGTCTGAGGTTCCCGTGTAACTGTGATATAATCACGCAGGATTGAAGCTACCCTGCGAATTCGGCTATCAACCATTTTGGGTTCGTCAAAATCCCGGAATTGAGAAAAATCGATCGGAGGCACTTCATCAGCAGAATCGGAAAAAACCGAATTTATAAAACTGTTCAGTGTGCGGGGCAGACCAAAAGTATAATCGTATAAAAACCCGGAAGCTCTCTGAACAAAACTCTGTTTATAATGATCGTTAAAGTATTCAAATATGGTAACACGCTGGTCGATATCACCAAAATAGACTTCATGCTGCATCAGCTCAATCTGGAATTCCAGGCTTTCCACAATATAGGGATAGGTAGAAACCCGAATATCTTCCTCTTCCATACGCCTTTGAATAGCTACAATATTTTCATATTGTTGAAAAACCTGTCCGAGTTGACTACTTGTCGAACTTGTTTCAGGCATTAATTTGGCCTCTGAGTAGTAAATCCGCTCGCTACCTGCGTAAATAATGATACCAAAAAAGAAAACAGCAATTGCTATCGTGAGGATAAATTTCCGGTTTAACCATAAATCTTTCAAAATTCCAATGACATCTATATAGTCGTCATCATCACCATAATTATATTCATCAACAGGAATTAGGCGATATTCCTCTACAAACTCTTTTTTTTGTATTGATTTTTCCCTTTTCTTCGGCTTACCGGAAAATTCAGAATGTTCGGGATTCTCGTTATTCAAGTCTGACACGTTTTATCTGTCTCATTTTTGACATCGCAGCAATTGATCTATCTGCTGCAAACTAATGGAAATTAATTAAACCAATGTCTGTATTGATTAGTATAACTACAATAATTTAAAATCATTATCAAAAAAGAGCATCTTTTTCTTGAGTTCAATGATTTTAAATATACTGCATGTCAATAATTTATCACCTTTTTCTGCTGATATTGATACGTCGGCACGATCTGTTTAATTGCCCGTTTAATCTTATCGATATCACCATTTCTTGAAACATCCATCAAATGGTCCAGTTTTTCAGATAGATCGTGTATCGTATCTACGCTTTTTGCTACATAAATTTTTTCGTGCTGTGTCATATCTGTTCCTTCTTCTGCAGTCAGAAGCTCTTCGAACAGCTTTTCTCCTGGACGCATCCCACAATACTCAATTTTGATATCCTTGTCGGGATCAAAACCGGAAAGTGTAATCAGGTCTCGTGCCATTTTTTCGATATTAACGGGTTCACCCATATCCAGAACCAGCACCGAGCCATTCATCCTCAATGCACCGGCCTGAAGCACAAGCTGCGATGCCTCGGGTATCGTCATAAAATAACGAATCATATCAGGATGTGTGATAGAAACCGGACCTCCGCGTTTAATCTGCTCTTTAAACTTGGGTACCACACTTCCCCTGCTTCCAAGTACGTTGCCAAACCGAACAGAAACATACACCTGTCCGTTGGTTGACTGCCCGGCTCCCCACTGCACAATTTGTTCGGAAATTCGTTTTGTTGCACCCATCACGGATGTCGGTTTCACGGCTTTATCAGTGGAAATGTTTACAAAATGGCTGACTTTATACTTAACCGACAAGTTAACGAGGTTCCGGGTTCCTTCCACGTTGTTGAGCACAGCCTGCTCCGGATTCGACTCCATAAGCGGCACATGCTTGTGAGCTGCCGCATGAAAAACAACATCCGGTTTATCTTCAATAAAAATTCGCTCAATTGTGTGATAATCCCTAACATCCCCTATACGAATAGAATAATTCAGATTTGAATGGTTAAAATCAATTTCATTGATAAGATTATGGATACTGTTTTCGCCCCTTCCTAAAATAACAACTTTTTCAGGGTTGAAACCTGAAAGTTGTATCACTATTTCAGACCCGATTGAACCTCCGGCACCGGTAACAAGGACCACTTTACCCTCAATGTAATCTTTGATAAGTGAAGTATTAAGCTCCACAGGTTCACGCCTCAGAAGATCTTCCACATCCACATTTCTGATCTGATTGATGGTAATTTTTCCACTGATCAGATCATAAATACTTGGAATGATTCTGTATTTTGCTTTGGTTTTTCTGGCATTATTCACCACCCGGCGAATCACCTTCCCGGATTCCGATGGCATGGCAATCAGCACCTCATCAATTTTGTGATTGATGACAGCCTCCTCCATATCATCGATATTACCAACTACCGGAAAACCTAAAAATTTCTGACCGTGTTTCGATTTATCATCATCCAGAAAAGCAACGGGCTGCATTCCTGCTTCAGGATGTCTCAGCATTTCCCTTACAGCCATATTCCCGCTTTCCCCGGCTCCTGCAATCAAGATTCTGTGCCGTCCTTTAATCTTTTCCTTTCCGGGATTCCAATATACCATAAAGAATCGTGTTCCTACCCTTATGCCAGAGAGTATAAAGAGTGAGAGAAAAAATTCAATAATTGGTACAGAAAGAGGAATTGTTACCTGGGGACGCATTAAAAGCGCGGCGGTTAAAAAAAGAAATGAAATAAGCGAAACCGATTTGATGAGGGCAAATAAATCCCGAAAACCGGTATTTCTCCACGATTGCCTGAATGTACTATACCAGTAAATTGCTGCTGTTTTAGCAATGAAAAGGTAGAAAGTGCTTTCCAGTACAATCGTTTCGTAACCGGATATATCCCCATCAAGACGCAATAGAAAAGCAATAACTGTAATAGATGTCCAGGTAAAAATCTCGAAAAAAAACTTTAAGAGGTCTCTGTAATTATTAATTTTTTTTAACATATAATAATAAAACTCCCTTCTGCCCGCACAGGTTAATGAATATTATAAAACTTTATTTCTGCATAAGCTAACAAATAATTTACTATCATTTTAGAACAATTTATTTATAATAAAAATGTGTCTTTCTATTACAAACGAAAATGTAAATTTTTTTGAAATTATTCATTCGACAGCATAAAAATTTGCTGTGATCAAACACCATAATAATCTTTATACCAATCAACAAAATATTTCACACCCTCCGGAACTGAAATCTTAGGTCTGAATCCGGTTAAATCGAACAGATCGTCAACATATGCCCAGGTTTTAGGAACATCACCCGGCTGTATCTCCATCAGATTTTTTTCAGCACTCACTCCAAGATTGGTTTCAATTTCTCGGATAAAGTCCATCAACTTTACCGGACTGCCATATCCGATATTAAAAAGCTGGCAAGGTGCTTTTGAATTTGGCGATTCACCGCTGTTGTGTACTACGGGGGATTTTGTAATTAAACGGACTACACCTTCAACAATATCATCCACATAGGTAAAGTCACGTTCCATTTTTCCAAAGTTAAACACATCTATGGGGTGACCTTCAATCATCGCTTTGGTGAAAAGGAAAAGAGCCATATCGGGCCGTCCCCAGGGTCCGTAAACCGTGAAAAACCGCAAACCGGTAGTCGGGATATCAAACAAATGCGAATAGGTGTGAGCCATCAATTCGTTCGTCTTTTTGCTTGCGGCATACAAACTTACCGGATGATCAACCCTATCAGTTGTCTTGAACGGCATTTGCCTGTTAGAGCCGTACACTGAGCTTGAAGAAGCATAAATCAGATGCTTAACTTTATGATGGCGGCAGCCCTCGAGAATATTCAAAAAACCCGTAATATTACTGTCCATATAACTTTGAGGATTTTCCAGGCTGTAACGTACGCCTGCCTGTGCTGCCAAGTTGATAACCACATCAAATTTCTCAGACTCAAAAAGAGAGGATACCACCTCCCCATTTTCAAGATCGGTTTTTATGAAACGGTAATTCGGATAGATCTCGCTCTTAATAATCTTGTTCACCGGGGTTGAAACGATTCCGGTTTCTTTGAGCCGGTCTTTTTTTAGCTGTACATCATAATAATCGTTGATATTATCAAGGCCAACCACATCCACTTCCTGCTCCAGAAGCTTTTTGGCCAGGTGAAATCCGATAAAACCTGCTGTACCGGTAATAAGTATTTTCATAGTAATTTTTGAGCTTTTTTATAAATGCTTAGTCTGCAATGATACATCCATTCTAATCACGACTTTTTGGAGTTAATCAGATCTTTTTTTAACTAACAGGTTAAGCCTTCCATACATGGCCGTTTTTCTGTTTGATGTGTTTCATTGCGTTCCTGGTATCCACAATCAGGCCGTTCCAGTCCGAAAGTTGTCTGTAATCAATTTCTGAATGGTTGGTTGAAATAACCACAACATCAAAGTTTTTAACGGTTTTCTCGTCCCAGGTGATCGATTTAGTACCGGCCCAGTGAGAATGTTCCCGCGATGGTTTGATCTCAGGTACATATGGATCGTAATACGAAACAATGCCGCCCAAAGAACTGAAAGCGTCCATCAGTTTATATGTCGGGGATTCCCTGTCGTCATCCACATTGGGTTTGTAAGCGAGTCCTATTAAAAGAATTTTACTGCCATTAATTGCTTTTTTAACAGAGTTTAGAGCTCTGATGGTTCGCCGAACTACATAATCGGGCATCGAAGTGTTGATCTCGCCTGCAAGTTCAATGAACCTGGTATTTTGTTCAAATTCTCTGGCTTTCCAGGTCAGATAGAATGGGTCAATCGGGATGCAGTGTCCGCCAAGGCCGGGGCCGGGAGTAAATTTCATGAAGCCGAACGGTTTTGTTTCTGCTGCATCCAATACTTCATGAACATCAATATCCATCTCTTTGAATACCACTTTGAGCTCATTTACCAGGGCAATGTTCACGGATCTGAAAATATTTTCCGTTAACTTCACAGCTTCGGCTGTTTTTGTGTTACTTACAGGCACCGTTTCCACAATCGCCGTATCATAGAGATCGCAAGCCAGTTTCAGGGCATCTTTGCCATGGCCACCCACCACTTTTGGGATTCGGGCAGTATTAAAATCCGTATTGCCGGGATCTTCCCTCTCAGGGCTGTAGGCTACATAGAAATCTTTGCCAGCTATCAGATTGCTGCCTTTTTCCAAAATCGGGATAATAAGCTCTTCGGTTGTTCCCGGCCAAGTAGTTGATTCAAGTACTACAAGCTGGCCTTTTCTAAGATATTTTGCCACAACTTCTGTGGTGATTTCAACAAACTTCATATCCGGCTCGCGGTGTTCGTCCAGCGGGGTGGGGACGCACATCAGTAAGGCATCTGCCTCGCCAAGCCGCTCAAAGTTAGATGTGGCATCACACAAATCTGATTCAGCAAGAGCCTGCATTTTATCTTTTCCAAGATGTTGGATATATGGCGTTCCTGACTTGATACAATCTACTTTTTTTTCATCAATATCAAAGCCGATAACCGGCATGTTTTCCTGATGAAATGTCCACATCAGCGGCAGCCCCACATAACCCAGGCCTATGATTCCAACTTTATACTCTCTTTTTTTAATTTTTGTTCGCAGTGCCTCAATACTCATAAATGAATTCTGTTAGTTCGGTAATTACTAAGTTAGTTGATCTGTTTTAACAAAAGAATATACGCTTCTTATCAAAGTTAGAGAAATGAAAAGTGTACCAAACTTACTTCTATTTCCCAATGATTAAAGGCACAAATTAGCAAAACCTACCTGATGACAGATGAATTGATTTATCTTAAGATTATTCTTGGTCTGCCAGTTGATTTAATGCACCTTCTTTACTGCTCAGCCCGTTAATTTCACCGTTAAATGTGTAGGTGGGAACCAGTTGCTTAATTATTTTCCGGATAGCTTCATGGTTATTGTATTTCATTTCGCGTTTCAGCTTGGCAACCATTATATCCAACTCATTATTACTGAGCTTTTTTCCGCAGATAGCTTTATGAATCAGTTTATGATTAGTGCTCAGGACTCCCTCTTCAGCCTGCAGCAGTTCTTCATACATTTTTTCTCCCGGGCGCAAACCGATAAACTCAATATCGATATCTTTATCAGGCTTCAGTCCGTGCAACTGAATTAATTGTTTGGCCATATCAAGAATTTTAACAGGTTCGCCCATATCAAGAACAAATACTTCACCCCCGCTGCCCATTTCACCTGCCTGCATCACCAAAAGAACAGATTCAGGAATGGTCATAAAATATCGTTTAACTTCCGGATGTGTAATAGTGATTGGACCGCCATTTCGAATTTGATCAATAAAAATAGGCACTACCGAACCTCTCGATCCCAGTACGTTTCCAAATCTTACAGAGATAAACTTCGTCAGGCAGAGTTCGTTGTACGAAAGACAAATTTCTTCGGCAATGCGCTTGGTTGCACCCATTATGTTTGTCGGATTCACAGCTTTATCTGTAGAAATCAGTACAAACTTATCTACTTCGTGTTTACAGGCAAGGCTTGCCAGTACACGGGTACCCTCAACATTTACCTTCACGGCTTCATCAGGAAAAACCTCCATCATAGGTACATGCTTGTAGGCAGCAGCGTGGAAAATTACATCCGGCTTTTCATTTTCAAAAAGCATGTCAATTCTTTCTTCATCCAGAATATTTGCCACGCAAGGCACAACACATTTGTTCGAATTTTGAAATTCTTTCTGGATATAGAAAACTTCGGTTTCGTCGATATCGAGTGCAATCAGCTTTTTGGCATCGAGGCTTGCACACTGGCGAACAATTTCCCGGCCGATTGAACCTCCGGCTCCTGTTATAAGCACGGTTTTGCCCATCAGGCTCGACCGGATTAATTCCAAGTCAATTTTGGCTGGTTCGCGGCCTAAAATATCATCAATACTAATTTCCCGAATATTTTTCACACCAACGGGATCATCAGACAGCAGGTGGAAAGATGGCAAAACCTTAACTTCAAGATTCGGTGTAATGCTTTTTACCTTTTTAATCACAGTTTTCAGTTCCGGCTTGGAAAGTGAAGGAATTGCAATAATCAATTCATCAACATCATTATATCGCAGGAATTGATACATTTGGCGGCGATCTCCTTTAATCAGAACACCATGCATCGATAACCCATGAAGTTTTTCGGAGTCATCAAAAATGGCAATGATATTTAAATTCCAGTGTCGATGACGGGTAATATCCCTCATGATCTGATCACCCGCATTTCCTGCTCCAAATATAATGGCACGCTTTTTAAGGTAAGGTTTTTTCAGTACTTCTTTGCTCATCCTCTTACTGATTCTAAACGCACCGATATATAGAATGCTTTGAATAAACACCAGCGCAATATATGAAACGTGGAAGATTGTAAGTGCGCTTGTGGAAAAAAGAAACACGAGATAAATGAGAGAAGAAACTGCCAGCGAATTTACAATCATCATCAGCTCCCTGAGACTGGTAAACCGCCAGCTCACCTGGTACATTTTAAATGACCCAAGAAATGTAATGGATAGAAGTATAATGGCAATGGAGCTTATAGTCGGATAAGAATATGCAAAATCTGAGACAGAATTGATGATGAGATAGGACATCAAAGATGCTAAAAATATTGCTGCTGCATCGCCTATAATGAAAAAGATGGTGCGAGTAAAATAGTTCTTTAGCAAACTCATTAATTTATAATTAGAATAAATTAGTCAGATTCAACATCAAGCCAGTCTACTTAAAAATCGTATATCTTGATTTAAAATAGCAAAATACAGGACTAAATGTCCTTAATATTGAATTTTCCAAACAAAGCAACTTTCTGATACTGTAAAAAGTAACTTTATTCTTGTAAACTGCAGACATTCAATTATTTACCTAATTGATTACCCGATGCAAATTAAAAAAAAAAGCAGTTCAATTAACTCACTGTTTCATTGGCAGTTGAAATTGAATGTACATATCGTGCAAAAATAAATGATGCAACCAATAATGTAGCAAAAATTACAATCCGAATAAAATCAGGTGCCATTATAAATGCCACTGCCAAACCTATGCAAACAAGTGATATAGATAAATATAGCTTTGAAATGCCTGAGTGTTCCCACCCGGCTACATTTAACTTTTGATAGAGATGAGTTCTATGTGCTTCAAAAACGTTTTCTCCTTTGTACAATCTCCGAAAAAATGTAATTGTCCCGTCAAACAAAAACGGCCATAACAATATACCGGCAAGCCAGATAGTTTCCCCAATCGATACCTGATCTGAATAGTAAGCTGCAATAAAAGGCATAATTGCAAATAGAAACCCCAGAAAAACACTGCCCACATCTCCCATAAATATTTTAGCAGGTGACCAGTTGTAAACCAAAAATGAGACAATACCGGCCACTACAAAAATATTAACCGCAAACAAAACGGGGACTTGCCATAAATATGCAAATATTGTCCAACCGATAGCAGCACTCAGGGCCTGAACGGATGCAATTCCATCCACACCATCCATAAAATTAAAGATATTAGTTGTGGCTGTTATCCAGAGTAATGCCAGAAATGCCCCAAATAATCCAAGATTTAGCAAACCTACAAACGGTATGTAAAAAAGATCCAGGTTTGAAATAAATATTATCACCAGAATTGCCGCGGCCGATTGAACTGCAAACCTGAACTCCTTTGAAAGATCGTTTTTATCATCGAGCCATCCAATAAATGCTACAAGAGTGCTTGACATCAAAAAGACCAAAAATTCCGTTTCCAAAAGTATGTTATTGAGAAATGCATATACGATAAGCGCAGAAATAATAAATAGAACAAAACCGAAACCCCCTCCTCTCGGTGTGGGCACATTATGGGAGCTTCTTTTGTTTGGATAATCGGTTATACGTTTAATTTTTGCATACCGAATAAACCATTGCGTAAAATAAAAGTTGGCTAATCCGATAAATAGTACTAAAGCAACAAGTGTTAGATCTATCAAACTTATTCTATTTTAAACTCAAAATACACTGGTCAGAAAATTTCCAAATGTAACCTTTTTTGAAATTAATTCTTTCACATTACTAACAAGTTCCAAAGCTCATAAAATGTTCTTGAAAGACAAGTTGAAGCCGATACTCAGAAATAATTCAAAACAGAAGATATCCGGCAAATCCTATTTAGAGGATTTGAAACTATACGGATGTCCAATACTTTGGCTTCTTGTCCAATTGGCACAACATTATATTTATCATCATAAAAAATTAGTGTAAATATTGTTGATTACCAATAATAAGCTGAATCTTTAAAAGCTGATGTAATAATTTTTTGGAGGGCTTCTATTCATATTTATCAACCATAGTATTTTATAATCGGGTAGGAAGATAGGGATTACAAAAAAAGGCCTCCCTGCCAGGAAAGCCTTTTTGCCGTTATTTGATGTCAATACTACACATTGGAGTTACTACCTCAAACATAAGCATGCCACATTAACAAATTGTTAGCTTATTATTAAATGAATAATATTTGATAAGTTAAATGTATGATTGAGTTGAAAAATTTTATTACCAAAAGTGCAATGAAAATTCTGAGTAAGCACCAATTGAAATTAAATAGAACTTATTTCGTCTAACTTATGCACTTTTTAAATTTTGCTTTTTTACTCGCATAACCTTTTTAGGGAATGGATTTATTTGGCTGATTTGCTGAAAACAATCCAAAATTTATTTCACTAAAAATTTTTAAAACTAATTCAAATTAAGTTGGGTATTATATCTTTTCTTCAATCAACTCTAACACCTTGACTAAATCTTTTGGTGTATCAACCGAGATAGTATCTGAAGCCGTTTCAATTAGTTTAATTTTTTTGCCGTGTTCGATAAATCTCAGTTCATTTATTTTTTCAATTTTTTCTAAAGGTCCTGGCGGGGTATTGCAAAAAAATTCAAGAGCTTTAAAATTATATGCCAGAACACCAACATGTTTCATATAAGAAAACTTCATACTTGAATGAGGAAATGGCACTGGACTTCTCGACATGCAGATGCTGTCTCCATTTTGGTCAGCTAAAACCTTGATATTTGATGGGTCAATCACCTCGTTTGCTTCTTTAATTTTTGTAATTAAGTTAGCTACAAAAAAATCTTCTTGAATAAATTTTTTATGATTTGGTAGTATGTTTTGGAGTGTTTCCGGTTCAATGAGTGGTTCATCTCCATTAACAACGACATATAAATCTGCTTTATAGTTTTTTGCCACTTCAAAAACCCGCTCGGTACTGGTACTGTGTTTTTCCGAAGTTAATACTACGTTCAGATTATGTTTATTACAAGCATCTTCGATTAATTCACTATCAGTGGCTACTATTACATTATCAATCCCTTCTACCTTTGATACTCTTTGATAAACCCACCAGATCATAGGTTTTCCACAAATATCCACTAAAGGTTTTCCTTTAAACCTTGTTGATTGGTATCTTGAGGGAATTACAGCTA
>SLPZ01000257.1 GCA_007131725.1 Balneolaceae bacterium
TAACATCATCTGCCGGATTTATCATTACTGATGTATCGTTCCCCAACGCCCTGGGCACCCGGTTCAACTATATCCTCGATCTCGGCATCGGCTATCAGTTTTACCAGGCTCAAAACCATTCACTCCAGGCCGGATATAAATTATCCCACCTTTCAAACGGTAATTCAAGCATCGAAAATCCGGGTATTGATGCCCATATGTTTTTTATAAAAGTTCTTTTCGATCTATGATTTTGCCGCCCCGACTGAATGGCAGGCTAAAACGTTTTGTTTACCCGGTAAATTAACTTTTGAAGAAATGCCCGGAAAATTTTCAATTATCATTGGTGCTCTGCTTTCTGTATGTTTGATTTCATGCAGTGCTGAAACCCAGAGTCAAATTTCCGACCGGGAAAGTCACCTTCAATTTCTGAATCAAATCACATATCAAAGCGCTATGGCCGATACATCCGATCACGAAAAAATAGAACGAACCGAAGAAGAATGGAAAGAAAGACTGAGCTCAGAAGAGTTCAGGATCCTGCGAAATCATGGTACTGAAGTTCCGTTTGTAAATAAATACAACAGCCATTACGAAGATGGTATATATGTTTGCAAGGGATGCGGACAGTCATTATTTCACTCCGACACAAAATATAACAGCCGTTCTGGCTGGCCAAGCTATTGGTCTCCCATCAAAGAAGATGCCGTATTAGAAAAAGAAGACCGCAGCTACTTTATGGTAAGAACCGAAATTTTGTGCAGCAGATGCGAATCCCATCTCGGGCATGTGTTTGATGACGGCCCCGAACCCACCGGTTTGCGATATTGCATGAATTCGGCCGCCCTCCATTTTGTCCCGAAGGATGAAACTGAGAACGAATAATTGCAGAAACCACCTTTTCAGGCTCTGTGTTGATCCGTCGATAGTCGTACAGGTTTGTGTGGGTAGGTATAAAAGAGCAAAGTACTAATATTCTCGTTAATAAGGGCGGACAATGGGGCTTACATTACCTATAAATTAGGTGCTGGTCTTGATGTTTACTGCTCAAATTGCCCGGCCTTTAAAACGTTATGCTGCAATAAATTTCATTCAAAAATCTATATTACCTGGGTAATGTCAAGACAAAGGGGTGGGTCGATGCACAGCTATTGCACGTAGATTTAACACCCCTCTAAATCTCCCCTTGTTAGGGGAGACTTTTTGTTGCTCTAATGTAAAATAATCCACACAAACCAACGCAGTCCCTTTTTTTCAAAATGCCAACCTGATTTTTTTCTAATATGAAAACTATAGCTTCATTTGACAAAATTTTGACCCGCTGGATGGCCCGGTACGGCATTACTTTTTTGAGGGTTAGCCTGGGACTGATATTTATCTGGTTCGGCGGCTTGAAATTTATTCCTGGTGCAAGCCCCGCTGAAGATCTTGCGCTTTCTACGATCAGCGTTCTCACCCTCGACCTGATTCCTCAACAGATTTCGCAATTTATGCTGGCTGCTTTGGAAACGTTGATCGGCCTGCTTTTGATTACCGGCACACTCATGCGTTTCGCAATTCTGCTATTGCTTGTTCAAATGGGAGGTACTATGAGTCCGATAATTCTATTTCCCGAACTGGTATTTAATCAGGCTCCTTTTATTCTGACAATTGAAGGTCAGTATATCATAAAAAATTTTATTGTTATCAGTGCTGCACTGGTGATAGGTGCTACGGTTCGCGGCGGGAAATTAAAAGCAGATCCTGACGAATGATTTCTGGCTGATTTTAATACGGGATTTATTAATTTGATTGAAACAGGCCATAAACATAAAGTTTATTTCGTATGACAGAGCAAGTCCCCTCACAATCCCGCAGAGCCAGACAACTTCTTGAAGCCAAATTCGATCCACGGCTGAAAACTTATACCCATTTTGGAGTTATACTTGTATTAATTCTTACCGTAGTTGGTATTGTTCTGATTCCATTTTGGCTGATTTTTGGCACAAGATATGTTAACCGATATTTCAACAGCCTTTTTTGTGAACTGACTACCCGTGCACTTCATTTCAAAAAAGGTGTCTGGTTTCAGACCGAACGAACCGTTCCGCTTGATAAAATCCAGGATCTTACCTTTAAAGAAGGTCCTCTGCTACGGTATTTTGGCCTGAGCCAGCTAAAAATCGAAACGGCCGGACAGAGTATGGAAGGAGCCGCCGATATGTCTCTGACCGGTATCATAGATTCACGAAAATTCCGGGAAACTGTACTCGATCAGCGTGACGAAATTACAGACAAACACTCACCCTCTGCACCAACAACTCCCCAAAAAGAAGGCGATGAAGATGAACTCCTGGTACTGCTGCGCGACATCCACAAAACCCTAAAAAACATCGAGAAAAAAACAAGCTAAATCATTTTCATAACCTAATCTCGTTACCATTGCCATCACTATAATTAAAAGCAACACTTAACAACTCCGCGCCTCTGCGCCTCCTAGTGCCCCCAATCAGCGACTCCGCGACTTTGCGTGCACTAAAAAAACCGTGTGCACTAATTCAAAATCGTCTTCTCCGCAATTAAACCATTATAAATCTTAAACAACACCATCACAACTCCCCACTGCATTAAAACAGTAGCAACAGAAAAAGTGCTCAGCGGATTGTACCACGTATCAGGCTCAAAAGCCGTTGCACTCAGGTAAATCCACCAAACAAGCAGGGTTATCACTTCCACAGGTATCACATACTTGATGATAAAGCTCCACCACTTACCCAGCTTCACCCGGCTTTCGGGTGTGTTTACCAGCGTTTTTCTGAACTTTTCAGGCCCAAACCCGATCACCGCAAAAGAGATAAATCCTCCGGAAACCATCAGGCCCACTCCCCACACAAAATCTTGGTTAGCAAAAATCTCCAGCGAAATGGCTGAAGGCAGCCCAAACAGAAATCCTGCAATACATACACCGATTGTGGCTTTTTTTCGGGTAATTCCCATATCCACAAAAACTTTTGTAGCCAATTCAATCATCGATATCAGCGAGCTGAAAGCGGCAAAGGTAAGCCCAAGAAAGAAAAGAATCGCAAAAATCTTGCCCCCCGCCATTTCACTAAATAACTGCGGCATCCACATAAAAGTGAGGCCGGTAGATGCCGGACCAGAAGTTTTCATCACTTCCAGAATTTCTCCGTCGCTCATAGTGGCACCCAATGTGCCAAACACCGTAGAAAAAATGATGACAGCTGCCATCAACGAAACCAGGTTGTTCCCAATCCCGGTTTGAAACGCACTGATGGTGATATCATCCCGGGTTCTCATGTATGCGCCATAGGTTAAAATCAGGCCCCAGGCAGCACCGGTATCCCATGCGTTTTGGGTGAGAGCTTCCAGCCAGATCCCCGGCTCTTTCAGCGTAGCCCAGTCCGGCGTAAACAGATAGGCAACTCCTGCCCCGCTTCCCGGAAGTGTCAGTGCTTTAATCAGAGAAATGATCAGCACGAGGAGCAGTGAGGGTATCAAAACCATATTAATTCTTTCGATGCTTTTCACTCCTTTCAGGATGATCAGTCCGCCCAGAAAAATCATCAAAGCATGGAAAACCGAAGGCAGGGCAGTATTTTGAAATCCGGTCCAGACTGCATCGGCCTCTTCTACGCTTTCCGGCAATGCGTGGATGATGCTCTCGATCAGATAATAGGCACACCATCCTGCCACAACGCTGTAATAAAACATGATGGCAGTGGCTACAAAACCGATAAAGGTTCCCATCCAGGCAAACCGCTCGCCTACCATTTTGATGTACGAACCAACCACCCCTTTGCGCCCGTTGCGCCCGATTCCATACTCAGCAATAATCAGCGGTATCGACCAGATAAATAGAAAAGTAATCCAGGCTACCAAAAAGGCACCGGCGCCATCTTCCGTGCCGTTTTGTGCAGCTATTCGGGGAAACCGCCAGATGTTGCCGGTGCCCACAGCGATACCCAATACACTTAAAATCAGTCCCCATTTTGTTGCAAAGCGTTCTTTCGGAGCAGTTTGCTTGTCAGCCATCCAAATTTCTTTTGGTTAATAAAATCGCCTCTTTGATAACTATTTTTTAACAGAGATACAAGTTAAACCCGGTAATGTCTGAATGGTGATATTAAAAAAAAATTATGTACCCATTAAAATTCGGCTGCGTCCATTTTGTAGATCCAGACACCCTGTGAGGTACCGAGATAGACAAGAACTTCCCCGAAAAGTTCAACCACGGCAATATCGTTGATACTCACACCGTCAAGCTCGGGCTCTGCGCTTCTTTTATCCCAGTTTTCACCAAAATCCTGTGTCAGCAAAAAGTAGAGGTTGCCACCCGCAGCTCCGTTTTCTGTACCGGCAGCAAATACCGTTTCTGATGGATTTCCGTCCGGCTGGGCCATGGCGTGAATGTAATGATACAGATCATTCTCAAACGAAATATCCCAGCTATCACCCTGATTCTCTGTTATCCAGATGGCGCCTTCAAGGCCGATCAGAAGCTGGTTTTCATCTTCCGGATGAAATGCCATGCTGTACACAGCGTTGTCGCCTCCTGCCTCAATGGGAATGTTTGTCCAGTTCTCTCCCAAATCTTCGGAAACATACAAATAGGGCTGAAATATCGAGCTTTCTCCACCAATCCAGACTCTCTCATCATTGTGGGGATCGAATTCAATCAGATCAGCCTGGTAACCAATTGCATCCCAGTCGTGAAAAACCGTTTGCCACTGTTCGCCTCCGGTAGTGCTGCGTGCGGCATGAAATGCACCCCTGGCAAAAATCAGATCGCGCTGTGTTGGATGATTTTTAAGAGTGTAAACATAATTCATTCCGTCCGGGCCGCCGTAATTCTGATCAAACGGCTCCCATTCTTCCTGGAGCGGATCTCTGATATACAGCACCGGGTCCTCAGACTGCACATCATCACCCCGTACACCGGCCAGGTACGATCGGTCAGACAGAAATACAACATTCATCACGTTCAGCACGCGAAGCCCTTCATCACGCCAATCGGGAAAATTTCCTGATATTTCAGCCGACCAAACACCGTCATCGGTTGAGGCGTAGATCACGCCGTTATCAATCGAAAAACTGTTGATTACTTCCCCGTGCAGGCCTGCCTGTTCAAATTGTTCGAACTGTATCGCCTGATCGGGTGAATCGGTGAGATCACATCCTTTGATTAATACTGATACAAATAAAATTAACAACAACTTATAAATATACTTCA
>SLPZ01000264.1 GCA_007131725.1 Balneolaceae bacterium
ATCGGAACGCTGATATCTATGATGTTGCCGTACTCCATTATTTTCCTGATTGCATGGACTATCTTCCTGCTTGTGTACTGGGCCATCGGAATACCGCTGAGTTTTGAGGCATATTACGTGTATCCGGCACCTCGATAGGTTTTTGTTTTTAGTCGTGAGTCTTGAGTCATGAGTCGTGAGAGGTTAGGTTTTGATGTGATGGCGCAAACGTCCCGTTTGTGCCAAATGTTGAAACAACGAAAAATCGCAAACAGCCTGTAATTAATAGTGCCAAAGTATCCCCTTTGTGCCAAATGTTGATTGACAGTTGTCAAATTTGCCAACTGTCAATTGCTCCCGACACCGCGGAATCAACTTTTCTGAAAAGGCTTGTTTCGATATCGCGCACAAAAAATGAGCACTTCGTGGGAATCGCTTCACTCGAATCCCGGAGAAAATACACAGCAGCTTTCTCTCAGGCATTCAAAAATTATCCCGCATTCCGGGACAAACTGCTACTTTTTCCACCGTTTCATCAGTTCCCGGATGACATCATCAAGCGGAATATTTTTTTGAACGAGCAGCACGAGCAGGTGATAAATCAGGTCGGCAGATTCATAGATCATTTCGGAGCGGTCACTGTTTTTTGAGGCGATTATCGTTTCAACAGCTTCCTCACCCAGTTTTTGGGCAATTTTATCTATCCCCTCTTCAAACAGTTTTGTTGTGTAAGAGCCTGACGGCATTTCATTTTGGCGGCTGATTAACAACCTTTCCAGCTCATACAGGAATTCGGATTCTTTTTTGCCCATTTTCTTTTGTTTGATGTTTAGATTCTTACGCTGATGCCTTCTTGTTTCATCTCTTTTTTTAGATCAACAATTTCAATTTCTCTGAAGTGGAAAATACTTGCTGCCAGAACGGCGTCAGCATCTCCCTGTAAAACGGCATCACAGCAATGCTGAATGGTTCCGGCGCCGCCACTTGCAATGACGGGAATAGTTACGATACTGTTTGCCTTTTGAAGCAGTTCTATATCAAAACCGGCTTTTGTGCCGTCGCGGTCCATACTGGTTAAAAGAATTTCGCCGGCGCCCAGTTTCTCGGTTTTTACCATCCACTCCAGCGCATCTATTCCGGTGGGTTCGGATCCGCCCTTCACATACACTTCCCAGGAATCGTCCTTACGTTTTGCATCAACAGCGGCCACAATGGCTTGTGATCCGAATGCATCCGATGCACGGGTCAGCAGTTCGGGATTGCGAACAATGGAGCTGTTCAGCGATACCTTGTCAGCGCCCGCTTTCAAAATATCGGCGATCTCCTCAACAGTTCTGATGCCACCGCCCACGGTAAAAGGAATATTAATCTGCCTGGCGATTTCCTCAACAAGTTTCACCAGTGTCTTTCGTTTTTCCTTGGTAGCCGTAATGTCGAGGAATACGAGTTCATCGGCGCCTTCTGTGGTATATCGCTGGGCGAGTTCCACAGGATCGCCGGCATCACGAAGGCCAACGAAGTTCACTCCCTTCACGGTGCGGCCGTCTTTAATATCGAGGCATGGTATAATTCTTTTTGTGAGCATAACTTTAATAAGCCCAAAAGATAAAAGATTTTTTTCAATTATCGGCGGCATTACACAATTTGATTGTAACTAATTTTGAATTTTTGAAATTTTTAACACCCCCGGATAGGTATTCGAACTTTTTGATGTGTATCAGGTAAAAAGTGCAACGAAAATTATCCTGACATGAAAAATCTAAAATTAAATAAATTACTGATGTCTGCATATACACCCATTGCAACCCTTTTAATAGCATTTCTTCTGTTCAATTCTTGTGATGATTCCGTAACAGGAACCGATGACCCGAATGCCGAACTCCCCAGGGAACTGTCGGTCACCGAAAAATTGCTGATTGAAGCCGACCAGGAATTCAGTTACGAAATTTTCAGAAATACGGTAGTCTTTGATGATGAGGAGGAGAATGTAATTATTTCACCCCTCAGCATTTCGAAGGCACTTTCGATGGCACTGAACGGTGCCCGCGGAGAAACCTACGAAGAGATGAGGGAGACTCTGCATCTGCACACTATGGATAAAGAAGAGATCAACCAGGCGTTTAAATCGCTGATTGAATTGTTGACTGAACTCGACCCAAGTGTAACTCTGCAAATTGCCAATTCCGTCTGGCATGAATTAAGCCTTCCGGTGAAAGAAGATTTCCTGGAGCGCCTGTCTGATCACTACGGTGCAACTGTGCAGGAATTGGATTTCCTTGATCCCGCCTCGGTTGATGTCATCAACGATTGGGTAAGAGAAAATACTGAAGGCCTCATCGAAACCATTATTGATGAAATTCCTCCAGAAATGGTGATGTACCTGATTAACGCCCTCTATTTTAAAGGCGACTGGCTGCGGCCGTTTGATACCGATGACACCCGCCCCGGAGATTTCCGGCTTGAGGACGGCAACACCGTTCGGGTAGACATGATGAACCAGGAAAGCCGCTTCGCCACCTATTTTTCGGATGAGGTACAAATGATTGAACTTCCCTACGGCGACAGCCTCTTTTCTATGACTGTGTTGATGCCGAACGATCCTGAAACATCCATAGATCGGTTTGTGGAAGAAAAAATCACGGCAGAAAACCTGAACAACTGGCGGTCAAACCTTTCTGTAGGCTCCAGAGATGTAATTTTACAACTTCCCAAATTTGAACTCGAATACGAAATTGAGTACAACGACATCCTGAAAGCGATGGGCATGGAGCTCGCCTTCGATGAATGGAAAGCAGACTTTACCGGCATTGCCGATGTTTCGCCTCAAAACCTGTATATCAGCGAAGTGAAGCACAAAACCTTTATCCGGGTTGATGAAGAGGGAACCGAAGCGGCAGCCGTAACCAGTGTGGGGATTGGAATTACATCCATGCCGCCATCGATTATTGTAGACAGGCCGTTTGTATTCATCATCCACGAGCGGGAAAGCGGTGCCAACCTGTTTATGGGCAAGGTGAAAAATCCGGCTATTTGATTTCTCAGGCTTCTTAATTCAGCTAAAAAACATAATAAATTTCAAATCACAAATTCCAAACTGTAAACTATACTTCTGTTTTGCCAAGTTTCATTTGCCGGATCATAGAAAATAAATGGAATTGTTTACGGAAAATCGATTAAAGAGATAGCTGGATAAAGATGTGCAAAAATCAGAAAAAATCTTTTTCGCTTTAACTTTAACTGGTTGATCAATTACTGTCCAGGAGATCCACATGCACCAATAATTGAAGTGGAGTTATTTAATCATGCTTCATACTGAATTTCATTTGCATTGAGAGGAGGCAACAACATATTCTCTCCATTATCGGAAATAATTCTTACAGTGTTGTGAATTTTATCCATAACCCCGGATAATTCATGTATTGTTAGTGCCTTCGCAAAAACTCTGAATCCAATCTGCCGCAGAGTACCAAGAGCAGATTCAGGAATAACATCACCGGGACTATGTTCATAAACAGAATGAACTACCTCAGGATAAGCCGCTGCCTCTTCAGTGCCAATCATTTGCCCGATTGTGCCCGGTTTTACAATAAAATTGATGAGACAATAATGTTGAGAGTAGTTTGGATTAATTTGGGTTGAGATGTCCATATCACTCACCTTTTTCGTTAAGGCATAGTTTACCATCATTTTCATGGTATTCACCCCACATTCGTGTTCGAGTATATGGTATTCCTGGGTGCCAGCAAGCCTGTAGCCCATCTCATAAAGCATAATGTTGCCGTTGTTGGCAAACGCCTGTATAAAAATCATTCCATTTTTCAGTTTCAAAGACTCAAACATTGTTTTTACTTTGCTGTCAATCACTTGCAGGTATATATCCTGATAAACCGAAGGCATCACATAAGCAACAGGCATATGAATGAAATTACCATGTTTATGCCGCGTGTAACGGTCACTCATTCCGGTTAAAAAAACCTTCCCGTTCTGAATGGCATAAAATATGGTTAGTTCAAGTCCTGATACATACGGCTCGAGCAGGATTTTTCTGCTCTTAGAAAACTTAAGCACATATGGCCAGGCAGTAATAAGTTCATTCTCGTTATAACAAACTCTTATCCCGTCACCACCGGAACCATCCACCGGTTTGAGAACCACGGGATAGCTAAGATCCTTAATTAGGCTTTGGTCTAATTTATCTTCAAAAATCTTTTCTTCTACTACCGGAACATCAAACTCTCTGCATAACGCTTTGAAGGAATGCTTTTCACAAAGGGCATTCCACTGTTCCGGGGTGCAATAAAAAGGCAAATTCAGCCTGTTGCAAAGCGTCATGGCGTTTTTGATATTAAACTCGCTGACTCCGGCAAAAACACCGTTCACCTTATTTTCCAGCGACAACCTTTCCAGGGTTTCTATCTCATCCGTACTAACATTCCAATATTCGTCAGCCAGTTTTTTGCCAAGGGATAATGCAGGATCATAATTATCAGTTAATATTACATATACACCCATAGACTGTGCATATTTGATAATATCCATGGTTGCCATGTTTGTTCCAAGTAAAAGGAGTTTTTTACCACGTAGTTGACTTTCCATTTAAACCAAGCTGAAGCTATTTAAAAGATCTTGTAACTCAGATTTATTATTGAACATCATCACATCAATAATCGAAAGGTTAGGGATAAATGCTTTACCAAACTGTTTATACTCTATAGGACTTGGTTTCAAAAATTGCAATTTAATACCATGTTCAGTGAAGTCAGTCTTTTCGTAGAGCTTAGTCCCGCCAATTGGGTTAATATAATTGTCGGTATTATTCAGCTTACATATTTCTATTAACCGATCTTTATTGTTAAGATTTATTGAGTTGGCGTATTTCTTACTGCTGAATTCGAAATTGGTATTAACCCCCAAATATTCGCAGGTTTTTATCACCGAAAATGCTGCCAATTTACTGATTTGCATTGTTTGGAAATCCAATATTTGATCAATGACTGGCATTACATACCTAAAATATGGTGCTTTCTTGTATGCAAATTAAATGGTTTTTCTGAGCTTATCTGGTTTATTATTTTTTCTTATTTCTTTTATAAGCCTGTTTTGACTTGCTCCTTTTAAAGGAATCGTTACTAAATGTTTTTTTTTATTTAGCTGTAAAATATTTCTGTTGATCCAACCCCGTTGAATAAAATTTAC
>SLPZ01000070.1 GCA_007131725.1 Balneolaceae bacterium
CAGAAAAGCCCTCGATGACCAGGCCGCCGTTCTTGCCCGGCTGATCATGGCATCGCCCACAAGACGCCCCCGCTTCAGACGAACGGTTTCATTTTTCAAGAGAATTGATGGGTTGGTTAGCAGGATTCGCAGTTTTTTCAGAAGGTCTTGACCAGAAGTACGCCGGACAGCTTGTCCGGCTGGGAAAGTCAAAGAAAATGCCCAAAACTGAAATCAGGAAATAAGACTGCTTCATGAAATTAAAGTCCATCCTCGTGCTAAATTCATGAGTAACGAGCAGGCTGCCCGTTGTACGTACGCCGGACAGCTTGTCCGGCATGACAAAACAGTGCAAAGCAAAAAACCGGAATCTTCGTCCAAAATAATCCACCTTACCAGAATCCTTCCGGGAATTATAATTACTGAGTAACGGGCAGGCTGCCCGTTGTACTTTTTCCGAACGTTTCTTATTTCTGAGACGTTTTCCAGTGAAAGAAAAACACCTATGAAAATATTATACACACTCTTAGTTTTACTTTTTATTTCACTGCCCGTTTTTGCGCAAGAACGAATTACAGACGAAGAGGAGGCCCGTTCCATTTTTGAAGAGATGGATGAGCGCAGAAATTCTATTGAAACGGAAACGGCACTAATGAACATGGTTATCACCGATTCGAGGGGGCGCACCCGCAGCCGAACGCTTCAATCATGGACGAAAAATGAGGGTGATAACTCAATGAGCCTCATTATTTTCACCGACCCCGGAAATGTGCGAGGCACAGGATTTCTGACCATCAGCGAGGATGGCGATCAAAATCAGCGGCTGTATCTGCCTTCTGTCGGGCGAATTCAAACCATCGGGGCATCTGAACGCGGCGACCGTTTTATGGGCAGCGATTTTACCTATGAAGACCTGGGAGATCAGCATCCCGATGATTTTGAATTTGAATGGCTCGAAATCGGGGAGACACACTATACAATCCGCGCAACAAAACCCGGTTCCGACCAATATGCTTTTGTGGAATTTGACATCATCAAAGAAACGTTTGCACTGGAAACCGTTCGTTACTTCGACGATTCCGAAACGATGATTAAACGGCTGGAAGCTGAAGATTTTGAACAAATTACCGACAGGTTCTGGAGCCCGGTAAAAATGACGATGTATGACCTGCGCGAAGATCGGAAAACCGAACTGACCTGGAGTGACCGGGAAGTGAATGTTGCCATCGATGATTGGAGATTTACTGAGAGAGGATTAAGGCGGGGAATTTAAGTTAGTTTCAGCCAGTTTCTTGAGTGGCACCATATGACCTAAATAGCCAAATTCAATATACTATCCTAAATTTGATTAGAATACTGTCAGTTTTGAAACTAAATTTAGTTAGTTTATAAAAGGGTATTTCATCAAAAAGGGAAAATCGGAGAGTAAGAAAACAGATCGGTTTTATTGGATATTGTTGCTAATTTGCCATTTATTGACTCTTTTATATCCTATAAGTTACTGTAAATTATCACTCTAATTAATTTACTTCACTTTTTGTATTGGTAAATAAAGTTTTTTGAATCAATGGTTAATACAAAAACCCAAAAAGCCAGAGCGGGATTCTGTTCAGATAAGGATGTTCCAGCTCATCAAGCGCAAGGTATGCGTTATCCGTTTCACGGATCTGTTTGTTATCTTTTGACGGGCCTCCGACTTCAAATGTCAATTTTCTATTCACAATAAAATCCCCCGATTTTGCGAGTTCAACTGAATTTCCTGCATTTCGTAACTGATTCACAAAAAGAGTTTCTCTGATGGTTCCTGCCTGCGGATTGGATTTAAGTGCATAACTCAGGTTGGTATTTTCAAGGTAAATCTTATCCGGTTTTTGCAATGCTGCCACACCTTTCGTTGATCGGCTGAGCAGATTCAGCATTCTGGCGCGTTCAAGATTATTGAGATAGGTCTTGACGGTATCGCGCCCCATTTCCAGCCGTTCCGCGATTTTAGAAATATTCGGTTCAAAAGGCACAGATTCGGCAATGACTCCCAATAGTTTTTTCACCTTGATGGTGTTAGATGCGGAGTAGTCTTCCACGAGCTGCATATCTACTTCCAATACGGCATTAATTACCTGATTTAGCAACTGCCTGAATGACTCTTTCTGCTGTGTTACGGAAAATGGAAAATATCCGCTTTGAAGATAATCCCTGAATGCAGGCAACGGTTTTAATTTTTTTAATACACTATCTGCTGTTTCTTCTGGATTTTCTAAAAGGCGTTCTATCGAAATTGCCGGAAATGAGTGACCATATCGAAGTTCCAGATATTCTCGAAAGGAAAGGCCGGTCAGTTCTTTATTTAAGGCTCTTCGGCTTAAATCCGACTCTCCTTTTAATAAATTAAGCATGGATGACGCAGTAAAAATGACCTGCAGATCAGGCAGGCCATCGTATATATTTTTAATTTCACGCGACCAATTCGGGTATCGATGGATTTCGTCGATTAAGAGATGGGTTCCTCCATATCTTGAAAAATTCTGAGCCAGTTCCAGTAAAGAATCATCATAAAACCATGGGTGGTCGGCAGTTACGTAGAGTGTTTTATTTCGATCTGGTGCATCATATTTGAGAAATTGCAACAACATGGTAGTTTTTCCAACCCCGCGCAAACCGGTGATACCCAGAAATCGCGAATTCCAGTTTAGCTCATGATACAAGCTCCGGAAAAAGTTATCAGAAATTTTCTCGAGTATCTCTTCCTGATATTGATATAATTCATCCATAATGTTGACCTATTTTTAAGTCGATTTTAGTCATATTATGACTTATAATCAAGTCAATTATGGCTTAATTATGACTTTAACTTAAGTCAATTAAAATTGCCAGGAATAAACACATCTTGTTTTTCTTGGTGCTTCCGGAGATAACTTTTTTCGCAATAGGATTAAAAAAACAGAGAGTGGTGCAGTGATTTACAAAAAGCGCGAAACAAAATCGATAAGAACAAAAAATGAACCGTTCTCGTTATATTTGATGTTATAGAAATCAAACAAATTCACATTATAAGGTTCAATATATTTTGAGTGATTACGAACGATTTATTTCAGAACTGACCGAAGCACACAGGAATGCCACGGACTGCCCGCCCCCTAAAGAGATTGTGCGCTTTTTCGACCGGCTATTAGACTTGCTGTTCCCTCAGTTTTCCGAATCGCGTTTTACAGAAGAGAATACAGTAAAGGATCGCATTGAAGTACTGAAAAAAGAGCTTCGGTTTCTTCTTGACAAGAACACCGAGTGCATGAAAAGCCTGGAAGATGGTGTAGTGGATGAAATATTCGAAAAACTTCCGGAGATACGATCTCAGCTTCTTCTCGATATTGAAGCGATGTACCAGGGCGATCCCGCAGCCAAATCCAGAGAAGAAGTGGTACGAAGCTATCCGGGTTTTTATGCCATTTCTGCACACCGATTTGCCCATTACCTGCTGACGCTGGGAATCAAACTGATTCCCCGAATCATATCGGAAAATGCACATCGCCGGACAGGCATCGACATTCATCCGGGCGCAAAAATCGGCGATCATTTCTGCATTGACCACGGAACAGGAATTGTAATCGGAGAAACAACGGTCATCGGTTCACGCGTAAAAATTTACCAGGGTGTAACATTGGGCGGACTGAGCGTTAAAAAAGAAGATGCCCGGATAAAACGTCATCCCACCATCGAAGATAATGTGGTGCTCTATGCCGGAGCCACCATTTTGGGCGGCGATACGGTAATTGGCAAGGGCAGCATCGTTGGCGGAAATGTGTGGCTGACCAAAAGTGTGCCGCCAAATTCTAAAATTTATTACCAGGCAAAAATGACAAATTCCAAAGGTGAGGTTGACACCATTACATTCAAATAAAGCATCAACAGTATGAAATTAGAAGACCTGATTGGAAATACTCCGCTTGTTGAACTGCAGCGAATCCCTGAATACAAAAATGTAAAGATTTACTGCAAGCTTGAAGGGAATAATCCTGCAGGCAGTGTTAAAGATCGTCCTGCACTGGGCATGATCAGCGGTGCATTGGAACGGGGTGACATCAAACAGGGTGATAAACTTGTGGAGGCAACCAGTGGTAACACCGGAATTGCCCTGGCTATGATTGCTGCCATGAAAGGGCTGGACATCACACTGATTATGCCGGAAAGCGCAACAGAAGAGCGAAAAAAAACGATGCGGGCATTTGGCGCTGAACTGATCCTGACCCCGGCAGAAAAAACCATTGAATACTCGAGAACGATTGCAGAAAAAATGGCTGCAGAAGAAGGTTATTATCAGTTAAACCAGTTTGGGAATCCCGATAATTATAAATTTCACGAGCGTACAACCGGCCCTGAAATCTGGCGGGATACCGGTGGCAAAATCACCCATTTTGTTTCGGCCATGGGCACTACGGGAACCATCATGGGTGTGTCGCGTTTTCTGAAAAGCCAGAATCCGGATGTGCAGATTGTGGGCACACAGCCAACCGAGGGGTCATCCATTCCGGGAATTCGCCGCTGGTCGCCAGAATTTCTCCCCAAAATTTTTGAACCCGACAGGGTTGACCGAATCATTGATGTGAGCCAGGAAGAGGCCACAGAAATGACCCGGCGAATGGCCGAAGAAGAAGGAATTATGGCAGGAATGAGCAGCGGAGGAGCTCTCGCGGCTGCAATGAAACAGGCTGAGGAATTGGACGATGGTGTGATTGTTTGTATTACCTGCGACCGAGGCGACCGGTACCTGAGTTCTCCGCTATTTGGCGGTTAACCGTTTTCAAGCATAATCCGAAGTGCAAGACAGTGCTGAATAGACATGTAAACTATTTATCAGAAAAAAGGAAATACTGGCTCCTGAAAGCCTGCTTTGTATTCTGCTTTAGCCTGTTTCTTACGGCCTTCTCTTTTGCTCAATTCACTTCAGAAATAATCTATTATGAAAACGGGAATCTAACCTATGTATCTGATGAAGAGGGAAACCGGATTCCCGATTTCAGCCATGCAGGTTACAAAGGAGGGGGTGTGCCTCTGCCCGATGTCCCCGTACAAATCACAGTAGATCCCATCCCCGGAGATAATACTGCACATATTCGCAATGCAATTCGTTTCGTTGAAAACCTTTCGCCTGATCAAAATGGGTTCAGGGGGGCAGTATTGTTGAAACCCGGCATTTATCAGATCTCCGGGAATCTGACAATTCAAAAAAGCGGAGTGGTATTGAAGGGGTCTGGAGATGGTGATAATCCCGAGGAGGACACCATACTCAAGATATCAGACCGCTTACGTGGAACCGTGCTTACGCTCGGAAATGAAACCATGAGCTGGACACGTGCAATTTCCGGTACGGAAACCAACATCATTACGGAATTGATTCCGGTGGGTGCAAGGCTTTTTGAAGTGGAAGACGCAACTCAGTATCAAGTGGGTGATTATATCATCATTCGCCATCCAAGTACACAAAAATGGATAGACGCGGTTGATGGCGGCGGCACGGAAGGCGCACCGGCCTGGCAAGCGGGATATCACGATATTTTGTATTTCCGTGAAATTACCGGCATCCGAGATAACATCATTTTGGTGGGTGCACCTCTGTTTAATCATCTCGATAAAAGCCTGGCTCAATCCTTCATCTACAAACCTGAAACAGAAAATCTTGTTAACCAGGTCGGGGTTGAAAATTTGAGAATCATCATTCAGACAGCAGGACCTGAATCAGAATCACATGCTGAAAACGGAATCTTTTTTCAGGGAGTCAGAAATGGATGGGCCGACCATGTAACTTTGATGCATTTCAGCCATACAGGAATTGGCACACGTATTTCATCAAACATCACCATCTCAAACTCAAAAGCACTCGAACCTCACTCCAGGCTTACCGGTGGCCGCAGGTATAATTTTAATGCTCATCTTTTTTCCAATAACATTTTGTTTACGGATGTGTCATCGTCCGATGGACGGCGCAGCTATATCTCGAACGGCACCAGTGTGGCTTCGGGAATTGTTTTTCACAATGCAACTTCACTCAGAGCCCGGGGTTCTTCTGAGGGGCATCAAAAATGGACGCATGGCCTGCTTTTTGACAATATTACTTTTGAGGAGCCTATTCATTACAATGTTCTCTCCCTGCACAACAGGGGAAATTTAGGCTCCTCACACGGCTGGTCAGCGGCTCACTCTGTGGCATGGAATGTGGATGCAGATGGAAATTATATTTTCATCCAAAAACCACCGACTGCGCAGAATTACGGAATTGGCAACCAGGGTAATATTTCCGGAAGGGGGCTTTTTGATCAACCAGAAGGTTACATTGAAGGAAATAATCTGATTCCCGATCCGGTTTCACTGTACCAGGCACAGCTTGAAGAACGCCTGAACCAGGGCGCCACTCCGGATAAACCGATAAATTTCTCGGTATCCAATGAGACAGAAAATGAAATTAATCTATCATGGAAGCATCTTACAATAAATGGGCCATCGGAGTTTATTATTGAACGGTCTGAAGACGACAGTCTGGCTTTTGAACAGGTTGTAAGGGTAACCGGAGACACCACTTTTACTGACCTGAACATTTCGGAAGAAACCTACATTTACAGGATCAGGGCATACGACGGCAATTTGTTTTCATCATACACAGCCCCGTTATCTGTAACACCCAATTTTACCGGCGAAATATTATCTGATTTTGATCTTATTTATCCTTCTGATCAATCTTCTTTGCCGATTTCAGACAATCCGGGTGCCGGGCTGAATTTTTCCTGGGATGAGCTGGTGGCAGAGCGCGATCTTGAGATTACCTACACCTGGCTCTTCGATTTTCCCGGCGGTGATTTCTCAGAACCGGTAATGAGGATAGATTCTCTGTCATCACCTGAAGCATTAGTTCCTTACAATGATATTGGAAAAATTATGAGAGAGTCCGGGCTTCAGGTTGGGGATGCACTGCACGGAATCTGGACGGTGAAGGCTTCATCAAAAACCCTTAAAAGGTGGTCTGAAGGAATTCAGGAGGTTAGTTTTGTGAAGGAATCTGAATTTTTGCCGGAATCGCTTACTGATGAAGATTTTCATATAAAGTTGGTTCAAAACTATCCCAACCCATTCAACCCGGTTACCACTATTGAATATCATTTGGGCAAACCTGGCCATGTGCAGATAGAAATATTTGATATTCGAGGCACACGGGTGGCTCAATTTGATGAAGGCTCTCGAAACCGTGGAACCTACCGGTTTCAGTTTGATGCCGGACATCTTGCCAGCGGCATTTACATATACAGCCTAAAAACGGATCAGGCTATGGAAAGCCGGAAAATGCTTCTGGTTAAGTGACACCGTTTTATGGAAAACCTGTGGCATGTTTTACCACTTACATTGATGTTGTTGGCAAATTCTTATCCTGAAATAAGTATTTAACGAGAGCTCGATATAAGACCTTAAATTTGTTTATATAAAGGTGTTGTAGTTCAAAAAGAGCGTCATCCCGCACCCCGATGCGGGATCTCCACCCTTTGCACAGAGAAGTCCTGTAACAACGTTTGGAGATTTCACTCCGCTATCGCTGCGTGTGCAAAAAATGAGCTGATCAAGTCAGGAATGACGGGTTTTTGCAGGAGATACCGGATCGGGGTCCGGCATGACGAAATTGATTATGTTTTTACAACTTCACGTCCTTGTTGGATAGCCTCAGATTCATTTTTCAAATTCTTATTTAGAATTCATGTTATTTATGAATCTTACACTTCGTGTTTTTCCTTATTCCAGTGGCAATTCTGATAAGAGTTGCACTGAAAAAAGTCATATCCAGTCTCAGATAGATATCCTCACTCTGACAATTTATCGATTTTGATGTATTTACCGGCCAACTCAGAAAGCAATTGAATCGCTTCTTTATTATCCCGTGAAAGCAGAGTTTCCATACGGCCTACCTGTCTTGATGCAGCATAGGTATCCATTTTAACCAATAATAACGGGATATTTTTCTCATTTGCCATAGATATGATATTTGACGGTGGTAAAATATTATTGGTTAATAGAATTCCCACAGTATCACTTTCAAGAGCGGCAACAATCATATCACTTCGGTCTCCGCTGGTAATGAGAAACTTATTTTCTTTAGAAAAAAGAGGACTTCTTAGGGATTTCCCGGTAGACATGGCTCCCACAAAAATATTTTTTACGGTATTATCCATTCCCTTTTCTCCGGCTACCACTTTGGCATAAAGCCTGTCGGCAAGATAACTAACCGTGTAGTTGCTCAATTGCTCCTGGTATGGAAGAATTCCCAGTACATTGAATCCCATATCCTGTATTTTTTTAAGATAGAGACTCTCAAATTCATCTATATCATGAACTTTGTTAATGATAACAGAAGACATTTTGATGTCTTTAATCTTGAAGTTGGTATGCACAAATGAAAGCTCATCAAGTATAGATTCATATTTCCCGCTTACTACCAGCACTAAAGAAGAATCCGTATAGCGAGCAAGAGATAGTGCATCAAGTTTTATGGATGCTCCATAGAATATATCCTTTCCTGATTCGATAAAAACACCATCTCTGTCTTTGCCCGCTTTGCCAGTCAGTTCTACAACTGCATTTTTTATGTCTTCGTCATGATACATAAATCGCAGTTTCGAATGGTCAAAACCAAGTGTAATACTTTCGGGTTCTTCAGACAATCCGAACAAATCGATTATTAGATTCGAATCGTAATCTCTGTTTCTCTTTCTTTTATATATTAATCTGTCGCCGATAGGTTTAATATATCCATAGGTTTTTCCCATGGAAGCCATAATACCGGCCATAATGGAAGTTTTTCCGGCTCCCTCTTTAATCGATGCAAAGACCACACTATTCATAATTATTCCTCCTTACTTTTTTTTAATAAAATTCTTACGTCAAGAGCTTTGAGCCCTTTAGTTTCCTCATATACTACCACCGGATTAATCTCAATATCCGAAATTCTGTCACATTCGTTGAGAATCATTCCCACTTTCAGTATGGTATCGATGACACCATTAATATCTTTTCTTTCTTCGCCTCTTACGCCCAGCAACAGCGGGTATGATTTAACCTCCTGCAGCATACGGCGAGCTTCCTCGGCATTTAGCGGATACGAACGAAAAGCAACATCTTTCATAACCTCAACATAGATTCCGCCAAGCCCGCACATTACCACAGGCCCGAAAGCCGCATCTCTGACAGCGCCAACTACCATTTCAAGTCCTGACCCAACCATTTCGGTTACCTCCACCCCGGCTATATGTGCAGTTGGATCATAGGCCTTGCAGTTTTTCATAATGGCCTCATAGGCATCCATCACTTCATACTTGTCTTCAAGATCGAGAGCAAGCCCGCCTGCATCACTTTTATGAATGATATCTTTGGATACCACTTTCATAACCACAGGATACCCGATCGATTCGGCCGCATCTACCGCCGCTTCAATATTATTTGCAATAATCATTTCAGGAATTTGTATACCGGCGGCATTCATTACAGCCTGTGCTTCATCGATGAGTAAAAACGTGCGATTATCTGCAATGGCATTGTCTATTACAGAGTTTATTTCGTCAATATTAATATCCGGCTTGGTAAACTTCGGCTTTTTTCTGTTTTTAAACTGACTGTATTTATAGAGAGCTCCCATGCATGAAACTGCCGGTTCAACATCACGAAAAACCGGAAGATTCTGCCGGTTAAGTTCATTAATCGCACCTTCTACCGATTCGCCGCCCACAATGGCATAAGAAACCGGTTTATTTGTTTTCAAATGACTATCGTAGGTCGAACGCACCATCGGAACAATATTTTCGGAATCAAAAACCGCTGTTTCGCAATAAAGCATCAGGGTGGAATCAATTTTATCGCATTTAACCGGTGCATTGAGAGCGGCCTTGTAATCTTCAGCTTTAGCCCCGCCGGTAATGTCGATTGGATTTCTTGTAGAGCCGAATGAAGGAGTGGCGCCTTCGAACGTTTCGCGCAACACAGTCTGATCATCGTAAAGTTTGATCCCATATTTTTCGCAGGCATCGGTAGCCAATACCCCAATGCCACCGCCATTTGTTACAATAACAGTATTTTTGCCAGACGGTTCAGGAGCAAAAGACAGGAACCGGCACCAGTTAAATGCTTCCTCGAGGCTCTCCGCCCTCAATGCGCCATACTGTTTCATTACCGAGTCAAAAATGGCGTCAAGGCCGGCCAGAGAGCCGGTATGAGAAGCAGCAGCCATTGCTCCGCGTTCGGAACGTCCGGCTTTTATCACAATTACAGGTTTTTTCAGTGCCGTATTTTTAAGGGCCTGGAGTAATCTTTCTCCATTTTTCACCCCTTCAATGTATATCATTATAACTTTGGTCTTCTCATGATCTCCAAGATATTCGAGAAGGTCCGCTTCATCTATATCACTCTTGTTTCCTGTTGACACGATTGCAGAGAGGCCCATATTATCCACAACAGTTCTGCCAATCATGGCTATGCCGAGTGCACCACTTTGTGTAAGAATAGCGACCCCGCCCTCTTTGATATCAGATGCGGAAAAGGTAAGGTTCATAGATGCCTCAGCCGAATACACGCCAAAAATATTCGGCCCCAGGATTCTCATTCCCGAAGCTTTTGCAATATTTACAATTTCGCGTTCTTCCCTGTGATTGCCAATCTCAGAAAAGCCGGAACTGATAATTTGAATATGTTTGACTCCTTTTTCGGCACACTCTTTTACTGCTTCCAAACAATATTTGGCAGGTATTGCCAAAGAAACCACGTCTATTTCGTCATCAATCTCTTTAATAGATTTAGAAACCTGTATTCCAAGGATTTCGCCACCGGATGGATTTACCGGATAAATACGCCCTTTATAACCTCCTTTTACCAGATTATTCAGAATTGTATATCCGATTTTTCCGGGATTATGCGACGCCCCTATTATAGCGACGGATTCAGGCTCAAAAAGAGTGCTAATTTTTTCTTTCATCTTTCCAATCATCAAATTTCATTAAAATCTCGTAGGTACCATTTTCTACTTTTTTTTCTATATCGAATCCCATCTTTTCAAAGACCCTGAGCATCGGCTTATTTTCAACAAGTACTTCGGCTGTAAAACCTTCCATATCATCACTAATTGCAATTTCAGTCAAATAACTGAGCATGTCGGTGGCAATATGCTGATTTTGGTAATCGTCTCTGACCGCAAAGGAAACTTCACCAATTTTTCCCCCGGGATGTTTGAAAATTTGTCCCATGCCTACTACAACTTCCTTTCCACTTACTTCGATACAAGCAAGAAGCGTCAATTCTTTGGTGTAATCAATCACAACAAAATCCTGCCTGCGTGAATGAGGCATTTCCTTGTTTGATGACATAAATCGCCTCTGAAAACTTTTGTCGGACAATGAATAGAAGAAATCTTTGATAAGCGGTTCATCGTTAATTTTGACCGGACGGAAGTTGAGAATCATTCCTGAAGTACTTTCCCTGATAGTTTCGAGATGCTCTGGATATTCTCCTCGTTTGCCCGGTATATAGGCCTGATCTTTATAAATCAGATTAAGTTCTTTTGCTTTTTCTATAAGTTCGGCTCTGAATTTCGGATGAGCAATTGCGATAATATCCATTGCCCTTTCACGAATATTCCTGCCATGTAGGTAAGCTGTCCCGAATTCCGTAACGATGTAATTAATATCCCCGCGATTTAGTGTAACACCTGCGCCGCTGTCGAGAAAAGGAACAATTCGTGAAATGGTTTCATTTTTCGCCGTAGACTCAAGAACAAGAATGGTTTTACCGTTTTTTGAAAGATTCGCCCCTCTCATAAAATCGGCATGTCCGCCAATTCCGCTGTAAAACTGGCTGCCGATAGACTCCGAAGTGGATTGCCCTGTAAGATCTACTTGCAGTGCTGCATTAATTGCAGTCATATCATCAATTTCTGCAATTACCAAAGGGTTATTTGTATAACTGATTTCTTTAAACTCAATTCCGGGATTATCATCAATATAATCATATGTTTCTGTACTTCCCATACAAAAGGCTGCAACGGTTTTTCCACGATCGATGCTTTTTTTGGAGTTATTTATAACCCCTTTCTCTATAAGATCTATCATTGAGTCGGTAAGCAGTTCTGTATGAATTCCGATATTCTTTTTATCCACGATATTGGCAAGAATAGCATTGGGCAGGCTTCCGTAACCAAGCTGTATCGTGTCACCGTCTTCAATAATTCTGGCAACATATTTTCCAATTCGCTGCGAAATGTGTCCGGGTGCCTGTGGGATATATTCGATCAGCTCTTGTTCTTTATAAACCGCATAATCTATGTCTTTGATATGAACAAAAGTATCACCGTGCACACGAGGCATACGCGGGTTTAATTGGGCAATAGTCATATCAGCAGACTCTATGGCCGCTTTGGTGATGTCAACGCTTATGCCAAGGCTTATAAATCCGTTTTTATCCGGCATTGAACCCTGAAACATTGCCACATCAATGTCTATAACTCTGTCTTTAAGCAGTTCGGGAACCCTTGAAAGAAATATGGGCGTATAATCGGCCAATCCGGCATTCACGGTATCCCTGGTGTCGTCTCCGATAAAAAATGAATTGTGCCTGATGTTATAATCAAATCGATCGTCTTTCCACGGTGCAACGCCGAGTGTCCATACCTGCATCAGTTCAGCATCAAGTACTGCTTTGGGATGTTTTTCAACGAACTTTACCAGGGCACTGACAAGATATTGCGGTTCACCGCATCCGGTACCAATAAATATTTTGTCCCCTTTTTTTACTTTAGAAAAAATCGCGTTTTCAGACGGAAATTTTTTCGGATATCGTTCTCGCCAATAATCAAGTAATTTTAATTTATCTTTCATCTATTATTGAATTTCTATACTTGGTCCTGCACAAAAAATTGATTATGACAAATAAAAAGCAGCTTCTCCTGAACGTGTTAAAGAAAAAGTTTTTTTAAATCAGCCTTCCTGAAATGAATTTAAACATGTTATATCACCTATTGCAATTATCCCAAATCACTTCGGTTGCTTTTCATGTTTTTTTACACTGGCAATAAGCAGTTTGAAGTATACTTTTACAGAATTATCTCCATTATTTTTTACTGATGAAAGATAACCTGCTTACATCTGCTTTTCAATACAAGAAGTACTTATTGGGTCGTAAAGATACAATATTAATCCCACTATCTTTCAGCCGATTTATTCAGGGTTTTGTCTTCTCACATTAATGCTGATATGTACGGAAAAATGTGGAATTTAACAGAAGGAAGCACGGAATCTTCGACAGGCAGAAACATGTACTAAAAGTATCAGTGAAGCCATTTATGCATCCCGGGCCGGACACTTCTGCCTCAATGATATTTAACTTTCAAAATAATATCACTCATACCGGAGCGATTCAACCGGATCAACCTTCGCCGCTTTCATTGCGGGAAAAATACCGGCAATCAGCCCGATCAGCACAAGCACCGAAACAGTAACTAAAACAGCCAGTGCGGATATTTCCGGTTTACCGAGAAATTCACCGGGCCCTTCGGTCATGTTAAGTGCCAGTACACCCTGCACAATTGAAACTGCAATGGCCAGGCCAAGAAATCCTCCCATGAATGAAATAAAGAGCGATTCAAAAACAAACTGCACAATGATGTGAATTTTCCGTGCCCCCACCGCAAGTTTGATGCCGATCTCACGGGTTCGTTCTTTCACAATCACGAACATGATGTTTGCCACACCTACTCCGGCTATCATTAACGTAAAAAAGCCTATGGTGAACAGAAAAATTTCCATCCCTGTGGCAACAGTTTGATTCATCTCTTCCATTTCTATGAAATCCCACATCGGCATGGCCTGCTCATCATCGCGGTGGAATTTATATTTGGAAGACATCACCGAACGGATTCCGGCTACAATTTCTTCCTGCATTGAGGGGTCGGTGGGGCGAATCAGCATCGAGCCCACATACCTGTGTCCGTAGATATTCCGGAACGTTGTATACGGAATAATGGCTCTCATCGCATCCGGTCCGAAATTCATCGAAGTCTGCATTTTAGACTGCATCACCCCCACAACCGTGAACGGCACATTATCCAGTTTCACCTCCTGGCCAATTGGGTTTTCTTCACCAAAAAGCCGCTGCGCGATTTCATCTCCCAGGAAAAGTACGCGCCTGGCTTCATCCACATCTTTTTCGTTGATAAACCGGCCGCCGGCAGCAGGGTACATGGTTCTCATAATTTCAAAGTCGGGGTTCACTCCCTCCATGTATGTAGTGGTTGTGGCGAGCTCGGTTTGAAGGCGGGTTCCGCCCCGGCCATACTGCGGGCTTACGTGTGAAATTGCAGGCACAGCTCTTTCAATCAGCCAAACATCTTCTTCCACAAAACTGATTCTTCGCCCCTCAGGGTGCCCTTCATGAGCCATGCTTGTCTGGCCGCCATAAACCATGATCACCTGGTTCCCCGCACCCAGCATTCCTTCCATCAAAGCTGTTCCCAGGCCCCGGCCAAAGGCAAGCAGCAACACCACAGAAAGTGTACCCCAGGCAATGGCTATCAGCGTTAAAGACGATCGCAGTTTCTGCTTATAAAGGTCTGTAAAAAATTCTCTGATAATGGTCAGCCACATATAAATCCTGTTAAAATGTGATTTTCTTTGTTCAAACTCATCATTCAATTATACTTTGTTTTACTCCCCTCCTTGTCCCGACGCATTTCTGTCGGGATAGGGAGGGGCTGGGGGTGGGTCATCTCCGTAAACATTCAACAATATCAAGGCGTGATGCCCTCCAGGCGGGCATAAGGCCGGATAAGAATCCCACAACTCCCAAAACAACAAATGCTATCAATCCAACTTCCGACGAAAAGTAGGGTGAGCCTACAAATTCCTGAATCGGCAGGTTCTGGGTCAATTCAGTCAATAGCCAACCGGTTAAAAAGCCGGCCGCAGCGCCTATACCTACTATCAAAAAGGTTTCCGTAAAAAACTGCCCCATTATGTGAAATCTTCTGGCCCCGGCTGAACGGCGAATCCCGATCTCTTTCATCCGCTCCTGAACAGCTACAAACATGATATTTGCCACTCCGATGCCACCCACTGCAAGTGTAAAAAACCCAATCAATGCCAAAAATCCATTGATGCCGTAAAACAGAACATTGAGAAACTTGCTGAATTCATTGGTATCCCAGATTCCGATGGCGTCGCGGTCTGAGGGGTCGAAACGATATTTACGCCCCATCACTTCATAAATCTGGGTTTGAATGGATTCGATCAGTGCCGGATCTCTGGGAGTATAGAGAATCATGCTGATCCTGTCGGTGCCCATCATCGTGGAAAAAGTGGTAGCGGGTATGAATGCGCGGTCGTAATCGCGCTGGGAATAGGATGAGTTCTGAATTTTGTCCTGCATCACACCAATCACGGTAAACGGTGTAGAATCCATCATCACCTGTTTGCCAACAGGATCTGTATCTCCGAAAAGATTTTCTGCCAGCCGGTTGCCCAGAAAAATAACCCGGCGCCGCTCTTCAAGGTCTTTATCATTCAGCCAGCGGCCTCCATCCGTTTCAAATATGTTGCGAATGTCCGAGTAAACCGGGTACACACCTCCCACCGTTGTATTACGGCGGCTCTCTCCATAAGAAATCCTGAGGTTTCGCATATATTCGGGGGTAACCACATCCAAATCCGGGATCTGGTTTCTCAGCATCCAGGCATCTGCCTCACGAAACCGCACAGGGCGTCCGATTCCATAGCCTTCAAACGCTTTGGTAGTCTGCCCGGGAAACATAATGGCGAGCTGATCTCCCATCCCGCGCATATTCAGAACGGTCTGGTCGCGAAAACCAATGCCGAAAGCGAGCAGTAAAATCAGGGTTGCCGTTCCCCACATGATCCCGAAAATGGTGAGAAAACTGCGGAGTTTCTGGCTGCTCAGGTTTCTGTAGAGATCTGATATGAGGCTTGAAATTGACATGAACGTCTCTGCTCTGAAATTATCGAACTGTAAGAGTTCGGAGTGGTTTCTCCAGCACTATTTCGCCCTCTTCAAGGCCGTCTTTCACGGCGGCAGTAATAGCATCACTCAGCCCGATCTCAATCTCTTTTTCTATACGTTCTGTTTGATTTTTCCCTGGCACCTCAACAAAAGCCCTGCCATCGCGCATGGTTATCACCCGCTCAGGTATGGTGAGCACACTGTCTACCCGTTCGATGATGATATCGGCATTTGCAGAATATCCCGCCCGCAAAACAGTGCCGTTTGTGTCGGTGATGGTAATTTCAACCGGGAAAACGGTAGCGTTATCCTGCTGCCGTGCTTTCAGTGAAATCCTGGAAACCTCTCCCAAAACTTTCACACCGGGAAGCGCCCCGATTTTTATTTCGGCCGGCATGCCTTCTTCCAGTTTGCCCACGTCTATTTCATCCACCGTGCCTTTAAACAGCAACCGGTCCATTCCGGCAATGCTCATTAAAGGCGTACCTGCCTGGTATGAAGTAAGCGGAACTACCGGTTCGCCGATATCCACCATCTTTTCCAAAATATATCCGTTGATTGGTGACCGTATGACCGATTCTATCACCGTATCGCCGATTGATATTCTCCCGGATTCCAGCAGTTGCAGGCGCTCCCGGTTGATCTGCATACGCACTTTTACATCGTTATAGCGCTGCTCAAGCTGTTCGTAATCCTGCTGCGAAACCAGGTTCCGCTCTCGCAGTGACCGCATCCGGGCCAGTTCTTTTTCAAGATTTTCTTTCTCGAGCTCGGTTCGTTCCAGGTTTCGTTTGGCTTCGGCAAGTTCGAGCGGGGTTGGGTCGGGGCGTACTTCAATCAGCGGCTGGCCTTCCCGCACATAATCGCCGGGTTCGGCAAATATTTTGCTCACAACACCCGATATCTTAGATTTTACTTCAATCTCGTTTTCGGGCTCAATATTCCCGACAGCAAGAGCTTTTTCAATCACCGTCCCGATTTCTGCTTTGACATGGGGAGGCAGTTCATTGCCGTTTTTATCGGAATTGTTGTTCAAAAAATAAAAGGCTCCCGTTCCAAAAACGGCTAAGATGATGAGTGTAATCCAGATTCGTTTTCTTTTCATGATTCTGTTTTTAAAAAATTCAAAAAGCATTAACTGTTGAATTTCTGTACGAGTCTTTTTTTTCAAAGGTTTCCAATCACTACACAGAAATGCCGAAAAAGTTGGTGAAATAATTTTTGAATTATTTTAATAAGGAAGAATCAAGCTGTTGCACTTATCACTTGAACACAGTCAGCTTTTTAATGGGTGGGGCTTAACAGAAAAATTACGGGGGAATGGTTTGGAAAAAGATTCCAGTCCACCAGCTTTTCCAAATCAAAAGTGTTTATTGGGCATTTAGCTGATGGAAAAAGCTCTAAATAAACGATCACATTGAGCTGGCAAGTGCGGCAAGAAAAGAAATAACCACAAAAAAGGCGATGCTTCTCAATCTGCAGAGACTATACTCAATTCGAACGCTTTGATTTACAAGTGCAATGCCAAATACGTATCAAACTTAATCCCTGCTTTATTCACACTTTATAATATCAGCACATAAAACATAATCGGGATATCATTTGAAGCTTGCAGTTTAAGCCCTTACCTTTCATAATTAAATCAGAACCGGCCTTAATAACGCTTTTTTTGTTATCTGTTTTTACATAAAAGTAGAATTTTCATCAAGCCCGCCATGCAGTTATGCATCCCGTTGACCTGTCCCTGTTTGTAGTTTACGTAATCGGTTTGCTTGCCTTTGGCTATTATTTTTTTCGAAAAAACAAGGGAGGTGATGATTACTATGTAGGCAGCCGGAACATGAAAAGTTATCATGTTGGCCTGTCGGTTGTAGCCACAGATGTTGGAGGCGG
>SLPZ01000038.1 GCA_007131725.1 Balneolaceae bacterium
ATCCTGGAAAAATGAGAATAACCCTTCGTCTGACGAATAAATAATGGCAATAAATTTTTTCCAATACACTTTTCCGATTGAATGAGGCGGCTCCGCACAAGAAGTTCGTCTGACGAATTCCCCCCAAATGAAGTACACCCCCCAACATTCGTCTGACCGGGTGGAGCGGTCTGACGAGGAGTGAGTGACGAATTCCTTTCGAAGAAAGTTCCCTCTAATGAGATACTGCCTCACTTTTCAACAGACCGAATAAATCGATCAAACACTAAATTTACCAATTCATCAATGCAGACAAGCGGCTATAAAATGGGTAGGCGGTAGATATTGCCAAAAAAAAGCCGCCCCTCTGTTAAGAGAAGCGACTTTGTGGGATCAAAAATTATTCCTTAGTTGCGGATAACTTCATTTGTAACGTGTACCAAACCGTTTGATGCCGGAATATCTCCCGTCTCAACGGAAATTCCCAGTGCTGGTTCAGCTTCTTCAGCCGTTACTTCACCCTGAAACAGGTGACCGATTACAAGATTTTGCAGTGCTTCCGGATTTTCTCTTAGCTGATCCAGCTCATCTCCCATGGCTTCAAATGCTTCATCGGTGGGAGCTACCACTGTAAATGGCCCTTGCTGTGCAATTACATTGTCAAGTTCGGTTTCTACTAATAGTTCAGAAAGTATGGTATGATCCTCACTTGAGTTGATAACATCAACTACACTGTCTTGTGCAATAGCTGTATTCAGCCCTGCCAGAAATACAAATGCAAATAATGTTGCAATAATTGATGACAACTTCTTTCCTGTCTTCATAATACTCCATTTGTTTATTTAGATTTCAATGCTGGATATAACTTAACAAATACATTGTGATATATAAAATAATACACCTTATGCTACAAGCAGAAATACTGACTGATTAACATTTTTTAAATTTGGTTTACTTTATATAATATAGTTTAAATTGCCTTTCAGGTATTTCACGGGGTGAAAAAACAGAATTTTATCCATTATAAATTGGGTTATGCAAAAAATGGCACCTCATTCAACCCTGCAAAACACAAGTTTGTAAAACTATTTATAAACACGCTGAAATGGCTGTTTTCCGTCTTTTTCTTCTTGACTTTGCTAATTCTCTTCGAAAATTCTGGAAATAACTTCAAAATCACGAAATCTGTACTCCGTTTTGGAGATTCAATTTTCAATGAACACATCACACAAATTCCTTATATTTATTGGTCTGTAAACTTTTTTTGAAGCTATTTATATGACTCAAACCGATACAGCCGTAAGCAGCAATAATATTCTTGCAGAAGCAAAAAAACGGCGAACATTTGCAATCATCTCACACCCGGATGCAGGGAAAACAACTCTTACCGAAAAACTGCTCCTATATGGCGGTGCAATTCACGAAGCGGGTTCAATCCGGCAAAGAAAAGCCGACCGCTATGCTGCATCCGACTGGATGGCCATTGAAAAAGAGCGTGGGATTTCGGTTACTTCATCCGTTCTGCGGTTTGAGAAAGACGGCATCAAATACAACCTGCTGGATACCCCGGGCCACAAAGATTTTTCTGAAGACACACTGCGAACCCTTGTAGCCGCCGACTGCGGGCTGATGGTAATTGATGTTGCAAAAGGCGTTGAAGAACAGACGGAAAAACTGTTCGAAGTCTGCAAAATGCGCCAGGTGCCCGTAATTACCTTCGTAAATAAATGCGACCGGCCCGGTATGGAACCTCTTGAGGTGTTGAGCAACATCGAAAACCGCCTTGGCATTGAGGCCATTCCAGCCAACTGGCCTGTGGGCTATGGACAAAAATTTCAGGGTATTTACGATCTCATCGGCAAAGAGCTGCATCTTTATATCAAATCGAAGCACGGAGCACAGAAAGCAGAAGCCGGTATCTACAACCTGGAAGAGGGACTGAAAAAAAGCTCTCTCTCTGAAACTGAAAAGGATCAGCTCAGGGAAGAAATTCTTCTGATTGAAGACATGTTTGCCGACATGGATAAAGATGCATTTCAAAAAGGGGAAGCATCACCGGTTTTTTTCGGTTCGGCATTGAACAATTTCGGGCTGGATGTTTTCCTGAACTATTTTCAAAACCTGGCACCCACCCCTCAGCCTTATCCGGATGAGAAGAATGAATTGCGTTCACTCGATGAGCCGTTCAGCGGTTTTATTTTCAAGCTTCAGGCAAACATGAATCCTGACCACCGCGACTGTGCGGCATTTGTCCGGATTACCTCCGGTAAATTTCAACGTGGTATGGAAGCCGTTCATGCCGGAACCGGGAAAAAAATTAAAATGAGCACCCCCCACACCCTCATGGGAGACGAACGGAATATTCTGGAAGAGGCGTTTCCGGGTGATATCGTTTCACTTTTCAGCCCCGGTTTTTTTAAGATCGGTTCAACCCTGCACTCAAAAAAGCCGGTGCATTTTAATGTGATTCCCCTCTTCACTCCCGAACATTTCATGAAAGTATCAACCAAAGATCCGTTTAAACGAAAGCAGTTGCGCGAGGGATTAAAACAGCTCTCTGAAGAAGGAGTTGTTCATGTTTTTGAAGTACCCAACGGAGTTGGAAATGAATTGCTGCTGGGTACCGTCGGAGTTTTGCAGTTTGATGTGGTAACACACCGAATGCAGGCTGAATATGGCGTGGATCTGAATCAACAGCCGGTAACGTATCATTCGGCAAGATGGCTACCTAATAAAAACGAAGAAATCATACAAAAGCTCGAAAATAATTACTCAACTCATATCACCAAAGATATTGAGGGCAATCCTATTGTTCTTTTTGAAAGCGCCTATGCACTTAGCCAGGCTGAAGAAAAAGTCGGTAGCGAAAACCTGTTCAAATACAAACAGGACTAAATGCCTATCTGAATATGAAACAATTTGCAGAAAAGCGGCGGAAGTCTGAATTTTTATATATGAATGGGTGTTACAGTTCGTTGACGTGTATAAAGTGCATAGTTAAACAAGTTTCTAACTCAATAATTTTATTATGAACAAAACTCTAATAACAGCACTGTCGATTTTTTTGTTGATTTTTATGACTTCATGCCTCGACAGCGGCGATTCACAAGCCTCACAGGATGCTGTGGCAGAAATTAATATGACACTGATTGACCAGGATACAGGAGATCCGGTTTCAAACTTTGAGGTCTTTGTACTATTTGACGTCGAGGGATTTGCCCAGCCTGCCGGCTTTGATGAATTTACATCCGACGATCAGGGAAATATTTCAACAGAGATTTACAGCCTTTCTGCCGACCGGCTCACAAGAGTTATTCTTGAATATGAAGTAGACGGTGAGGCACGCTCTTCAGATAAAGAGATTGACCTGCTATTGAGATTCGAAGAGCCTTTTAATTCAATCTCAATTAATATGCCGATGGATGTTTCTGAAGTGACTCCAGAATAATTTCGGAAAACAGAAACCGGTTTCGTTTTTTGATTGCAGCTAATTTACTCAATTATCAATTGAATATGGCCGGTCAGTTCTTGTACGTGTCGGCTATCATCCCAAATTAAAAATTCCTCTTCAACACTTATTGTATCGTTTGAGGCCCTAAAGATAAGTTGAAGAAGAGATTCCCGTCCGATTTTGTCTTTGATGCATTAGCGGAATATTATATACCTTGAGATCGATATAAGATCGTTGAATTTGGTGATATAAAGGTGTTGTAGTTCAAAAAGGGCCTCATCCCGCACCTCAAATGGTCATCCCCTGCTCCGACACAGGAGCTCCACCTTTTGCATAGAAATGTCCTGGTACAACGTTTAGAAATTTCACTCCGCTATCGCTGCGTGTGCAAAAAATGAGCTGATCAAGTCAGGAATGACGGATTTTGGCAGAAGATGCCTCCTGTTTGATCATTTTTCACTAAAACCTCATTAAATACAACAGGCTTTTCATCTTCGGTTATAACACTCAAACCAATTATCCGAAATTCTGAAGTACATACGTTTGAAGCGATAATTAATCACATCCGCTTATTACCATCAAACCGGCAGATTTGAATAGTAAAATCGGGACAGGCGGCATGCAGTCGAAATATGGAGTTTTCGACTTCGTTCCAACCTAAGAACGGTTGAAACTGCGCTCAAACTGACGATACCTCTAATTTTATCTCAAATTCACGTTCTTTTTAATCTTATTCAATCCGCCATATCTGTAATCTGAGTCAATCATTTTCGTTATGAAATTTGGTAACAAGTGTACATCTTTAGATACACATGGATTTTTTTGATTACCTATTGCATTATGCACATTTTGTATTGCTGTACACTTTGTGGTTATCAGGGCGATAATTTTTAAGAAGGTGTTTTTCAGTTGACAGAATCCACATTTAAGAAAATACATCCACTAAACAGTTCATATTAATTTTTTTGATTTATGAAAATTTTCTCCACTTCACTCCTGATTTTTATCGTTGCCGCAGGCCTCGCTTTTCAATCAGCAAATGCCAATCCGTTACTTTCTGAACTGCAATCTGAACAATATTCTGCATTCGTTTCTGCCGATACACTTGAATGGGATCGTCCCCGAACCGATGAACGCCAGGATGAACGCGACCGGCTGGTTCAAACCGGGGTTATCGGCCAGGGAATCACTGATCAGGATGTGATTGAAGCTATGAGAAATGTTCCGAGACATAAATTTGTGCCGTCAGCTCAACAGCGAAATGCATATCAGAACAATCCGCTGCCAATCGGGCACGGACAAACCATTTCTCAGCCTTACATTGTGGCCCTGATGGCTGAATTGCTTGAAATTGAACCGGGCGACAAAGTTTTGGAAATCGGGACCGGCAGCGGTTATCATGCAGCCGTACTTTCGGAGCTCACTCCCTACGTTTATTCTATTGAAATTGTAGAACCTCTCGGAGTGCAGGCCGCCGAAGTGTACGAAGAGCTGGGCTACAACATTGAAACCAAAATAGCCGACGGTTACTACGGCTGGGAAGAGCATGCCCCATTTGACAAAATTATTGTAACGGCGGCTGCCGGACACATTCCGCCGCCACTTATTGAACAGCTCAATCCCGGCGGAATTATTGCCATTCCCGTGGGAAGCCCCTATCAAAC
>SLPZ01000202.1 GCA_007131725.1 Balneolaceae bacterium
AGTTCAACTCGCTCTTGCCCGATGGCATCTCCCGGCAATGTCACCGGGCCGATAAATTCCGAATGCCACTCTTCCTCATTACGCAGGTATTCAACGGGATTTCCATCCTCATCCGGAACATCCTCAAAATCTCCTTCGCTTCCGATTCGGTACTGAAGACGCAAATTGTAAGCCCGCGAATTTGGTCGAACCGTACCCGCTTCAAAACCTACCTCCACTCCGGAAACATTCCGGGTATCAAGGATAAGAAGGGCCCCGCCAAGCCGTGTGCCCGGGTATCCGGGGTTTCCGTCGGGGTTTGATGTATTGATGAATGCAAACCCATCCTCACCCAGCCCGTTGATGCGCGTTCTGGAATCATGATTATAAGCGCCGAATGTAAGCCCGGCAACAGAAGCATCCAAACCGGGATCACTTTCGCTCATAAAAACAAAACCCATCGATTCCGGGAATGTATCGGCCAGTTCGTTCTCATCCCATTCAGAAAAAAGAAAAAGTCCATCGGAAACCGGGTATGGTTCAATTTCGGTGATAAGGCGCTCCTCAAATACGGCGGTAACATGGCCGATTTCTCCCGGTTTGATTGAAATCTCCTTCTGGTATATTTGATCATCACCAACCTCCCAGTGAGAGAAACGAAACCCGAAATGTTCGTGAACGGTAAGAGTGACGGGAATTTCGCTGAAATAGACACCTGTCCACGGGTAAGGCTCACCGGAAATTCCGGGTGTTGAGGGCAGCAGATCCGTACGGTTAATTTGAACATATCCCCGCTCCGGGTTTGAAACATCAACCGTCAGCGGCACATCATCACCTACCGGCCAGTGGTTTTTGATGTGCTGACGCAGATAACCCGGCCGGTCTTGGGCATAATTATGCATTCTCTGTACCCAGTTGTTCCAGTTATTTACACTGCCATGATTGCGCCACCTGCTGATGTGCTCTCCGATATCAGGTGCCAGCGGGGATCTGAGGCTGTCGATCACGGAAGAAACCCGTTCTGTCGAAAATGCCGTATTGAGATGATCAGAAACGGTGTTGACCAGTGATTCAAAAAACGTTTGGTTTTCGAGCAGGTTCCGGAAAAGCTGATTGGGCCAAATTTGATTGTTTACCGGACTTCGTTCGGCAATAATCCAGTCAATCATGTCGAATGTTGCATCGGTGCTGTAGCCCAGGGAGCGGTCCACATCATACAAAAACCACCGCCACCGGCCGTCGAGGCCTTTAGGTGCATCGGGGTTGTATGGTGTCGAATATCTCCAAAAATCGATGTTGTTGTGCGGCCAGTCGGAGTTTCCGTAATAGATTTGAGCGCTGTAATAATCCAGGTAATTTTCTACATCCATGCGGGTTTGCACTTCTTCGAAATTCGCCGGTACAGACATATCTCTGTTCACAATAAAATTTCGCATGCTAACATAATGGCTGTTGCTTCCCTCTTTTATTGTTGTGGCATGTGTGAGAATATCCACATTATCAGGATTGAGTCCGTAAACTCTTTCGAGATAGTGCCGGTCGAACCGCTCGCGAATGATATTATTCTTGGCCTCCTCTCGGATTCGTAAATTACGGGTTCGGACAACCTTAAATAAACCCAAGGAGGAAAACCATGAAAGTCTATAATGAACAACACTCATATTACTGCGGAATCGATCTTCATGCAAGAAAGATGTACGTATGCATCCGGGATAATACTGGGAAAAAGGTGTGTCACAGAAATATACCCTGGCTTCCTGAACGGTTTATAAAAGGTATCGAGCCTTTACGAAGAGATATTGTCGTAGGGGTAGAATGTATCTTTTGCTAGTACAGGTTGGCCGATTTATGCGAGCAGGAAGGGATCGACTTTGTGTTAGGACACGCTCTTTATATGAAGGCCATTCACGGAGTCAAGACCAAAAACGACCGGATTGACTCACTGAAGATTGCCCGGCTACTGCGTGGAGGCAACTTCCCGGTAGCTTATGTCTATCCACCGGAAATGCGGGCCACCAGAGATTTAATGCGTCGACGCAATCACTTCGAACGCAAACGAGCTGAGTTGATTAGCCACATTCAGAATACCTCGATGCAGTACAACCTAAAGCCACTGGATACGATTTCCCGCCCCTACCACCGCCGGGAAAAGGATATTGTGGGACATTTTTCTGATCTCGTCGTGCAACTCATTGTAGAAACCGATTTGCAGTTGATTAACCACTACGACCCGATCATCAAAAACCTGGACAAACAGATCTTGGCTCTGGTCAAAGGTCATGACCCAATGAGTCTTCTGTTACTTAGCTCAACTTCAGTAAAAGTTAATAGGTGTTGTATTTGATAGTTGTAGTTGCATCATTGTGTTATGTACATTCAATCCTCTACTGTTAACTGAAAAGGCAAAGATGGGCGCAACCATAAGCTGCTGGAGCGCCACAAACAAACCGGGCAGTGGATAATTGACTTTGAGCAGTACAGTGACGACAAAGGCACGCCCCGCTGGCGGCTGCGGTTCACCCTGGACCGGTAGGCGGCCCAGCCCATCGATGCCATGGGCCACTACTATCTGCTGCAGACCAACCTATCCCGACAGGCAGCAGATGCCGGGCAGATCCAACAGCACTATAAATCCCTGATGGCCGTTGAGCGATGCTTTCGAATGGCAAAAACCACCCTGGAGATTCGCCCTATTCGCCACTGGAAGAAACGCCGCATTATCGGCCACATCTATCTGAACTACTTATGTCTGTGGCTGGCCAAGTATATCGAAAGCCGCTGGCGGGCTAAAGGCTCTGCAAACGAGGTGATTCCCACTCTGCGTCGATGGGATGAAGCGTTAAGGTACAGTGAACTCCTCGATAAAGACAACCAAGCCACCATACGGTAAGAGTGGACACAGGGCGAAAGGGCACGTCAGGCTATGGAGCACATCCGTGAGCTAGGGCAGCAGGATAAGATTCAACCGAAGTCATAGCAAATATAACGGTCGTATGCGGAAGTTGAGTTAAAGCCAAAGTAAACTTTTTGTTGAGGACTAATAATTTTTCGTAGATCTACTGTGCAACAAATCAGCTCATCAAACCTGCACCTTGAATATGCCACTTGCGCCCTGCACCTTGTCCCCTGATCCCGGACTCTGTCAGGAACCCCGTCAGGTTGGTCCTCAGTTCTGTGCACCAGATCACAGTGCATCCTGCAGCCTGCTCCTTGCACCCTGCAAAGCCTTATTTCTTGCCTTTCTCCTCAATCAGCCGGACGGCATCGCCCATAGTTACTTTTTCGGGATCGGTTCCTTTTGGCAGCGAAATGTTCTTCCGTCCGTATTTGATATAGGGGCCATAACGCCCGGTCATCACTTTTACGGGCTGATCGGTTTCGGGATGAGCACCCAAATCCTGAATGGCCGAGCTGCTTCTCCTATTCGATTTTTTTTCTTTGAGCAGTTCCACGGCGCGGCCCAGCTCGATATCCAGAACACTGTCTGTCTTTTTCAGGGATTTGAAGGTGCCGTCGTGTACCACATAAGGCCCGTATCGACCAACCCCGGCTTTAACTACTTTCCCGGTTTCGGGGTGGTCGCCCAGTGTGCGGGGAAGTTCCAGCAGGCGAAGTGCGGTTTCAAAATCAATGTTTTCCGGCTTCATTCCCTTAAGCAGTGAAACACGTTTCGGTTTCTTATTCTCCTCGGTAACTTCACCAAGCTGTACATACGGGCCAAAGCGGCCGTTCAGAACAAATACAGACTCTCCGCTCTCCGGATGTTTGCCGAGTGATTTGGGCCCGTCCTGCTCTGCTTTTAACAACTCTTCAATTTTTTCCAGGGAAAGTTCGCCCACATCGAGATCGGCGGGGAGAGATGCGGTAATTTCATCACCATTATCCTGGGCTCTGACATAAGGGCCAAAACGACCCACATGAATTTGAGTTCCGTTCAGCCCCTCAATGGGAAGCTTAAGCACTTTGGCTTTTTGTGGATCAATTTTGTCTTCCTGCTTTTCTACCTGTTTCTTCAGTCCTTTTTCGCCCTTGTAATAGTTGTCGAGGTAAGAAACCGGGTCATAGTCGCCTTTTGCGATTTCGTCGAGCTTATCTTCCAATTCGGAGGTAAATTCACTGTCCACAAGATGCGGAAAATGCTCTTCAAGTAGTTCGGTTACCGCAAATGCTGTGTACGATGGAATTAGAGTTTTTCCGTCGCTCTTGGCATATCCGCGATCCTGAATGGTGCTGATAATCGTGGCGTATGTACTGGGTCGACCAACCCCCTGTTTTTCCAGTTCTTTTACCAATGTTGCCTCCGTGTATCGGGCGGGTGGTTTGGTTTCGTGTGAGATGGATTCCAGTTCGTGCATCTCAACCGGTTCACCCTCTTTCATTTCAGGCAGGAAAATTTCCTGGTTTTCCAGAGAGGCCTCGGGGTCATCACTGCCTTCCACATAGGCACGGAAAAATCCGGGAAAGAGAATTTTCTTGCCGCTGGTTTTGAAATCAGCCTGTGTGCCATCTTTTTCGGCAGTGATGGTAACATTGGTGAATTCCAGTTGGGCTTCAGCCATTTGCGTGGCAATAGTCCGCTTCCAGATCAAATCATACAATTTGAACTCGCGGCCACTCAGCCCGGCTTTTTCGGGGTGAACAAAGCTTGAACCCGCAGGACGAATAGCCTCGTGGGCTTCCTGCGCTCCCTTAGACTTCCCGAAATTCCTCACCCTTTCAAACAAGTATTCTTTACCGTATTGCTTTTCCACCTCGTTTCTCGCCGCATTAATAGCCTGACCCGAAAGATTGGCCGAATCGGTACGCATGTAGGTGATGAGTCCGTTTTCGTACAGTTTTTGGGCGATGCTCATCGTATCACGGGCGGAGAAACCGAACTTCCGGTTGGCTTCCTGCTGTAACGTGGATGTAATGAAAGCCGGCGCCGGATTCCTTTTTTGACTTCGCACTTCAATGTTCGAAACGGCCCAATCGGCTTCATTCAGCAGGTCACGCAGGTTTCCGGCTTTTTCTGCATCAAGCAGCACAACGCTGTCCGGTTTTTTCAGTTTGCCGGTATTTTCGTTGAAGTCTTTACCGCTGGCCAGCCGTTTGCCGTTCAGGTGAGACAGATCTGCATTAAACCTGCTTTTGTCATTTTCTTTCGACAGCAGTGCTTTCAGGTCATAATAGGTGGCACTCCTGAATTTCAGGCGTTCACGCTCGCGTTCTACCAGGAAACGCACAGCTACTGATTGAACGCGCCCTGCAGAAAGTCCGGGAGCAATTTTTTTCCAAAGCAGCGGAGAAATAGTGTAGCCTGCAAGGCGGTCTACAATGCGGCGGGTTTCCTGTGCATGCACCAGGTTCATGTCAATATCCCTGAAATTCTTCAGTGCTTTCTGGATGGCATCTTTGGTAATTTCGCGAAATACCATCCTTTTTACAGGTACTTTGGGCTTTAGCAGCTCGGTAAGATGCCACGAGATCGCCTCGCCTTCGCGGTCTTCATCAGTGGCCAGAATCAGCTCATCGGCCTCTTTGAGCTGTTTTTTCAGTTTTGTAACAATTTTCTTTTTTCCGGAGGGTACTACATAGATGGGGTCATAACGCTCTTCAACATTTATACCGAGGTTAGACCAGGACTCTTTTTTAAGCTTTGCAGGAATCTCTTTGGCGGATGAAGGCAAATCCCGGATGTGCCCCATGGACGAGTCTACCACGAAATCTTTCGGCAGATATTTCTTGATTGTTTTGGTTTTTGTTGGAGACTCTACAATGACTAATGATTTCATGTGATTTTTAATATGTTTCTTTTGTTTCAATAAATAGGTTTAAAAAGGAGACGGAAGATGGAAGACCAGAGACGGAAGACCGGGGACGGATGACGGAAGTGGCAAATCGATTCTGAAACAGTGGATATTAGCAGATTACCATCCAAAATATTCTATCTACGATCTTCGGTCTCCGGTCCTCGGTCTTCCATCACCCCAATTCCTCAACCAGCTTTTTCAACTCTTCGGCATGGGCTTTGGTATCGATTTTTTCGATGATGCCCAAAACCGTGCCGTCGGTATCAATCACAAAAGCTGATCTCGACGGCGCGTTGAACGTTTTGCCGTACATCTTTTTCTCAACTACTGACCCGGTTGCTTCTGCAAATTTGAAATCGGGATCTGACGCCAGGATGTAATTAATTCCGAATTTCTCAGCATAGTTTTTGTGCGATCCGCAGGTATCTTTACTCAGGGCAATCAGGTTATATCCCTTTTCATCAAACCAGTTTTGATGCTCAGCCAGGCTTTGGTTTTGCCTGTCGCAGCCGCTGGTATTATTTCTCATATAAACGGATACAATGGCCGGACGGCTCAGCAGATCGGAAAAAGAGACTTCTTTTTCTTCACCATTCTCAACAACCTTAAGTGTAAAGTTAGTGTCAATTTTTTTTCCTGTTTCTATCATTTTCTTGGATTTTTTATTGATTAATTAGGGATTAATAACCCAATCCGGCGGCCTTTTCGTTCTTTCTTCGGCCATTTTCCTGAACAGTTTCATAGTATACACATTCTGTTTGAATAGGAGCAAGCACTTTTCGACAAACAAAAACCGGTGCTCCAATTGGATCAGTTTTTCAGAAAACAGTACTTATAATTCTGTTCAGTCCATCAGCAAAAATTGTGCAATAGCAGCCAGTACCAGAGAATGGTGTACCGTTCCGTTTTTAACCAGATTCAAAAATTCGTTGAGTGACATCAGATGTATGCGGATATCTTCATTGCCATCGGTCTGCTGATCCTGAACTTTTTCACAATTTTCTGCAAGGTACAAATGCGTATAGTTTGTGAAAATGGCGGGATTCGAGCTGGTTTTGCCGATGGGTTTCCAGTTGCCTGACCTGAACCCGGTCTCTTCAAGAAGTTCCCGTTTTGCAGCCTGCAGCGGTTCTTCGCCCGGGTCCACCACCCCGCCCGGAATTTCGAGGCTCGGTTCATGGATGCCGGCGCGGTACTGCTCAACCAGCACAATCTGGTTTTCGGGCGTCAGTGCAATCACATTTGTCCACTCGGGAGCTTTGAGTACAAAAAAATCAGCCGTTTCATCTTTTTGATCCGGTTTAATCTTAAGTTGATGAACAGAAAAAATGGTAGTTTTGCAGACTTTCTTATCTTCCAGCACCTGCCATCTGGGTTTTGAGAATTTGAAATAATCAGACATTCAGTAAAAAATTTTTATGGATAAACGAATTGAAATTACACAGCACTCCTTTTCGGCTGAAGATGAACTGTTGCAGGTTGTGGAAGAAGCCTGCGACCTTATGGAAAAGATATACCAAGAGGGCGACTATCCAAAATTGATGGTGAAACGCTCCTGGTCTGATCACAACCCGATCATTACCGGAGAAATGGCTCTGCCAGGCGCCTATCGGTGGTATCTGAAGCGTGAAATGAAAAAACTGCTGGAAAAGGGCGCTGAACTGAAAGTGTTCCCCGCGCGCCCGAAAGTTACCCTCGAAGACCCTGCACTTTTTGATAATGCCGATGAGGACGAGTGGGACATCACCCGGAAAAAACTGTTCCTGTTCAGCCCGGAGCGCATCGATATTTCGCTGAACCGGCTTGAGCATTACACGGGAACCAATGCGGAGGATTTTCAGCGCTATATTCTCTTTACCAACTACGATATGCATGTGGAAGTCTTCAACAAGCTCTATCCCGATTGTGAGAAACCGGACCGCCCTGTACAGATGCCTGCTTATCATCACAAACTGCCCGATAACAAAGGCTTTTCTCTGGTAAATATCGGGGTGGGGCCGTCGAATGCTAAAACCATTTCCGACCATGCGGCTGTTCTGAGGCCCGATGCCATGGTTATGGTGGGCCACTGCGGCGGACTCAGAAACCACCAGGATATTGGTGATTTTGTGCTTGCCACCGGCTTTATGCGGTCAGACGGAATCTTGGATGATATTCTTCCGCTCAACATCCCCATCACTCCTAACCACCTTCTGAATGTTTACCTGAAAGAAGTACTCGATCTGCACAATTTGAAATACCGGCTTGGAACCGTTTATACCACAGATAACCGCAACTGGGAATTTATGAAGCGGCGCACGGTGCAGGAAATTCATGTGAGCCGGAGCGTTGCCATTGATATGGAATCGGCCACTGTGGCCACCAACGGATACCGCTACCGGGTGCCGTTTGCCACTCTGCTTTGTGTGAGTGATAAGCCTCTGCACGGCAAGCCCAAACTGAGCGGAGCGGCTCAATCCTTCTATGAAAATTCGAAAGAGATGCACCTCAAAATTGTGATCGACGCACTGGAAATTTCCAAAAAGCAAAATCCCGAGGGGCTGCCCAATTCCAGCATCCGCTCCATAAATGAACCGCTGATGGGCGGGGCGGAGTAATTTGATTTGCGATTTTAGATTGATGATTGTTGATTTTTATTTCTGAAGTGTTGATGGTAGTCATAAGATGCTTGATTTTTGAATCCGGAAGATTTGAAAGAGTCAGCCGGTTTTTTTGTGTCTGCACAAAAAATGCTGGTGGTGGGACAAATTGCACTATCAAGGATTTGAGAGAACCAAGCTAATCATAATAATTTTCTTTAAAAGGAAAAAATTTATTGATTATCAATAAATAATTGTTGATATTGGGCATAATTAATAAGTAACTTTATTTTCCGATATGAAAATCTTCGGAAGCTGATCACTCGTTTCTTCGGGTTGTCGTGCATTTTGCATGGGCCGGGTTGTTGAAACGGAAATTGTTTAGGCCGCACTGCCTCCTTTCGACTTTACTATGCTGTTGGCAGGAATGGTTTTATACATCTTTGCAGAAATCTTGAAACGGGCAGCCAACCTCTATAAACAATAAAAACTAACGGTATAGATTATGAACTCACTAAAAGACAGAGATTCAGTTTATTTTTCCTACGTCATTATCAATTTTCTGTGGTATGCATCGTGTATAGGCGCAATACTAATCATTGGGTTCTTCATTTCCAAGCATGCTTTTGGTATCACGATGGCGCCATTAAATATTAATGTTCCCATAGATGCTGATTATGTTACTCTTCAAACAGATATCGAATCATCCGCGATATCGACGATAGATTCAGCCACGGCTTCTCTGGATACCGAGTATATAATAGACAATTATTTTGGACGCTATATTGGGATAGTACTATCATTATTCATTTCAATAGCCCTGTTTCTTACCGGATTCTTTCAGCTAAGAATGATCCTTAAATCTACACTGAATGACGAGGTCTTTACATCTAAAAATGTTACTCCTCTCAAAGTATTAGCCGGAATACTTATCGCATACTCGCCACTTTATTGGATATTTATTCAGTTGTTTGTTGTACCATTAGAAAGTGAACTGATTGTCCATAAGATTTCCATCAGCCTTGGTATTAGTTTTAATCTTGGTCTGTTTGTATATGGGCTCTTACTTTTTGCCCTGGCTGCGGTATTCGAAAAAGGGCATGATATGTATCAGGATTTAAAGCTTACGGTATAAGCATGGCCATTATCGTAAATCTCGACGTAATGCTGGCCAAGCGAAAAATGAGCCTCACCGAACTCTCAGAAAAGGTAGACCTCACCATCTCGAACCTTTCCATACTCAAAACCGGCAAGGCCAAGGCAATCCGGTTCTCAACGCTTGAGGCCATTTGTGAGGCACTCGACTGCCAGCCGGGGGATATTCTGGAGTATCAGGATGATTAAAAACGAGTTGCGATTTTTCGGCGAATTCAACATTAATTAAAATGCGGGACAGGAAGCAGCTATCGCACTATACCAGCCTATGATTTTTTGGAATCCATTTCAACATTCAACATCCATCATTCAACAATCCTAATTCATCATTCCTAATTCTACATTCTTTTAAAAATTTTTCTGTAAGGGATTGGTATTTTTCGGTTCATACAAATAAAAAACATATGGAAATCGAAGAATTTGATGCCTCAAAATATTTGGGAAGAAGTGTCCGAGAAATGAATCCCGGTGAACAGCCGCGGGAAAAACTACTGGCATATGGTGCGGAAAGCCTCTCCGACGCCGAACTGCTGGCCATTCTGCTAAGAACGGGAACCAAGGGCCTCAATGTTATTGACCTGTCAAGGGCGTTGCTCGATCATTTTAAAGGCTTGCGAAATCTTTCAAAACAAAGATGGCAGTCGCTGAAAGTGATACCAGGCATTGCAGATGTTAAAGCCATTACGCTCGAAGCACTTTTTGAACTTGCCAAAAGAATCCAGGTGGCCTCGCTGGGTGATGAAATTGTGATGAACAGCCCCGAGCTGGCCGCAGCCTTTTTTATGCCAAAACTGCGCGATCTGTCTAACGAAGTATTTTATGTTGCCTTTCTGAACAACTCGAAAGTACTCACAGGTTATAAAAAAGTCAGTTCCGGCGGGAGTTTTGCTACGGTCGTAGACCCTGCTGAAGTAATGCGCCAGGCTATATTAAACAATGCCAATAGTATTATTTTGGCTCACAATCATCCATCCGGATATTTGAAAGAGTCTGCGGCGGATATTCAGTTAACCAACCGGCTTAAAAAATCAGGACAGTTGTTAAACATCCCGGTTGATGACCACATTATCATCGCAGGAGACGGATATGTAAGCCTTCGAAATAAAAATCTAATCTGATTTTCAACTAAATCGTGTAAAAATATAGAAAATCAATAGAATTTATTTTGGACTAACTATTTACTTTTACTGAACAAGAGCCTGAACAGATTTCGAATTTGCAAAATTCTGCAAATTTATAATTTGCCTAAAATGGCTTAACTGCTATATTCTATGAGCAGAATTAAACCAATTTAGGAATGGATTACTCTGAACTTGTAAAAGCTATACAGGCAGGGGACGATAAAAAAGCCGGACAGCTTTGCTCCGAAGCAATCCCGATTTTAAAAAAATATCTCATCTCAAAGGTGAATGCTTCTCCGGAGAATGCCGAAGATGCGGTTCAACAAATGTTTGAATATGTGATTCCAAGAATTCAGAAAAATGAGATAAACAGTCCTACCGGACTGCTCTCCTACATGCTTACCGGTGCCCGCCACAGCTACTATAAAATTGTCCGGGATTTTGACCTGGACCGGTATGATGAGATGGAAGAAGAATTGGTTTCTGAAGCGGATCAGGCATGGAAATTGATGAATGAAGATCAGGAATCAATTTTGTTGAAGTGTATCAAAAAACTGAAAAGCCATTATCGCGACCTGGTAGAATTTCTATTTGAACATCCGGAAGCTGAATCAAATGACATAGCCGAGCGCTTCGATATTTCCCAAAACAATGCCTGGATCAGAAAACACCGGGTGCTTCAACAGCTTAATGAATGCGTTAAACAGTACTTTTGAAAAAAATTTAAAAAATTTTGTAAGGGTTTTGAAAAATCGGGTTCATACATACGAGAGGTTGTGTTTCAAATAAACACAAACAGGAGTGAACAACAAAAAAAACTATGGACACAAAAGATAAAATTGAAACTCTTAAAAAAATTGAACGCTATATTCGCGGAGAGCTTTCTCAAAAAGAGATTGACGAACTATGGGTGGAATTTTTAAAAAACCCCGAATATTACGAATGGTTTGAAACCGAACTGCACCTCAGAAGTTTGGCCAGGAAAGGTGATAATCCGCTTGTAAAAGAACTGCCGGATACCTCCGGCGAAACCAAAGAAGAACCATCCAAAATTAAAAGTATCAGAACATGGATTATAGCTGCAGCCGCTTCCGTACTGTTTGTTATCGGCCTTCAGTTGTTTTCGGTGAGCGAGCAGGAATCCCAAAACCGGTGGGCTCTCGCTTCAATAGAGCATACCGAAATGCTTGGGGCAGATATACTCCGTTCTGATGAAGAAGAGGTGTCTGATTTCGATATTTCGGTAAATGAGGCACTTTCTGCAGCTTATGAAGAGCAGTATGAAGAAGCGATCGAAAAATTTAGCTTTCTGTTTGAGCAGGCACCCTCAGAACTACAGCGAGTCAAAATCGGGATGAATCTCGGTATTTTACATTACAATTTGGGAGAGTATGAGACGGCCAAAAGCCATTTCCGGCAAGTGGTGAATGCTGAAGAAATCGACAGGTATGCGGAAGAAAAGGCCTGGTGGTTTCTTGGCAATGCTCAGGTAAATTTGAACGATCTGGAAGAGGCTCGCGAATCCGTCTTTAATGCCTACAGCCTCGACGGCAGGTTTCAGAATCCGGCACTTTCTCTTCTGAAAAAACTGGATGTACGCCTGGGTTATATACCTTCAGCCGAACTTGAATGATTTGGTTAATCAATTCTGAATAATTACAAGCTGGAATGCAATTCTGTTGTAAGTTGAGTATTATTGACTCTGTTGCAATTAACCAAAAATTGGTGATACAGATTTGCAAAATCCGCTGTTAAATCCCGAGGAAAAAGACCAGGCTCTTGAAGAATCTTTGCGCCCTTCCAGCCTTCAGGAGTTTATCGGGCAAAAAAAAGTAATCAATAACCTGTCGATTTTTATCGAGGCAGCCAGAAAACGGAAAGAAGCGCTGGATCATGTGATACTTTCCGGCCCGCCCGGCCTCGGCAAAACCACCCTGGCCTATATCATTTCGCGGGAAATGGGATTTCAGATCAAACCGACCACCGGTCCCGTACTGGAAAAACCGGGCGACCTGGCCGGGCTGCTCACCAATCTTGAAAAAGGAGATGTTCTGTTTATTGATGAAATACACCGGCTCAATCCAATCATCGAGGAGTATCTCTATTCGGCGATGGAAGATTACAAGCTCGATATTGTGATCGATTCAGGCCCCAATGCAAGAAGCGTTCAGATAGACCTGAACCAATTTACACTGGTAGGAGCAACCACTCGAAAAGGACTGCTGACCGCCCCGCTCAGAGCCCGCTTTGGCATTGATATGAGGCTGGACTATTACGATACGGAACTTCTGCAAAGAATTGCTCTGCGAACGGCTGCCATCCTCAAATTCGGTATCACCGAAAGCGGCGCGTACGAAATTGCCAGAAGAAGCCGGGGAACCCCACGAATTGTGAATAAGCTACTCCGGAGAACCCGCGATTTTGCACAGGTTGACGGGCTCGACTCCATAGATGACAAAATTGCTGACAAAGCCCTCAATGCCCTGGATGTGGATGAAAACGGGCTGGATGAAATGGATATCCGGATTTTAAAAGCGATCATTGAAAACTATCAGGGCGGCCCGGTAGGCCTGGGCACATTGGCGGTTGCCGTGGGTGAAGACAAGGGGACCATCGAAGAGGTGTATGAGCCTTTTTTAATCAAAGAAGGATTTATGCAGCGAACTCCCAAAGGACGTGTTGCAACTGCGAAGTCGTATAAATATCTGAATGTGAAAAATAATAACAGTTCTGATAACAACCCGGACCTCTTCTCTTCTTAATTATTCCGGACTGTTTTTACTGAAAAGCGAGAGAAATTTTCGTAACTTAGTCGGCTTAAAATAACTGCCAGATTACTATTAGTAGAACAAAATCGATTTATGAAAAAATTATTTACTTCAGAATCTGTTTCTGAGGGACACCCGGATAAAGTAGCCGATCAGATCTCCGATGCCATTCTTGATGAAATGCTCAAACAGGATCCGGAATCGCGTGTTGCGGTTGAAACGTTGGTCACCACCGGACTTGCCGTTGTAGCCGGAGAAGTGAGAACAGAAGCCTATGTCGACATTCAGGAAACAGTGCGCAATGTAATCCGCGACATTGGATACACAAAAGCGAGCTACCGGTTTGATGCCGACTCATGCGGCGTGATTTCAGCCATCCACCAGCAAAGCGAAGATATTGCCCGCGGCGTTGATGAAGGTGAAAATAAAGCACAGGGTGCCGGTGACCAGGGGATGATGTTTGGTTATGCCACGTCAGAAACGGATGCATACATGCCTATGACGCTTCAGTATTCGCATGATCTTCTGCGAAAACTTGCCCATATTCGAAAAGATACCGCTCTCATGTCCTATTTGGCCCCCGACAGCAAGAGCCAGGTTACGGTAGAGTACGATGAAAACGGAACACCAAAAAGAGTTGACACCATCGTGATTTCGACCCAGCACGATGAAGGCATTGACCAGGCTCAGATAAAACAGGACATCAAAAAACACCTGATCTCCACTGTTATTCCGCCGGAATTGATTGACTCGGAAACAATTTTGCATGTTAATCCCACCGGAAAATTTGTGATCGGAGGGCCTCACGGAGATGCAGGTTTAACCGGCCGGAAAATTATTGTGGATACCTACGGCGGACGTGGTGCACACGGCGGCGGAGCGTTTTCAGGAAAAGACGCCTCCAAAGTTGACCGAAGCGCTGCCTATGCCACTCGCCACATCGCAAAAAATGTGGTTGCGGCCGGACTTGCCGGTGAGTGTCTTGTTCAGGTGGCCTATGCCATCGGTGTTACTGACCCGGTTTCCATAAACGTAAATACATTTGGCACCGGTAAGGTGAGTGATATGGAGCTTGCAAAAGCGATAAACTCTGTTTTTGATATGACTCCGACAGGAATAATCGAACGGCTGAAATTGAAAGAGCCTAACTTCCGCCGAACAGCCGCATACGGGCATTTCGGCCGCGATGAATTTACATGGGAGCAGCTCGATTATGTGGATGCTATCGCAAATGCTGTGAAGTAGGAAATACTTCAATTTTTCCAACTGCTTATAAAACTATTAACCCGGCTTGATCTGTTTCAGGCCGGGTTTTTTTATGGCCGGATTTCGTGTTTGGGCAGACAGATGTGTTTTCAACCACATCACAATTCCGTTTTAAAAACAGGATTGGAATCTGTATGTTAGGTGCGCATTTCAAATACCACTCATAAACTTAACAGGAGTTTACCCATGAAATTAGTGCTAAAGCTCATGATTCTTCTGCTTTTGCTGGCATACAATGTGCATGCGCAAGACCAGCCGCATGTTTTTGAAGGTGCAGAGATCATCCCCATTTCCGGAGAACCGATTTTCAACGGAGCGTTGGTTGTTCAAAACGGTGTGATCACATATGTTGGTGAGGCAGAAAGTTTTTCCGTTCCCTCGGATGCAAAACGGTTTGATGTATCCGGGAAAGTAATTATGCCCGGCCTTGTGGATACACATTCACACATCGGTGAGGGTGACGGCGGAGACCGGTCGGCAGCTCTCCACCCGGATGTTCGAATTCTGGATACTATTGATCCGAGAAGCAAGACCTTTCGCAAAGCACTGGCCGGTGGCATTACCTCGGTCAATATCATGCCCGGTTCCGGCCTGCTGATGAGCGGCCAAACCGTTTACGTAAAAACAAAACCCGCAAATACCATCGAAGAAATGCTGATTATTGTTGATGAAGAGACCGGCATTTACGGTGGTTTGAAAATGGCCAATGGCACCAATCCGCTGCGGGCAGACGGCACACCGGGAACGCGGGCAAAATCGGCGGCACTGGTGCGGGAATTGTTTATAAAAGCACAAGAGTATAAAGCAAGGGTAGACGCCGCCGACGGCAACCCGGACGAAATGCCGCCACGCGACCTTCAGATGGAAACCCTGGTTGAGGTGCTGGAAGGCAAGCGGATCGTTCACAACCATACCCACCGCCACGATGACATTTTAACGGCTATCCGGTTGGCTGATGAATTTGGATACAGAATGGTGCTGCAGCATGTGAGCGAGGGGTGGAAAGTGGCCGATGAGATCGCCGCTTCATCTGCATTGGGTGCATCCATCATTGCACTGGATTCTCCCGGCGGAAAGCTCGAAGCCATCAGGCTGCTTAACATCAATGGGAAAAATCTTGAAAAAGCAGGCGCCAATGTCGCTTTCCATTCGGATGATCCGATTGTCGATTCCCGTTTTTTTCTGAGGTCAGCTGCTCTCGGGGTACGCGAAGGAATGAGCAGAGAAAAAGCACTGGAGGCGCTAACAATCGAAGGGGCGCGAATGATGGATATTGATGATCGCGTTGGCTCGCTTGAACCCGGAAAAGATGCCGATTTTATCATCCTTTCGGGAGATCCGTTCAGCGTTTACACAAAAGTTGAGCAAACCTGGATTGAAGGTGAAAAAGTGTGGGATATCGAAAATCCGGAAGACAGGGAATATGCCGTGGGCGGCTATGAAATATTTCGGGCATCCGCGAATTCTCACATACACACCGGAGGTAAATAACCATGAAAAAGGATATAATGGATAAAAGAAAGCTAAAATTGATGTATCAAAACATTACTCCGGTTATTGCAGTGCTGGCGGTTTTTTTAATGCAGGGTCTGTGGCACAATGCCGATGCGCAGATTGCCGTGAAAGGAGAAATGGTTTACACCGTTTCAGGAGATCCGGTGGAAAACGGAGTGGTGCTGATCAGCGATGGAAAAATTGAACAGGTCGGTTCACAAGCGGAGATTCAAATTCCGGATGATTATGAGGTTTTTGAATCGAAAATTGTCACACCGGGCCTGATTGATTCCCGTTCGGTTGTTGGACTTGCGGGTTATTACAATGAAGATCACGACCAGGATCAGCTTGAAACCACACATGCCGTGCAGCCCGAACTTCGCGCCTTCGACTCCTACAATGCCCGTGAATTTTTGGTTAATTACATCAAAGAAGAAGGAATTACAACGGTACATACCGGCCACGGGCCGGGAGCCGTCATCAGCGGGCAGACCATGATTGTAAAAACCACCGGCGAAACGGTTGACAAAGCCCTGGTTGATTCAACCACCATGTTGGCTGTTACGCTCGGCCCCGGCATCAGAAGTAATTTCAACACGCCGGGCACACGGGCAAAAGCCGTGGCCGTGCTGCGCCAGGAGCTAATCCGCGCACAGGATTATGCGCAAAAACGTGCTGCCGGTGAGGAGCAGTCCCGCGACCTGAAAATGGACATTCTGGCCGACCTGCTGGATGGTAAGATCAAAGCGATGGTGTCTGCCCATACGGCAAGAGATATTGTAACCGCACTTCGGGTGCAGCGGGAATTTGGTTTCCCGATGGTTCTCGAGGGCGCTTCGGAGGCGTACCTGGTGATTGATGAAATTAAAGAAGCAGGCGTGCCGGTGATTATTCACCCCAAAATGATCCGGCCGTTCGGTGAGGCAAAAAATTCCAGCTTTGAAACGGCAGCCAAACTGCATGAAGCCGGAATTCCCGTTCTGTTTCAGAGCGGTTATGAAAGCTATGTGCCCAAAACAAGAGTGGCAAAGTTTGAAGCGGCCATTGCAGCAGCCAACGGCCTCGGTTTTGAGAACACACTACACGCATTAACTCTCGGTGCTGCTGAACTGTTTGGAATTGATGACCGGGTAGGCTCAATTGAAGCGGGCAAAGATGCCGACCTGGTTCTCTTTGATGGTGACCCGTTTGAGTATCTCACCAAAGTTGAAGCGGTGATTATCGACGGAAATGTGGTATACCGGATGAATTGACAGAAATAGATTTATCTAACAAAAAATTGAAAATTGATAAAGGGGCTGCTATAAAAGTTTGGCAGCCCTAATAAAGAATATCTACTCTGTGGAACATTTTTATGAGCGATGTTCAACTCATTGATCTTCTTCAAGAATAAACCGTTCAACTCTCTGAACGGCCTGTCCGCTGTTGATATCGGTAAATGTTATGGACAGTTCATACTCCCCGGCTGTTACACCGGCCAATTCAAGCTCAATCTGCTCTGATGTCCGGCTGTCCTGTGTTTCAAAATGGAGAGTGATGGATTGCTCACGATCTTCTTGACCGGTTCCA
>SLPZ01000255.1 GCA_007131725.1 Balneolaceae bacterium
GAACCACTTTGGCGATATCGCTGTTGCCGGCAGGATAGGTTGAGATTTCCTCAGGAGAGAGCCTTCTAAAGCTGATCGGGTTTTCGGGTGGGGCAATAAAGGGTTCCGATAGTGTAACTACCACCTCTTCCAGCTCTTCAGTTGTTGGGACTAATTCAAAATTTATATCTCTGTTACCCGCACTTCTCACATTTATATTGCTGCGTCTCTGGCTTTCATAACCAATAAATGTGGCAACTACCGTATAGGTGCCCGGTTCAATGTTGGTAATTTCGTAATATCCATCAGCATCTGTACTCGCTCCTTTTGATGTGCCCTCCAAACCTACATTGGCTCCAGGCAAAGCTTCACCGGTTCGTGCATCGGTAACATAACCCGAAAGAGTTCCTGTGGATTGTGCCTGAACATTTGATAGAAAAGAGCTTGCAAGAAAGAAAATGATGGTAATGAAATACAAAAAAACCTGGAGTGGTCTCATCGGATATTACTGTTATGAATTTTAACCCACGTAAACCCAAAAGAGACTCATTGCGTTCAACGTTTCTTTTGTACCCTGCTTTTGAATTGCATTGTAAAAAGTGGCAACTACTCTTTTGGCTTCCCTCTCTGAACTTCGCTTTTTGGCCTTCAAGTATCTTAAATTTGAGGTTTAGAATAAGCTGCAACATGTCGGCTGACGAGTGCTATTCTCGTCTGCCGAGTTATCTTTTCATTTGGATAAATCTAACCCAATTTTCTTGGGGCCTATGGGTGTACTGAGCCTTCTCAACACACATGGCTGAGTTGTCTCTCAGATTGTATCATTCTGCTTGTGCAATTGGCACCTCTTCTTTTAGCTTATGTCCGCAGAATAATGCAGCAGATAGTCAATATATAGGATATAATATTCTTTGATTCTCACCACTGGCAGTAATTCAATTTTGCTGCATATCATATCTCTATTTTTAGATTTCTACTATAGTCATGTCAATAATTGAATGACGGACAAACCCGCAATGTTTCCTTATCATTATTGGCCGTATGTATGAAAGCTTGTTTTTTTAAAAAAACATTGCGGGTTTTACACGTCACTTTATGATTGACACAACACTATAATATTTAATTCGGCTGTTTTATTTATTTCTTCTTGAAATGTGAATAAAACAGTTGAAATATGATGCCTCCAAGAAATAGCAGAATGGCGGCTACATTTCCATAACTGCCGATGTTACGCCAGCCTGCGCTCATGAAAAGATCGCCCAGAATCCGGATCAATAAAAATCCATGAAGCAGAATTAACGGGAAATAGAAGTAGTGGCTGTATGGGACGATTTTTCCCGTCAGGGCCGGTATAATAACTGCGGCGTGAGCAAATATCATGCTGAATACAAATCCCACAAAAAAGATGTGCAAAATTGCGTCGTACATAAAACCGGCCTGTGGCAGCCCAAAAATTACGCCCATTATGCCGACAGCAATCAGCCATCCGTAACCGGTTAATAATCCCCATGCGCTGTATCGGGTCCATTCAACCGATTTGATTGTGCGCCGTGCCACATCATACCGGATCAGCCAAACTGAAATGGCAATAATCAGCACCGATCCCGCCTGCCAGAACAAGTCTCTTTCGGCATGTATCCCGGCAAGGCTTAGAATCCAGAGAAATATCAGAACAGTGAAAAGGTGTACAGCTTTTTTGGGCGGACGCATGATCCGGTTCAGTTCCAGCCGCTCGCCGAAAATTGTGAGTAACGGAAAAGCAACCCACCACCCGGACAGTTCAAAAACAGGTGTATTCAATATAAAAAGAAGATTACCGTTCAGCAGGGCCAGTGCACCACCGGCCATAATAAAGTGATGGTTCACCGGCTGAATTTTGCAGAGATACCCCATAATCAGTAACAGCAAAACAGAGCCCAATATAAGAAAATACCCACCGGCTGCTGTGTGGCCAAACATCAGCAAGAATGTGGAAATTGCAAACGATGCCGGTGCAATGTATGTCCACAGTTTTTCAAGGGCTGCTCCTCTTTCCACCGAGATCAGTGTTGCCAGGAACCCGTTAATCATCAGAGGCCCGTGTGCCATCGCCCCCAGTTCGAATGCGGAAGGCAGCACCAGGCCAAGCCGGATTAAGCCGGTATAAAGCCCCAAGAGCAAACCCATTCCGGCCGTTACAAGCAATATCCCGAAAAGAGTATTCAGCAGTTTTGTTTTATAGGCAGTCATTAGTAATTATTTTCTCGGCGGAGGCGGAACAGCGAAAAATACTACTCCTTCTTTAATCATCTCCACCTTCCAGTCCGGTTTCATCACCATATTAATTTCGTATTCCCCGATTCCCTCGATATCCTGAAGTGCTTTTTCTACCTGCTGATGCAGAAACCGCCTCAGCGGACACCCGGGAGTGGTTGTCGTAAAATCCACTCTGAGCTTGTCATCTTCCGGAAAGATTTGATAGATCAGCCCAAGGTCTACAATATTGACCCCTAATTCCGGATCAATCACCTCTCTCAAACGCTCAACAATTTTTGGCCTTATTTGATGGATATCTTTCATTTATCTATCAGGATCTGTTGGATTCAGGATAATCCTCTACATTCGTCAGACCACGTGGAGTGGTCAGACGAGATTTTTTTAGCACCGTATCGAAGATAGAAAGCTGAACTATTGAAAACAATATTAAAAAAGGTTTTTACCGTTTTAATTGTTTTATTGGTTTTCAGCCATTATCTTTCACCTAAAACAAAGAGATCATTCTTAAGAATTGCAACATGAAATCTGAAACTATCACCATCCGGGAGTGCAACTGTCCGTTTCTCGAGGTTGTGAAAGAGACAACACTGCCATGCCGGCTTGAAGCTGAATTTTACAGGCGGCTGTTTAACAGCATGATTGAGCGAACATCCTATATCGCTGAGGGTGATTATTAGTGCAGTTATTATATGTCAAAAGTTTGACGAACTATGAAATCAGATAAAACCTGCTGCCAGGCAGGTTATAAGAATCTGCGAAAAATATTAGCGACCAATAAAACTGACGGTGGAAATTGAGTAAGCTACGGTTTAATTTATACAATAATCATACAAAATACTCTCTTATATTATAATACTATGAATACAACAAATCAGGAACTCGACGTACGAACGTTGATCCCCATAAAACGGCACGAAAAACTACACAAACTGTTCAGTGAGCTTCAGGCCGGCGACAGCTTCATTTTTATCAACGATCACGACCCAAAACCACTCTACTACGAATTCAGGTCTGTTTACGGCGATGTTGTAGGCTGGGAATATCTTCAGCGTGATCCTGATGAATGGAAAGTGCAGGTAACGAAAACTGAAGAGTCTGCCGGAAAAAAAGATGAAGGTATATCCACACTGATTGACCTGCGAAAAACCGAACCCCGTGACTGGAAGTATACCATTTTTCACCGCTATGGTATGATGCTGCCCGGTGATACGATGGAGATCAGGGCGAATCAAATTCCCGAAGAGATCCGGGGCATTTTCAACAATAAATTTGCGGGAGAACATAGCTGGGAGTATGTAAAAAGCATCCCCGGTGAAGTGATTATACACATCACCAAAAAAGCTGAAAACGATGTGGATGCTGAAGACATCAGCGTGGTGAACAAGTTTGATGTGCGCCCCCATGCTCCTGCAAAAAGGCATGACATGGTTTTTGAAGCATTCGAATCTTTAAATCCCGGTGAGGCGTTTGTGTTTATAAACGATCACGACCCCAAGCCTCTTTATTACCAGATGGAAGCAGAATACGACACTCCATTTAAATGGGAATATTTGATGACCCTCCCCGAAGAATGGAAAGTTAAAGTGATGAAATTGTAACCCTTGGTTAAAGCACTTTAAGCTTTTTTCATTGAATTGAACTGATTATCGAGCTTTTTACTAAAAAATTTTGAATTTCAAACAAATTTAAGATATAGTATTCTTAAATCTGCACTCAAAACATGACAACGCTCCTAATTACTCAGTAGCGACTTCATGCAATCTAAACTCAATACCTTATCAACAAAAAATGGAGTTTATTATGTCCCTTCATCCTAAACAAATCCCACCATCAATAATTAAGTTTTTGTTATGTGTTCCATTATTGCTGCTTCTGATTCCCGTTCAGGAAGCCGAGGCCTGCCCGGCATGCAATGCACTTTATAAGAAACAGATCGAAACCGATCTGAAAGGCACTCTTGTAGGCAAAGAGCTCATGGCAGCCATGGAGGCTCAGAAAAATCTTCCGCTCGATTTTGCTGAAGCTACAAGGCACCTCTTTGCCGATTTAGAGCAGGATAGCGATCAGGATTTTATTGAGGTCATTAACCGGGATGCCGGTTTGTCCATCCCTGAAACCGGTTATGTAGATCAGGATATTGAGCCTGATGTAACATTAACCATCACCCTGGACGAGGGACTTTCCTATCTCGGAAATTCTGTTGTTTACGACGGATTCCGGACTAATGGCAAGGTACCCGGCCCTACATTTCGCATACAGCAGGGAGATGTGGTTGAAATGATTGTAGAAAACACCGGATCCATTCCACACGGTGCATCTTTACATGCCGCATACACACAAACCTCTAAATACCTGGGCGAGATTCCAGCCGGTCAGTCAAAATCAGTTAAATTTCGCGCAACGCAGCCCGGCATTTTTATGTACCACTGTGCACCCGGAGGCCACGCCATCCCCATGCATGTGCTGTTTGGCCAGTACGGCATGATGGTGGTTGAACCCAGTGAACAAAAATATAAACTGGAAGAAGAGCTTGGCCACGGCCCTGATGTTGAAATTTTCCTGCTTCAGCACGAATGGTATGCCAGCGGAAAAGATGCTGTAGAAGAAAATCCAACCTATGTTACCTTTAATGGCGAAATATTCAAATATGTGAAGGAACCCATCACCGCCCAGCCCGGTGATTATGTCCGGATCAACTTTTTGAATGTAGGACCCAATTTACTCTCAACATTCCACCTCGTAGGCATTGTTTGGGATTATGTTTACTGGCAGGGGCACCCTGAAGCTGTGTGGCCCGGAGGACAAACCGTAACTGCAGGGCCTTCCGATTCCTGGGTTATAGAGTTTCGTGTTCCGCCTGATGAAGGTGCTTACACCATGTTATCACATGCAGTTGGCTCAACCAGCCGCGGGGCAATTGGCCTGTTGGTAGCTGACCGAAATGCCGAGACACCGAAAGTGGTGAAAGCTGATGGCCCTAAATACACAGAAGAAGAGCTTGCAGCATTTAAAGAAGAAGCCAACCGTGTGATGTCTCCTTTCAGGCCGGGATCTCCTGATATTGACCCTCCTGCCGTTTTTGGAGAGGATACTAAAGAAGTAACCGTGCAAATTATCGGAAACTCGTACTATCCCAAATCCATCGAAATTACACCCGGCACCACCGTAACCTGGGTGAACGAGGATGTATTCAGTTACCTGGCCGGAGAATTTTCGGGCATCCACAACGTAGTTTCAACCGAAGGGCCGACAAACCTGAATTCCCCCATGCTTGCACATGCGGAAACCTGGAGCTACACCTTTGAAGAAGAAGGTAATTACACCTATATCTGTACGCCCCATCCATATATGGTGGGTACTGTTTCCGTAAAAGAAGCCGAACGGGATATCGATTTTGCCACGATTATGTGGCCCTTGATTCCTGCATTGCTTGCACTCGGTTTTGCTTTTGCAGCATGGAGAAAGAACAGTGGGTGATCGTTGAGGTGGTATAATCATCCTCTGTTAAAATATCAGGAAATTTACCCGTCTGACCGCTTAGAGCGGTCTGACGGGTATTCCCGGCACCAAATCGCACACACTGCCACTTTTGCAGAAATCAAAAATAATATAAAATACTCCTATAACTTTAAATGTAAACAAATAAATCTAATAACAATCTTATGAATCAATCTAAAATCTCAACACTCCAGGATTTGACGGTCGGGGAAATTGTTGCCGACAATTATCACACAGCGGGAGTTTTCAGGCAATACGGCCTCGACTTTTGCTGCGGAGGCGGAATCACACTCAAAAAAGCTTGTAAAAACCATGGGCTTGACCTCGAACAAGTTAAAAAGGAATTACTGGAAACCTACCAAACGGATGTCAGCGGCAATCAGCAGTTCAATGCCTGGGAGCCGGATTATTTAATTGATTACATCATAAATACACATCATCGTTTTGTTCGAAATAAAACCGAAGAGCTCTTTCCATTCCTTCAAAAAATTGCAAGAGTCCATGGGCAGACATCCCCACATCATGTTGAAATTTTTCAGACTTTCTGCGATCTCTCTTCAGAGATGATGCACCACCTGGAGGATGAAGAAAAAATTGTGTTCCCACTCATTAAATCCATCTATCAAAAAAGGAAACGTGGAGAAACCGTGTCATCAGAAGAAATCGAAGAACTAAAAAAGCAGCTAAACAATATGCTCGATGACCATGACGGTGCTGGTGAGAAAATGCAAAAAATCCGCCGGCTCAGTAACGGATATGCAACTTCTGAAGACTCGTGTACAACATATAGAATGGTATATCAAAACCTTGAAGGATTTGAGGCCGATCTGCACAAGCATGTGCACCTCGAAAACAATATTCTTTTCAGGAAAGCTGAAGATTTGATTACAAGCTGATTGATCTATGTATGTCTGGGCAGTTTTTTTCCACCTGGTATTTGTGGCATTCTGGATGGGAGGCATGCTTTTCACGGCTGCGGTTTTGGTGCCGGCAACCCGGAAAAAACTTGCCTCTCAAAAAGGATTGTTGTTCATCGAGCTTGGAACCCGTTTCAGCAGGCTAAGCTGGGCCATTTTTCCCCTGTTGCTGTTTACCGGGTTTCTTGCCCTGCTCGGCAAAGGATTTCCAGTGCAGGCACTGGCCTCTTCAGAGTTCTGGCAATCGGGTTATGGAAGCAGCCTTGCCCTGAAATTACTGATCTTCGGATTTGTACTGCTGATCAGTGCGGTTCACGATTTCTGGCTTGGCCCCAAAGCGGCAGTGCTAATGGATGATGAGCCGAGCTCAAGAAAAACACAGGTTTACAAAAAATCATCAAGCTGGCTTGGCCGACTGAACCTGTTGCTTGGCCTTGCAATTATCTACATTGCAGTAACTTTGGTGAGGTGATTTTTGAATTGGTATGATTTGTAATGTGAGCTCGACATAAGAATTTCTAAAAAGAGTCACCCCCTTTCTCGAAGTATTCTATCGTGTAGACACAATTTTGTGGGATTGACTTTCTGTATTGACATTTTTAAAACTGTATAGTCCTGAAAGGACGTCCAGCAATAGCATGGGACGGAGTCCTATGTCCTGGAGATCGATTCCACCAGTAATAAGCCCTAAAAGGGCGTCAGCCTTCAAGCAAAGAATCTCTTGGGCTGACGCCCTTTTAGGGCTTGTCTAAATCGATGCATTTTTTTCATAGGACTTCGTCCCATGCTATTGCCGGTCACCCCGTTGGGGTTTTATCAACAATCTAAATCCTGCCGTTTTGATTGAGATGAATTTGTATAAATGGAAATAAGCAACAATATGATTATAATAGATTTGTGCTTTCTTAAAAATATCCCCACACGATACTAGGCTTAGAGATGTACAACAAAGAGTCATTACGTTTAAAACGTTGTACTACAATAAATTTTATTTAAAAAACTTGAATTACATATATAATCTTAGGGGTTGTTTTGTTACCAAATTCAAGGATTTTACTATTAACTCAAAATGAATAGTTAATTTTTCAAAAAAACTAACCATGCCTCCAATCACAAGGTATTTTATTAAATCCGGTATGATCTATTTCGTGCTTGGGATCGTACTGGCCTTTTACGCAGAACTTCCCGGGATCAGAACCGGAGCATTGCTGCTGCCTGTTTACTGGCACATGCTGGTCATCGGGTGGCTTACCCAAATTATCATGGGCGTTTCCATCTGGATGTTTCCCCGTACAAAAAAACAGCGGCAAAACATACAGTCATTTCCGGCAGTGGCTGCTTTTTGGACGCTGAATACCGGCCTGGTGCTACGCTTTCTTGCTGAGCCATTCATTCCGCTTGTTCAGAACGGGCTCTTATTCAATTTAGTCATCATTCTCTCATCCATACTACAGGTTGCTTCGGTAATTTTTTATTTGATTGAAATCTGGCCGAGAGTCCAAACCCGGAAACGGCCTGTAAGGAGGAAAACGTGATGCCTGCACAAACCATCTGGATGATCAGGCTTTCGCTGGTCTACTTTCTGATATCAGCATTAATTGGAGGATTGCTATTGATTCACAAAACCATACCACTGCATCCGGCACTCTGGTCGCTGCTGCCATTGCACTACGAAATGGCCATCTGGGGATGGATGGTTCAATTTGTAATAGGCACCGCCTACTGGATGTTTCCGCGATATTTAAAAGGTGAAATACGCGGCCCTGCAAAACCTGCCTGGTGGATGTTTATTCTTTTCAATACCGGCCTTCTGCTTTTGCTGGTTTCTTTCCTAACCACAGCCTCAGTTGCACTGGCACCTGCAGGAAGGCTTCTCATGATGGCGTCTATTCTGCTATTTGGTTATTTGATGTGGAACCGAATTGTAAGCTTCAAACACCATGATCATTAACAGGCATCACTTCTATTTTGTTGATATTTATTTCTTTATTAAATAAGAACACCAATTTTAGATAAAAATGATTTTTTTCTAAAAGCCTTAAATGGATTGTGGTTTATGCATCAAGCTCACCGGCCTCTCTTAAAATACCTTGTACAATATCATCTTTAATCCAAATTCCATTTTCTCTAATAGCTGCTATTAATGGCTTTAGTTCGGGTATCAGATTTCGTTTTTTAGCATGTAAAAGCAGCCCAAGAGTACCCCTCACCTGAAGGCCTAATACAGATGCTTGTTGTCTGGCAATTTTTTCATCAATCAATACTTGTTGTATGCCTTTATCTTTTGCCAGTATGATTACTTCTGCTTCTCCCTTGTCCAATTCATAAAGCAGTTCAATTTTATCCTGGTTCTTAATGGCCTGTACCTGCAGCCAGTCGGCCGTCTTCAACTCTTTGACACCAACACTGTCGGGGCCGCCACGTAAAATTTCTTTTTTTACCTGCTCGGGCATTAAGACCCTGGAGTATATCGCTTTGAGAAGTGATGTTTTTCCACATAAAGATAGTGCAATCCAGGGCGAAGTATTTATTACAATACCTTTAGTCTTCATCTGCTTCGGTAAGTATCTCTTCCAAATCAGACTGAAATGGGGATACATTATAATCTGCCAGTTTCATGATAAATTGAACCCGGCTTAATCCGGCTATTTTTGAAGCTTTTCCGGATGATATTTTTCCCAATTCATATAATTTTAAAGCCAGCAGGAATTTTGCTTCTTTTTCAAATTCCAGCTTACTCTCTTTTAATGAGAGCAACAAATCATCTGTATATTTTATTTCAACTGTGTTTTCTTTCATTGTGGAAATAACATTTATTATTCCTAAACATATTTAAATTCCATTGGTTATGCAATGCAGAACGTTTTAGCGTGGAGATTCAGTGTATTTTGCATTTGTGGACTGGGGTGTGTGGGTTGGGACACCTCTATCGCTGATATTTATTTCTTTATTTAAAAAATACACCTATTTAAGATAAAAATAACTTTTTTTCTTTTTTTGCTTGATAAAGTGATTTTGCCTGTCGTATATTAAGATAAAATACTCTTAAATCATTTAATATAACCTCTTATTAATTTTGCTGCTATCAAAATCTTGTATTTATGGACTTCGGGCATCTATTCTTTTGGCAACAAAAGAGAGCAGCGGGTTCATCACCATCAGGGATTTAAGTGATGAGTTACAAATATCATTTCACTTTTTAACAAAAGTGTTGCAACAACTGACAAAAGCTGAACTGCTTGAATCGTTCAAGGGGCCGAATGGCGGAGTAAGGCTGGCCAAACCGGCTGATAAAATTACATTCGAAGAGGTTGTTACCTCTTTAGACGGCACTTATCACCATTTAGATTGTCCGCTCGGCTTGCCGGCCTGCGGAGAACTGGCGCCCTGCCCGATGCACAGCCAATGGATGGAATTGCAAAACAATATTCATCAGATGATCGGAAGAGTTACACTCTCTGATTTATCTAAACGGCAAAAACAGGGCAAATTAAAACAACAAATTCCAGCTCAAACCGGCAGTTAGCAACCTTTTTTTGAAACTATTAAAGACTATAAACTCTTAAATCTCAGACGTATGACATTTTTGAAATACATTCCCAAATTAATACTGCCAATCGTCCTTCTTTTCTCACTTCAGGCATGTGGTGAAGATGACAGATCTCAAAGAGACGACCAGGAAGAAACCACCGAGGCCGGATTAACCGAATTTGAACTGGAGCATGGAATAGGGCCGGTTACCGAGCGCATCGAAATCGACGATGAAATTGACCAGGAACTGGTAACCAAAGGCCGCAATATTTATGAAATGAAATGCGAAATGTGCCACAACATGGAAGGCAGAATGGTGGGGCCGCAGCTTGGTGATGTGATGGAACACCGCAGCCCCGAATTTGTGATGAATTTTATTCTCAATCCCTCGGGAATGACCCGGGAGCACCCGGTTGGACAAGAACTCCTCCAGGAATATATGACTTCCATGCCCTTCCAAAATGTAAAAGAGGATGAGGCACGTGCCATTGTGGAATTTCTAAGGGATTATAAAAGAAACAATTAAATCACACCTAAACCCATAAATAACAAACAGACCAATGAAAGAACAAAAATCAAAAACCTTACGCGGATTTCTTTTTGGGGCCGGTTTTGTAGCTATTGCTGCATTTCTTTTTACCGGATGTCCTTCTCAGCAGGGAATGATGGACACTCGCGAAGCTGCCCAAAAAGTCTATGTTGCTCCGGGAGAGCATGATGAATATTATGGCTTCTTCTCTGGCGGCTACAGCGGACAGCTCAGCGTTTGGGGATTACCCTCGTCACGCTTGCTAAAAGTAATCCCCGTATTCTCTCAAGATCCGGAATCCGGTTACGGATATTCCGAAGAAACCAAACCACTGTTTGAAACAAGCTACGGTTTCATACCCTGGGATGATTCTCACCACCCGCACATCTCACAAACCGATGGTGATGCAGACGGGCGATGGATTTTCATCAATGCAAACAACACACCCAGAATTGCACGGATTGACCTGAAAACCTTTGAAACCAAAGAAATCCTGGAACTGCCCAACACCGGCGGTAATCACGCTTCTTCTTTTGTGACCTCAAACACCGAGTATGTGATTGGCGGAACCCGTTTCAGCATCCCTTATGAAGCTGACCTGGATGTACCGATCGACAGCTATAGTGATGAATTCCGGGGCGCTCTTTCATTTGTTGCCGTAGACCAGGAAACCGGAATGATGGACCTCGATTTTCAGATCGTGGTACCTCCATACAACTACGACCTTGGACGAGCCGGAAAAGGCCCTTCTGCCGACTGGGTATTCTTTACAACTTACAACACCGAAGAAGCACACACCATGCTTGAAGTAAATGCCTCAAGATATGATAAGGACTTTATTGCAGCAGTTAACTGGAGAAAAGCAGCCGAGCTGGTTGAGCAGGGGCACGGCAGAACCGTGAGTGCTGAGTATTACCACAATTACTACGAAGGCAACCAGGGCTACGCCATTAACGACATCAAAGATCAGGTAACGATTCTTGATACACGTGAGATTGATGAAAATTTCATCTATTATCTGCCCACTCCAAAATCTCCCCACGGTGTGGATGTTGATCCAACCGGAGAGTACATCGTTGGCGGCGGCAAACTGGCTACGGTTATTCCGGTTCACTCATTCTCCAGAATGCTGGAAGCAATCGATAACAATGAAGTTGAAGAAGTAATTGACGGAATTCCTGTTTTAAACTACGATGCCACCATCGCAGGCGAAGTAGAAAATCCGGGGCTTGGCCCGCTTCACACCGAATTTGACGGACGCGGCTACGCATATACCTCCGTTTATATTTCTTCTGAAATTGTAAAGTGGTCACTCGAAACCTTTGAAGTGGTTGACAGAATTGATGCCTACTACTCTATTGGCCACCTGATGATTACCGGCGGTGACACCAAAAATCCGGATGCAAGGTACATGGTTGGCTTAACCAAAACCGCCAAAGACAGATACCTGCCAACCGGGCCAAAGCAGAACCATCCCGCTCAGTTGTATGATATCAGTGGAGACCGTATGGAGCTTTTGCTTGATTTCCCGACAATTGGAGAGCCTCACTATGCACAGGCCATCCGTGCTGACAAGATTGTAGACCAGGTAGCACAAATCTACGAAATGGAAGAGAACGACCACCCGGATGCACTTCTCAGAATTGCCGATAACCGCGTAGAGCGCGACGGAAATACTGTTCATGTGTATATGGGTTCAACCAGAAGCCATTTCCGGCCGGATAATATCGAAGGCATCCGTGTAGGTGATACGGTCTATATTCACCTGACAAACCTCGAACAGGAATGGGATGTTGTACACGGTATTGCCGTGAAAGGTGCAAACAACGCAGAAATACTTGTGGCGCCGGGTCAAACCAAAACGCTGAAGTGGGAGCCGACAAGAACCGGAATCTATCCGTTCTATTGCACGGCATTCTGCTCGGCACTCCACCAGGAAATGCAGGGATACATTCGGGTATCTGCCGAAGACTCTGACGTTGAACTGGCCTGGAGAACAGGAACAGATTAACCATTCATGAATCGGCCCGGAACCACACGGGCTGATTATTCCTAAGCAAGCCGGATCCGGTTGAATTCCGGGTCCGGATTTTTAACAGACTAAAAAAGGTGTTAAAGGTCTTTTTTTCAGCACCTGTATCTCTCACAAATGCAGATGCTGAAAAAAACCCCTGAATCAAAAGTTTTTAAATCATGAGAATTGAATCGAAAATTGGTATGGCACTGGGTGCACTGATGTTGATTGCTCTCTATTTTATGCCATTCTGGACCATTGATATGTCGGCACCGCAATATCCGGAGGGAATTGGCATGTACATTCATATTGATGATGTAACCGGTCATAAACGCCATGATCTTCAAAATATCAACACATTAAACCACTACATCGGCATGGCCGAAATTCACAGGGATGATTTCCCCGAATTCGACATCATGCCCTGGATCATCGGGTTCTTGATTGCCTTCGGGCTGCTTGCCGCTGCTGTTGGAAGCATGAAACTGGTTATCACCTGGATTGTTTTAATGGTGATTCTTGGCATTGTCGGGCTTGTGGACTTTTACATGTGGGGACATGAATACGGGCACAACCTGAGCCCGGATGCCCCCATCAGAGTACCGGGAATGAGCTACCAGCCGCCATTAATCGGCTGCAAACAGCTCCTGAATATAAATGCCTGCTCCTGGCCATATACCGGCTCAATTTTTATCGGCCTCTCGATGCTGATGGCCTCCGGTGTAGTTTATTACGAAAAATTTAAAATTAAAAAAGACTGATTATGAAAGCTCAAATAATCTTTTTCATATTCTTTGCAGGCTTGTTGATGTTTGCCTGTTCACAGGAAGATCGTCAGCAAAACGAGGTTTTCCTGTATCAAAATATGATTGACATCAGCTACGGTGAGGATATTTGCAGTTTCAGCAACGAAGTGATTGAACGAGTGCGTTTCGGCGGCAAAATTATAATGGACGACGGCACTGAACACAAATTTATGTCTGCCGAGTGCACCGCCGGTTTTTATCTCGGGCTGGATGATACCGACAAAATCGAAAGCATGGTTATCGTTGATTTTGCCCACGGCCAAAAATATTTACCTCCGGATGAACTCGTATACCTGAAAAGCCCGCTTCAGCCCAGCCCGAACGGTTTGTATCTCACACCGATAGACAACTCAAACGAAAGAATGAAAACGTACATTTACGACGCCTATCCCGGCGAATTTCTCTCTTGGGATGAGGTGCTTGAACTGGTTGAGCGCGAGTGGAATCTGACTGCTTCGGCTGCGTACTGAACGGAAGTGCTCTTGAACGGATCTCTAAATCTTATAAATAATGAAAATTCAAATCATATTAACTTTCACTTTTGCCGCACTGCTTGCTGTACTTTCGGCCTGTGAACCCAAACCACAGCCGATAAATTATGGAAGCGACGGCTGCGAATATTGCAGAATGACCATCACCGAACCTGAATTCGGCTCACAGGTTGTGAACAACCAGGGGCGCTCTTTTAAATTCGATTCGGTAGAATGTATGGCCGCTTACGACCTTACCACCGACAACCCGGAAAATATTCACTCCCTGTGGGTGCCAAATTTCCTGGAGCGTGATGAATGGATTGAAGCAAACGAGGCTGTTTATCTGCACAGTGAAACCCTTCGCAGCCCGATGGGACTCTCACTTTCTGCCTATGCAGACAGAGCCTCTGCCGAGCAGATGCTCCAGGAACACGGTGGGGAAATTATTGATTACAACCGCGTAAAAGAGATTGTTCAGGAAGAATGGCTGAGCAACAGAAACATGGGACACCACTCACATCACTGATTCACGTTATGAAGCGCGTTTTTAAACATATCATCCCAATTATTCTGCTGCTGTTTTCAGTGCCGCAGATTCAGGCTCAAATTACGGTCAGCCCCGATGGGCCGGCCAGTTCGATCAGCGAAGCGGTTGAACAGGCCTCTCACGGCGATCATATTATTGTTGAGCCGGGCACCTATGTTGAGCACGACATCATCATCGACAAAAAACTGACGCTCGAAGGCGTGGATCATCCCACCATCGACGGCAATGGGGAAGGTTTTATCATGATCATCACGGCCGACAGCGTGACGGTAAACGGCTTTAATATCATCAACACCGGCCGCAGCTATACGCGTGATTTTGCCGCCATCATGCTTGAAAAAGCCAAAGATTTTGTGATTGAAAACAACCGGCTCGACAATGTGTTTTTCGGCATATACCTTGCCGAAACCGAACGCGGAATTGTCCGGAACAATACGGTGAAAGCGTATGAAAGGCGCGAGGCTGCTTCGGGGAACGGCATCCATTTGTGGAATGTAAAAAGCCCGAAAATTATCGAAAACCGGGTTGAAGGAATGCGCGACGGCATCTACCTGGAATTTGTGGACGATGCTGAAATTACGGGCAACATCAGCAATGACAACAACCGCTACGGGCTGCACTACATGTTTTCCGACGGCGGCCGGTATTACGATAACATCTTCAGAAGAAACGGTGCAGGTGTTGCCGTGATGTATTCCGACAATGTGGATATGATGAACAACATTTTTGAGCACAATTGGGGCACATCGGCATACGGGCTTCTGCTGAAAGACATCAACCACAGCAAAATTGAGGGCAACCGGTTTTACCGCAATACCGTTGCCATCTACTCGGAGGGATCGAACCATGTGCACATTCACCGAAATAATTTTGAGTTAAACGGCTGGGCTGTGAACATCAAATCAAACAGCATGCGAAACCGGTTCACCGAAAACAATTTTATCGAAAACAGTTTCGATGTGCGAACCGATAGCCCGCGAAATAACAACGAATTTGACGGAAACTACTGGAGCCACTACGAGGGGTACGACCTGGAAGGCAACGGGATCGGTGATGTACCATACCGTCCGGTAAGCCTTTTTTCCATGATCATTGAACGTCAGCCGGAATCCCTCATTCTGCTTCGAAGCATGTTCATCCGCCTGCTTGATACGGCAGAACGCATCATGCCTGTGTTGACACCCAAAACACTTTACGACGAAAATCCAAAAATGAACCGAATATCATGATTGAAGTCAAAGAATTAAAAAAGTCATTCGGCGATTTATCCGTGTTAAAAAATATGAGCCTAGCCATTCCCAAAGGACAGGCCACAGGCATAGTTGGCCCGAATGGCGCCGGAAAAACCACACTCATCAAAACCATTCTGGGCCTTGTAAAGCCTGATTCGGGAACCATTACCGTGAACGGAACCCGGCTCAACGGAAACTGGCTTTACCGCCGCGACATCGGCTACATGCCACAGGTTGCCCGGTATCCTGAGAATATGAGAGTACGCGAACTGCTTGATTTTATCAAAGGCCTGAGAGACCAGGAGGCAGTTTACGAAAACGAGCTGATAGAGCAGTTCAGCCTAAAAAGCGAGCTCGACAAACAGCTCCGCACACTCTCGGGTGGAAACCGGCAAAAAGTGGGCGCAACCCTGGCCATGATGTTCAACCCCGACATCCTCTTTTTTGATGAACCGACTGCCGGGCTGGATCCACGTTCGAGCCATAAATTCAAGCAGCGTGTTGCCGATGAAAAAGAGAACGGCAAAACCGTGATTATCACCTCACACATTATGAGCGAACTGGAGCAGTTGGTGGATTATGTGATTTTTATCCTCGACGGAAAAATCAGGTATTACGGCTCTATGGAAGACCTTCTCACTGAAAGCCAGGAAGAACGGCTTGAGGCAGCCATTGCCGCTTTAATGGATAAACCGGATGAAAATCCATGCGAAAATAACTCTGCCACAAAAAGCGAATCATCATACTCCCAAGTGATAGCTGTGTAAACTGAACAAAAAAGTGAATTCGATATATGAATTTGAAAAAAAAGCCTGAGGCTGTCCAAAAAAGGCGCTCGATAAGTTATAATAACTACGATACCGTCATGCCGGACACCGATCCGGCATCTCCTGCTTTTATCAAAGAGAGGAGATCCCGTATCAAGTACGGGATGACGCCCTTTTTGGACAGCCTCGCGGGGGTGGTTAGAGCTCTTAGATCAGGACTACAAGTTGAAAAATTAGTTCAATGGCCTTTTTCTGGCTACCAAATTCAATGAATATAAATCATACTCAGGTTAAAAAATACTTTGGAAAAATTACTATGAAACTGCTAACACACATTATAAAAAACGAATGGAAAAGCCTGCTTCGCGGCAAGTGGGTTATCGGCTACGGTTTGATTTTTCTGATCCTTACCGATTCACTGCTGCGTTTTGGTGGCGGCGGCCCGGAAACTCTCCTGAGCCTCAGCAACGTAATGCTGCTCTTTGTTCCGCTGGTAGGCATGATTTACGGAATCCTTTACATCTATCAATCTCGCGAATTTGTTGAGTTGCTGCTCACTCAGCCCATCGACCGAAAAGTACTCTATTGGGGGCTTTTTCTGGGCATTGCCACGCCTCTTATGGCTGCATTTGTTTTGGGGTCAATGCTGCCTTTGGCGTGGCACGGAATCCTTATTCTTGATGGAACCGCCTCGGCCATGGTGCTGGCTTTGGGCGGCGTGCTTACATTAATCTTCGTTTCACTCGGATTTGTTCTGGGCTTGATGTTTTACGAAGACAGAATCAAAGGGTTCGGGTTTACCATCGTCATCTGGCTCTTCCTGGCCATTCTTTACGACGGACTGATACTGACCCTGGTATTCGTTTTCGGCGACTATCCGCTCGATCAGTTTGTGATAGTGGTGTCCATGCTCAACCCCATCGACCTTGCCCGGATTATGGTGATGCTCGAATTTGACATTTCCGCCCTGATGGGATACACCGGCGCCGTTTTTAACAGGTTTTTTGGTTCAAATATGGGTATCATTACAGCAAGCGGCATGCTCACACTCTGGCTTGCCGTACCCATGTGGTTTGGAATGAAAGTCTTTCAGCGAAAAGATTTTTAGTA
>SLPZ01000283.1 GCA_007131725.1 Balneolaceae bacterium
CCCCGAAAAGGGATGGCTTTGCCATAAAATCGGTCACTCCTATCGGAGTTTGGTGTTTCTCTAATCGATGGCTTAAACTATGAATTCGGGGATTTGGTTTACTCAAATTGAAGGACAATTTGTTTTGGTGCATGAACTGAAAAAATCCCGGCAGGGATGACCGATCTTATAATCCCGGGTGAAGCCGCAATCAGAATTGCGAAGCAAGAATGATGGAGCGCAACCCGGGGGAGATCAGAGCAAGAAGAAAAGACCCCGAGGCATTAAGTTTTTTCAAAACACGATAACACATTCGAGGGGTCGCCGGGTAAGGTGTCAGGGTGAGTCCGTACAGGTTTAAGTTCAAAATGATTGCTAATCCTAATGGAAAGGTGATACAAATAATCGGATTACATGACCCAAATTTAAGATTGAATTCTACTAAACTATTGATATTATTGAATCCAAAGTTTAAGCGTCTAAAACGTGCACAAAAGAAGGGTTTATTTATATCTACAACAGCTGGTGCCAATCAGGTCAAAAACAAGAACTATAACTGGCACAAGCGGATACGTTCGACTCCGCTCAGTACAGGCAGCTTGCGCCAGGTCGGAATTTGTTAATGTTGGAACAGATTCCTGTTCAGTCCACTTCTCAACCCATAGTAGGTGAAAATGGAACCGAGGAGTGGTGCAGGTTTATTTTCAGGTTGCCCTCGTCATCTTTTACATATCCGAAGGTGTACTCCACTTTTTTTACCACATGGCTGTCTTTTTCCGTAAAGTAATAGTTCCCCATTGCAATAGCGCTCTTCTCCTGCAAAATAATCCCTGCATTTTCAAACTTTACATCCGACCAAGGCTGAAGGGCAAAGCCGGTGTCTTCCAGAAAATCGTCATTGCCGCCAATAAAGTACGATTTTGCACCTTCTTTATCGGGCCTGAATTGATGGTCTCTTGCCCTGGTTGGTTTAAAAAGCACTTCGGAAATATCGTAGGCATACAGTGTATCTATCACTTCATCAGTAAAAGATTCGCACGCCTCACGGTCTTCTTTAAGCATTCCGATTCTTATGAGCGCATCACCCCACGCTTTTTGGGCTTTTAAAATATCTTCTTTTTTTATCATCTGTTGATTAGCTGTTTTTAGTTGTTTCCGGTACCGCAAATGTTATTCAATGCCGCAATGTCTTCATCTGAGAGCTGCAGGTTCGGCCCAATCTGATTCCCCATCAAATGGTGCATCACAGACTCAGGATTTGAAACATGATCGATGCCAATGGCGTGTCCCATTTCATGGGCTATTACCAGTTTCAGTTCTCTGTGATCTGAAAACTGAAACACATTTATCCATCTGTCATCTCCTCTCCATTCATACGTCCCCTGGGTAAATCTCTGAACTCCCGAAAATGTTTGATTGTATTCTTTGACCAAATTGTTTTTATGCTTGATTTTTTTATTGATTTCGTCCAGAAACCGGTTCAACTCCCCAGCTTCAGCCTTCAGGCTTACTGCACGATTATTTAGCCTGGCTGTTTTTTCATTAATTTCGTTTTTTCTTTCCTTAAACTTTTCGAGTTCATGCTCATAAAAGCCGCCTGCCGAATTTTGTTCGTTAACCCACTCATTCATTTCATCAATTTGCTGCTGCAGTTCTGCCGAATCATTTTTATAGCGTGATGTTTTCTCATCAAAGCGATCATTCATTCGTTCATATTCCGATTCCAGGCGCGATATTTGATGCTCCTCGTGTCTTAGCCTGTCCCGGAATTGCCTTTCGCTGTCTGTCATCTGCTGCTGGTTGTCGTAAACAAGATTTACCAGAATTTCTCCGTCATCGGAAAATTTCATAACAGTTTTTCCGGCAGCTTCCGACCATATTTCAGAAATATTTTGAAGCATCTGTGCCAATTCTTCTTCCGAAATCTGAAAACGGTCATCAATATTTCCAACCTGGAAAGTGAGGGGTTCTCCGCAGGGCTCCACCTGCTGAAGTGTTTCTGTTTCGTTTCCCCTTGTAAAAAGCAGCAGCACACCGGCTGCAACTACGACAAGAAGAGCATTAAAAATTTTGAAGATACCAAAACTCATTTCTGATAATTGTAATTATTTTTCCTAAAGAAATTGGTTGTTACGCTGTTTAATCGAATAACTAAAAAGGCACAAATTTCCCGGCTAATTTTTTGAGGCACATTGTAAAATAACAAATCCATTAATTAACAAGTTTCATCTTTTTTTATTGTCATCCTAAATGATCGCTATTTTCAACATGGGATCCTTCGCGGGGAGATATAAACTCTTTGAATTTAGTAATGTAATGGTATTTTAGCTCAAAAAGTGCGTCATCACGTGTCCCGAAACGGGATCTCTCCTCTTTGCATGCAGATGTCCTGGAGCATTTTTAGGAGATGCCTGCTTCCGCTGAGGTATTACGAATTTTAACCCAGCACAAGAAACAACATAACGTTAACAACGTCATCCCGCACCTGATGCGGGATCTTCACCTCGTGCACAGGGTTGTTCCGGATCAACGTTTGGAGATTCCTGATCAAGTCAGGAATGACGGATTTTGGTTAGTGATGCCGCCTGTCTCTTATTTCACAAGCTAATCATATACGAGACTTTTGCAGCACCTCCGACTCCCGGCGGATCAAGACAAAAGTATGAAGATAATCGTGAAGGGAATGATTTGAAAATTGGGTTATTTCTCCAACAAACCAACTAACGACTGGCCAACCTAATGTCAAAGTGATTCCTTGAACTAAAGCATGACTTCAGATCAATGATTTACCGGAAAATAAAGATCAGAATGTGCCGTCAGGTACGATAAGTCCTGCTTGAGGTAAGCCCCGTGTTCAGAATTTTACCTTACCTCTGGAGCATCATGATTTGGAATTGTTCATCAAAAAACTGCCGTTACTTCTGCTCCTGCTGACCGGATGGGTCTACAAACTGGATCTGATTTTTCAGATTTGTGGATAGTTCTTCGATATCATCATCCGAGAGCACTTCGGAGAGATCTTTCACACCAGACTTTACAAGCAGGTTAAAAACCATGCGGTTAAACAGCATCTGATGGGCGGCTGAAGAGAGCTGCAATATCTGCTGCTGGGGAACCTGTGCACCGGAGAGTTTAATTTTATTTAAGACAGGCTCAAGCAGTTTTTCCATTTTTTTGTCAATCTGGCCTTCCAGTTCTTTGGCTGCCTTGTTTTCCTTGCTGGTTACTTCCTTTCCTGATGGATCTACGAGTTTCATATATAAAATATCGAGTTATTAATTAAAGCCCCGGGTGCTCAAAACACCTGGAGGGTTGGATTATTTCATGGCTAAAGATAAGAAAAGAATGAAGGTTTTTCACGGTTCAAGGCTCAGGCTATAGGTGTGATGAGTGATGACATCACGACTCTTCATGGTTTTTATTACACACATTAATTTGAGTAGACAAAACCGGACTCAAGAGATCTCGAAACGCACAATTCATTTTTTGGTTCGGTAATCTTTCCGTTATTTTATGATATACCTTATTTCTAACCATATTTGACATCTATGAAAATATCATATCAAAATTTTATCTCTTTACTATTATTTATTTTTGTTTTTGGAAGTTTTACGGCTTGCGCCCAGGAGCAGGACCCCGAAGATCGTGAATGGGTGCCCGAAGACACCGAATTTTATGAGCCGGTGCCTCCGGTAATCGAAGCCCAGGGTGGCTTTATTGATCCGCCATCTGATGCAACCGTACTTTTCGACGGATCCGATTTTTCTGCCTGGAAATCAATGGGCGGCGGTGATGTTGAATGGAGGCTGAATGACGATGGCTCCATGACGGTTGAACCCGGAACGGGTGATATCGTAACCCGGGATGATTTTGGCAGTATTCAGCTTTACGTTGAGTGGCGCACACCCGAGGAGATTGTGGGAGAAGGCCAGGGCCGCGGAAACAGCGGAGTGTTCCTGCAGCGGAGATATGAAGTTCAGGTTTTGGATTCATATGAAAACGAAACATACGTGAACGGAATGGCCGGCAGTATCTACAAACAGTACGCCCCGCTCGTTAATCCGGCAAGCCCTCCGGGTGAGTGGCAAACCTACAATATTTTCTATGAAGCACCCGAATTCGACGAAAACGAAGAACTTGTAAAGCCGGGATATATCACCGTAATCTGGAATGGCGTTGTGGTGCATCACAGGGTCGAAATTCAGGGACGCACTCTTTACATCGGCCCTCCCGATTATCCAGCCCACGGTGATGATGGAATCAGGCTGCAGGATCACGGCGACCTTGTGAGCTTCCGTAACATCTGGGTGCGAGAACTCGACAATACACCTGTTTGGGGATATTACGACGATTAATTGTATTCGTTTAAAATGACCGTGGCATAAGTGCCCGAAGCATTGAATAAGTTGAAGGATTTTTCAGCACCTGCAAAATTTTATGTCCTTATAAATAGTTATATAGAAAAAAGGGCAAATTAATGGAGGTGTGTTATGAGAAAGTTTTTTTTAACCATTTTTTTTCTGCTTTCGGGCACTCTTGTGTTATCAGCCCAGGCAAGATATGAAATTACGCTGACGGGGCTCGATCAGGTTCCGCGCGTAAACACCCCGGCCATGGGATATGTTGAAGTTTGGGTTGAATCCGACACGCTTTACGTAAGCGGGCGTTTTGAAGATCTGCGAGGCCATTACTGGGCCGGCTACATTCACTACGGGCGAAAAGGAGAAACCGGACACCGCCACTTCCGTTTAAAAGCTACAGATTTTAACGAGGAAAAAAACAGCGGCCGATTCGATCCGGAGGAGAATAAATTTCCTCTGAGGCCATCACAAAAAGAAGCCCTGAGAAACGGTCACCTATATGTCAACATTTCATCCAACCGGCATCAACGGGGCGAAATAAGGGGGCAAATCCCACCCATGTAACTAACGTGAGTTCTATATAGTGTCAGTAAGAAAACTCCTCATTTTTGGAATCAATCCAAATTTTTTATGCCAATTTTCTGCATGAATCCGTGGCAGTTGACATTCTTGGGATGAATCTTGAGGATGAGGTTGGCAAAC
>SLPZ01000085.1 GCA_007131725.1 Balneolaceae bacterium
GGATTTGCCCGGAGATGTGAGGCGGTGCGTAACCACCGCTTGCTGAATTTTCGGCCTTCATTTGTAAACTTTCTTCCTCGCACTCTTTGCATTTCATTTGAAGCATTTCTTCCTCTTCTTCGAGTATCTGTTCTGGACGTCCGGATCGCTGATTTTATTGATTTTTGTGTGTTCGGATTTCAATCATTAATTCACGAAATTTTTATCATCGCCAATTTCATTCTTTTGTCTGTTCCAGTCCGCCAGTTGGGCTTACGGAAAGAATCCACGACAAGGTCAGACACACCAAAATGTTAAAATTTAAATCCAATATTGCCCAGAATGCCATGGATTGCTTCAGCCGGCTGATTTAGCGGAACGACCAATCTATATGTTGCCTCCACGGATAAAGGATGAGCATTAACCCCTATCGGAATATAGAATTCTGCACCAAATCCGGCTTGCAAAACAAAGCCCGGACCAAATTCACCGCCAGACAAAGCCGTTTCTGAATCTCTTACGCTGAACCGGCCCACGCTTATTCCGGGTTCAATCCTTCCGGTTAAACCTCCAAACCGTTCTCCCCCGAATAAAAGATTGGTTCTTCCGTGCAAGCCGGTCATTATACTCCCTATTTCACCAATGGCTTCATTGTCAATAGCAGCTATTATACTCAAAATATTGAGATCAGCTCCGGCAACAAGCTGTATTTGCCCATTTCCGAGCTCCGCCAAAAATCGCCGATAGGAAAATAAATAGTATGGAATATCAGCATTTAAAGCCGGCCCTCCCGAAACCGAAATTTCATTTACAGTACCTATACAATATAATCCTGCTACATTCGCTAAATAATGATCATCTCCGCCTCCAATACCACAACTATGCATGAGTTCATGTGTCAGAGTTCTAGCCAATCGTCTTGCTCCGTTATTATAACCAGCCTGAGTATATGCAATATTTGTACCTGACACCGTTGCAAACGCATTTGCGTTTTCACGGTCACCTTTCCAGAGCACTGAATTTATAAACGTATTTACGAGAGAGTCTTCGTTTCCATTCGGGCAATTATCCCGGAAAAAAGCATGGCAGGATGAATACTGATCCGGATTTGTTGCAACTTCCCGAATCATTGAAATAGCTTCTTCAACACGGCTTCGGTCTTCCTGGGGAACAACGCGGGCGTTGTATTGCCGAACCCATCTTTCCGGGGGATTTCCGGTTCCTATACTCATTCGCTGAACAACCGGTGTTTTTGCAGTTTTCTCGCCGGATTGCTGCACCGTATGCACAAGTTCATGAGCCATCAGCCACTTCCCCTCCCCTGAATCTGGATTGTACTGCCCTTGGTTAAAGAAAATATCGTTATCCACTGTAAAAGCCCTGGCTTCCAGTTCACGGTTTAGCTGAATGGCGTTTGACCCGGTGTGAACCCGAACTTCACTGAAATCTGCGCCTATTTTGGAACCCATCTCCTGCTGTGTTTTCCTGGGAAGGGCTTGCCCAGAACCTTTTAATGAGTGAATGCTTCGGGTGATTTCAGGCGAAGCGGTTTGGCTGCCATCTAATTTTCGCTGAATCATCGGCTTACCCTGCAACTCATCCTTCTCATCGTCAAACTTTTGAATTGTAGGCTCAGGCATTCTCTTCACCTGATCGGCTATGTTGTCTGCTTCCTTTACGTAAGTATCATTCTTTGCCCCAATTTCAAGTTTGGGCTGGATAGATGCAGGCCCAAAAAATGGCTCACTCGGTTCTTTATGTAAAAAGAAAGATTTTTTGTTTTTCCTGTTACTTTGAAATGTATGAGAAGGTATATCTAAACCGGCATTTGATTTTTTTGCTGATGTTTTCATCAATCTCATTTCTATTTATAGACTGCAAATTCTAAAGGGTTATTCGTGCAGTTTGAGAGCTTAGAATTCATTCAATTATAATGCCATTTTAAACTTTTATGATATTCTGGACTACATCATGTTACTACCACAGTTAGCAGCAATCAGGATATACGACGCTCATATGATCTCATTTCCGGTTTAACTCACTGATATATAAATTTTTTTGACAAGTGAGCTAATAATAATTTGTTCTAACTTTTAAGATGTTGTGCTAATCAATTTGGGCAAATCATTTTTTGATTAAAGTTATATCGATCATGCTTTGACCATGAATAAATTCAGGCTATTCTCTGATAAAATTAATCCATCGATTAATATTTCTTAGAAGTCTTTCCCTTTCATCTTGAGTAAAATTTTGTCGTAAAATGTCATCCTCTGTATAAGATTGTACTATTCTGAGATTTTCACGCATAATATCTGACTCATCATTGTGAGGTAAACCAAATCCATGACCAAGCTCGTGCAATACCATCCGTGAAATTGCAGTTCCCATACGTCTCTTGTTGTCTTCATGAGTAACAGTGTTTTCAGAACCAGGGATATTTATTGGTATACTGCCAAGTTCAGAAAATGAGCGTCCAATTGGCACCATAATAGCTCCAGGATTATTGTCTTCTGCACTTGGATACCGGACATTTAATCCATGTTCTGAACTCAGTTGTTCCATAATGTTACTTACCAACTCTTCATTTCTTTCTATTCCGTGGCGTTCCAATATGTGTTCTATATTTTGTCTTGAAATTCTTGGATTAACTAAATACAGCTGAAGAGTACCAGGTGGTGAATTCTCAGGCATGTTTCCAAATTCAATTTCCGCTTGTATGTTAGTTGACTCAAACAAGTAATTAAGTTCTCTTTGTACTCCAGCTACCAAAGCATTTCTAGCCGTCTCGTCAAAATGCCTAGTAAGCCCTAAGTAACGTGTATTTATATAAATATTGAATACTCGTGATTGTTCAGAATCATCAGAAGCAGAAATCATAGGATGAAATGTGGATAAAAAGGGCTTGTTTGATGAATGAATATTAGTGGTTTGCATTTGCTGCTTCGTATGCACCAACTCATGAGCCAATAATCTTTTACCTTCACCGGAATTGGGGTTGTAGTGCCCCCGATTAAAGAAAATATAGTCACCCACCGTAAATGCTCTGGCTCCCAGTTCATTGTTTAACTGAATGGCATTTGATCCTGTATAAATCCGGACTCCACTAAAATCAGCGCCTATTTTTACTCCCATTTCTTGCTGTATTTTTCTGGGAAGAGGTTGCCCGGAACCTTTTAATGAGTGAATGCTACGGGTGATTTCAGGCGAAGCGGTTAGCCTGCCACCTGATTTTCGCTGAACCATCGCCTTAAGCTGCAACTCTTCATCGTTACTGCATGCCTCGCACTTCATTTGTATTGCAGGGCCATGCTTCATCTGAATATCCTCCTCCTCATCGCTAAACTTCTGGATTCCGGGCTCAGACATCCTCATCACCTGATCAGCCACTCGATCAGCTTCGCGTTCATATTTGTCATCCGGTGCCCCAATTTCCAGTTTGGGCTGAATTGTGCCCGGTCCAAAGAATGGAGCCTCCTTAGAATCGTGAGAAGAAAATATGGAAGTGTCTTCTTTGTTCGGACCGGCGTGATGGGCAGTCTCTGTATGGGTATTGTTTTTAGCTGTCTTCATAATTCATCCTCACTGTTTTCCGTTTAATATGATCACCTCTTCAAAAAGGTTTTTGAAAATTTTTCCCTCTTTTTCCATTTCCCTTTTTATGCCGTACAAAACGCTTTCGAGGGTGATTGTCTCAGAGCCGTTATTCAAAGCATCCAGAGAAGCACGGTGCACTACATTGATGATATTCCCTCCCGTGAGCTTGTATTTTTTGGCTACCTCTTCCAGGTTCAGGGTTTTCTCCAAATTCATTTTTTCCGGAAGTGATCGTTTCCAAATCTGAAGGCGTTCATCCGCATCAGGCAGTGTAAATTTAAAAATGGCGTTGAACCGGCGTAAAAAAGCATCATCAATATTCGATTTATAATTGGATGAGAGAATCACCAGCCCGTTAAAATTTTCTACCCGTTGCAAAAGATAGCTCACTTCCTGGTTTGCATATCTGTCGTGCGAATCGCTCACTTCCGTGCGCTTTCCAAAAAGGGCGTCGGCTTCATCAAAAAAGAGAATCCAGTCTTTGTTTTCGGCTTTGGAAAAAAGTTTCTCAAGGTTTTTTTCTGTTTCGCCAATGTATTTAGAAACAATGGTGGACAAGTCAACCCGAAAAACATCGCGGCCAGTATATTTTCCGAGAAGTGTAGCCGTCAAAGTTTTGCCTGTGCCTGATGGCCCATAAAAAAGGATTCTGTAGCCGGGCTTAATTTTGTCACGCATGTTCCAGTCGTTCAAAAGCCTGTCGTTATGAAGCATCCAGATTTTCAGCTCATCAAGCTGTGCCTGCAACTGTTCAGGCAAAATCAGGTCGCTCCAGCTTCGCCGGGTTTCAATTTTTTGAGCCGGAAAATCGGGCCCGAACGATGGAGTTGAGAGAGATCCTGTTAAAAAGAGATCAGCGTACTCTTTGGCAATCACCAGCCCACCGCTCATTTCCGGCTCGCCTTCTTCAACCGGTTCAAGAGTTATGATTCCATTTTTTTTGAGACGGGAATTTTTCAAAAGAGTGATAACTTCCAGCCTTTTTTCCAGATCGGTGCCGGCAATGATAAACATGGCCGTTTCACCCGTGGGTAAAAAGCCCCGGTGATGCTTTCCTTTCACGCACCCGATAATGGGCATGTCGCCGCCTTCCGGCAAATATTTGTGAATGATATTACTGAAAAACTCCGGTGACAGATGGGGCACAAATGCAATTGCAAGTGCAATCTGTTCCTCACTGCATAGTTTGTGCCTGGCGATAAAATCGGAGAATGGCTGCCCTTTTTTTCTTTTGACCCTGAATTCCGATGCAGCCGGGGGATTTTTTGATTTGCCAAAATAGTGAGCAAGGCGCTTATCAAAAAAAGTACTTAGGTTTTTTATGAGCAATTGATAGTACATGATCAGCCCCACTGAACGGTTAAAATACGGTCTGTCCAGGCCGGTTTTACGATTGAAAAGCTCCAGGGCAGGCGGTCCAGAAGAATATCCTGTGTTTCTTTTTCAATGTAAAGA
>SLPZ01000233.1 GCA_007131725.1 Balneolaceae bacterium
AAAATATCTAACAAAACGCCGGATTTTGAACATTTTTTTAACGGTTGGCCTTCATGCTGTTTTATTGATCTCGGCATTGATTTTCGTCCTTTTTATACCCGGTTTTTACGAAGCCGTAGAACTGGCGATCTGGCTGCCATAATTGCACGGGCTTAATAGTTTTTTGTGGATTTATGGCAATGAATTATGAAAATCCGCTTGCGGATGAGTGTTTTTATTACCCCAGATTAAGTTTTAGTGCTATTCATCAGGAGATTTCTCCACTTCACCCCGACGGAAATGCGCCGTCAGGGTTCCGGTCGAAATGACACTTGCACACACATAACTTAAGAAGTCCCGACGTTTCTTTGTCGGGACGAAGTCGAGAAATCTCCTGACAACAGACCAATAAACAGATACCGGATTATCCTATATGAGAGCGCAATCCGGTGATATGCGCACATAAAAATAATCAATCAAATAATCTGCTTTCTCAGGCGGGCGACTGGAATTTGCAGGCTTTCACGGTATTTGCTCACCGTTCTCCTGGCAACTTTGTAGCCCTTCTCTTTCAGAATATCTGTCAAAGCCTGGTCACTTAGTGGTTTCTGCTTATCCTCCTTGTCGATAACATCCCGCAAAATTTTCTTCACTTCCCGGCTTGAGACATCCTCTCCGCTCTCGGTTTCCAGCCCTTCACTAAAAAAGTACTTCAGTTCGTAAACCCCGAAATTTGTCTGAACGTATTTCCCGTTCACCACTCTCGAAACAGTGGAAATATCCATCTCAATTCTTTCGGCAATGTCTTTCAGAATCATAGGCTTCAGGCCTTCTCCGTGCTTAAAGAATTCTTCCTGCAGCTCAACAATGGTTTTCATGGTCTTCATCAGCGTGTTTTGCCGCTGCCGGATTGAATCGATAAACCACTGTGCCGACTCCACCTTCTCTTTGATAAATTTTCGCGCACTGGTATCTGCACCTTTCTTCTTGCTCTTCTTCAGGTTATCCCACATCTCTTTATATTCAGGCGAAATTCTGAGCGGAGGCACATTTCTCCGGTTCAGGCGTATCACAAATTCCCCCTCTCCTGAACTTTCGTCGTCTTCGGGAACAAAATAGACCTCAAAATCCGGTTCAATATACTGATGCGATTCTTCATCGGGGTTGATGACCGCACCGGGTTTAGGATTGAGGCCGCGGATCAGTTCAAACACTTTTTTCAGGGTTTCATCATCAACATTAAGCCGGGATTTCAATTTGTCGAAATGTTTTTTTTCAAAGGCGTCCCACTCCTCTTCAAGCAATTTTAAAGCAACTGCCTGAATCTTTGGATCTGAATCGGAAAATTTAACCTGGCAGTGCAGGCAATCACGCAAATCTCGCGATGCAATTCCGACCGGTTCCAGCTTTTGGATCTTTTTGCGAACGTACTCAACTTGTTTTTTATCCACCAGCCGCCCATGATTAAAGGCGATATTATCAACCACAGCTTCGGGCTCCCGCCTGAAATAGCCATCTTCGTCGAGCGAGCCCAAAATCTGGTCGGCTATCAGTTTTTCGTCATCATCCAAATCCAGAAGCGCAACCTGCTGCTCCAGCTCTTCGAGCAGCGATTCATGGTACGGATTGGGCAGGTCTCTCCACTCCTCTTCACCTCCACCATGTGAAAATGAGTAATTCTCACCATCGTACTCCGTATTTTGGATAAATGACTCCCAGTCGATCTCCTCGTTTTGATCTACCGGCTCAACATCGGCATCCTCTTCGGCAGTTTGTTTTTCCTGGTCATCCATACCCTCCATGCTTTCAGGCACCGTTTCCTCAACTACAGGGTCAGCTTCCTCAAGCACTGGGTTCATTTCAAGCTCCTGTTTCACTCTCTGCTCCATACCCAAGGTTGGAAGCTGCAACAATTTCACAAACTGAATCTGCTGCGGAGACAGTTTCTGCTGAAGCGACTGCTTTTGCGATATGTTTTGTCCGGTTTTTAACATCTATGATTCTGAACCGTTTCGCACTTCATTACATGCATCCAAAAAATCTTTATACCACTGCCCGCCATATCTACGAATCAGTGGTCCTTTCAAAAAATCTGCCAGGTAAACACCCTCATCTTTCCCTTTTTGGCATCCTGCCGAACACAACCTGGGGATATATTCGAAATTGGCGTAATCAAATCCTGCAATTTGTTTTAAACGAACGGGATAAAGATGGCAACTGATCGGTTTTTCCCAGTAAAAATCACCTTCGTAATAGGCACTCTGAATAGAACAAGTTGCAACACCGTTTTCATCCTTTTGAACGAATACACATTCACCCGAATCTATACAGGATATTTCATATCCTCCTTTCGAATTTACCTGTACGACTCCATTTTTATTAACAATATTAACCGCTTCGGGATTCAATCGGCCTTTTAATTTTTTAAAGGCTTTTCGAAGAACCGGAATCTCGTTTTTTGCCACAGGTGCTCCGGCATCGCCAATCACACAACACGCGCCTTTGCACTTGCTGATGTTACAGGCAAATTTCGCCGTTGCAATCTCTTCTGATAATATTACATCGTGTACTCGAATCATCTGAACTGATAAAAAATAACGCTAAAATTCTGATTTATAAATTTATTCGGGATGTAATCTCTCTAACCTGCAATATTCACAAATAATTGTTGACCAATTTTATAAATGTGATCATAAATATAAGACATCAACCATAGATAGAAATTATATTCAACATTGTGTCATGTTCTGCAAAATTAACCTGTGGACTGCGTTGCCCCAAAAATGATTTGCTCAACGTACTAAGATACGTTTCCGCCACCATTTTCGTGACGCCTTGCCCACACCCTAATTTCTTGGTGAATAATGCAGGTTAACGGGATTGAGAAATAATGGCTTATTTTGTGCTTTTTGGGTTGAATTGTTTGACGATTTTTCAGGCTGTCAGCAGAGTTCAAAATATTTTCCCGCTTTCTGTTTCACCGCCCCTTTCATTTCAAGATTGAGCAAAAGTGGAAGCAACGTGAACACCTGCTTTCCGGCCTTCTCACTGATTTGGTCAATATGCATTTCACTTTCCTGGAGAATTGTACAAATCATAGATTCATCCTCATCAAGTTCCATCGATTCCCATTTTTTTGCTGTCGGTGCTTTTTGATCAGTCACATCTCCGGTTTGAACTGAAATTTCATCCAGTATGTCTGATATGTTTTGTACCAGTTTCCCCTGTCCGGTTTTAATCAGGTAATTACATCCTTCTCCGCCTGGATAGTTTAACGGATGCGGGATCACAAACACTTCTCGGTTTTGATCCAATGCACTGCGTGCCGTAATCATACTGCCGCCCTTTATGCCGCTTTCAACAACCAGAACACCGTGGCTCATACCGCTCACAATCCGGTTCCGCTCAGGAAAATTTACGGCATCGGGCGCTGTGCCGGGAGGGAATTCAGTGATGACAGCACTGCCTGTTTCAATCATGCGATGAACAAGGTGGCTGTTCTTAGCCGGATAAATTACATCAATTCCCGAACCAAGAACGGCAATAGTTTTGCCGCCTGCATTCAATGCCTCACGATGGGCAATCGCATCAATACCGTAGGCAAGCCCGCTGTTGATGCACAGCCCGGCATCTGTCAGTTTTCGCACCCATCTTCCAGCCTGGTTTGAACCGTATTTCCCCGGTCTGCGGGTTCCGATCACAGCCAATCCGTCCGAGTTCAAAACATCTTTACTTCCCTTAACCCATAAAAGAGTTGGGGGATCATAAATATGGCGAAGCAGTGTTGGATAGTGCGGGTCGTCAATAGCAACAAGAAAGGCACCAGCTTTCTCCGTTTGTAAAAGAATTTCATCTGCTTTTTTCCAGTTTTCGAACTGAACAATGTTCTTTGCCAGCCTCTCGCCAATGCCGTCAGTTCGAAGAATATCAGAGATATTCATTTTAAATATTTCTGTGGCATCCTTCTTCCGGTTTTTATCGAGCAGAAGTTTTATGCGTCTCAGGCCAAGTTCAGGCACCAGTTGAAGTGCCAGCAGCGCTCTGTAGTGATTTCTTCGTTCCAATTGTTTGTGCGATTAATTCTTTTGGACTTCCGGCTAAACCGAAAGAGAGAAAAGATACCAAATCTGGCCGGATAATTCTCTCATGACTCCTCTTCTTCTTCAATTTCCTGCAATTTCTCCCAGATCATTTCTTTCAGCAAATCCATATTGTGGGCGGTAGCCGAAGAGATTTCGATTACATCCACATCATCATCAACCTGAACCGGCTCGTCCAGTTTAAAGCCCGGCTTTAAATCCATTTTGGTGATTGCCAGAATTCGGGGCTTGTCAAGCAAATCACTTCTGTACGATTTCAGCTCATGCAGCAATGCCCTGTACTCTTCCTGGATATCACTCGTGCAGGCCACCATAAAAAGCAGTAGTTTGTTCCGTTCAATGTGCCGCAGAAACCGAATTCCCAATCCTTTTCCCTGGTGCGCATCCTCAATAATTCCGGGAATATCGGCGATCACAAAACTTCGATAATCTGTGGTTGTAACCACTCCGAGGTTGGGTTCGAGAGTGGTAAATGGATAGTCGGCAATTTTCGGTTTTGCCTTCGACATGGCTGAAAGAAGTGTGCTTTTTCCAGCGTTGGGGAACCCAACCAGTCCCACATCGGCAATCAGTTTCAGTTCCAGTTCAACCACGCGTTCTTCACCCGGTTCGCCCTCCTGGGCATACTGCGGGGTTTGATTGGTTGCACTTCTAAAATGCCAATTGCCCAGCCCTCCTTTTCCGCCTTTTGCAATTACAATTTCTTCTTCATCCCCGGTTATTTCACCCAGTCGTTCTTTGGTTTCGGCGTCAAAGGCAACCGTACCAAGGGGCACCTGGAGTACAACACTTTCGCCGTCTTTTCCGGCTTTTTTAAAAGACCCACCACGCTGGCCCGGTTTGGCTTTGATGAATTTTCGATATCGCAGGTCAAGAAGGGTATTTAACTGGGCATTTCCCTTCAAAATTATATCCCCGCCTTTGCCGCCATCGCCGCCATCAGGGCCTC
>SLPZ01000104.1 GCA_007131725.1 Balneolaceae bacterium
GCCCCGATTTTATTTCTGATCAATTCTTTTCTTACTACACTGGTACTGTTTCCAAATTCATCCCTCACCACATCAGCGGTATATATATCTCCGTGTATATGCGGCTGAATTATGTAGTTTTCCAACCCGTCCATCGAGTGAAATGAGTTGTTTTCATTCATTATTTTTATGATCCCCTCAGAACTTCTCCCTTTCCTGGGTTTGCCAATCAGCGGATAGCCGAACTCTTTTATAGCTACATTCAGGCCGGTTAATGTTGGTATTACATGAACATTTTTTTTTGATTTCAGTTGTTTATAATAGCTCAGTTTATCCCTGCAAACATCAATTGCTTTCTTTGGAGGTATGCAAAGAGTAATTCCCGCATCTTTAAATGTTTGAAAATGTTCTGAGAGAACATCCACCTCGGGGTCTATCAGAGGAAATACATAGTTAACATTATTATTCACACAAATATCGAAGAGTTCGGAAATATAGCTGTCATCGGATGCTTCCGGCACACGGCAAAAAGAGTCTGCAATGCCAGACTGCCAGAGCCAGTTTCCCGGATAGATGTCGGTTGCTACAATTTTTGATTCCGGAAAAAGATGGCGTAATTCCTTAACGGTTACTTCCGAAGCCATAGAGCCTATGGCGGTTATTAAAAAGTTCATCCGTATTTATTCCTGATTTCTGCATTCTTTTGATTATAAAATCCCTTGTTTCCAAAATCGCTTGAAGTAAAAAGCGTATGGCCGTGCATCTCTATTAGTTTGTGAACTCTTTGCAATAGTTCAATATTTTTTGCTTTCTTTCTTTTCTGAGAGTCATACCAAATATTGTCTTCAAGGCCAACCCGAACGCCGTAGCCCATTGCTATGGCGCATGCATTTACGGGAAGCTGATGTATACCCAAACCGGCAAGAGAAGTAAAATGACCTCGTGGTATTGCATTAATGGCTGCACCGATCTGAAAAAAATCCGGTTGAAATCCTGCAATATTTCCAAATAGCAGATTCCAGTAAAACGGACCTTCAATCAACCCTTTTTTTATTAAAAACTGCCCATAGTTTATCATTCCAAGATCAAAGCATTCCATTTCCGGTTTTACACCATAATCTGCCATTTTAGCTGCCAGTTTTTGGATTATCTCAGGTTCGTTTACACTGGCATGTTGTACAAAATTTAATGATGAGAGAGTTAAGGAGCACATATCTGGTTTAAGTTCAATGACTTCCGATCGTTTCTCAAATTCGGAAATCAATCTTCCGGAGGTGCTGCCGCAAATTATTAAACCGGGACAATATTTTCGAATACCTTCAAAAATGTCCCTGTATACCGATTTTTTGTAATCAGGCAAACCATCTTTATCTCTTGCATGAACATGAACAATCGTTATACCAAGTTCGTATGCTTCATGAGTCTGTTCTACAATCTCTTCAACTGATATCGGAACGTGGGGTGTTATCTCTTTTGTGGGTACCATCCCCGTAGGGCAAAAATTTACAATAATTGTTTTATCCTGCTGCATTGTAATTCTTTAGTAAAAATGGGATTCATTTTTTAGTTCTGGAATTAAATTATTTTATCCGTAATGTCTCACATATTGAATATTGCTATATGATATCCTTAATTAATGCCGGTTAATTACCTCTATCTTATATTTGCTTAAGCAGTGATTTTGTTTTCTCCCAACGTTCGTTTTTTCGAATCACTTTACAGGGATTGCCGTAAGCCACAACCCCATCGGGAATATCTCTTGTAACCACACTCCCAGCACCAATCATGCAGTTTTTACCTATAGATATCTCATGAAGAACCGATACTCCCGTTCCAATTTCAGTACCTTCACCGACGTTCACAAATCCAGAAAGGATTGCACCCGGATTTAAAGTAACATAATCACCAAGTTTGCAATGGTGGCCCACCGAACTCCCACGTTTAATATTCACACCAAACCCTAATTCACTGAATGATGATACAACGGAATTGGGTTCAGCAAAAAAACCTTCTTTATAATCAGATGACATTGAAATATGTGAAGTTGGATGAATGAGGCTTACATAATTTTCTCTGTCTATCCCCAGTTTTTTGTTGAACTCATTAAATATGATTGGCCGGATATGTGAATGATTCACTCCAAAATGCACATGTTGCAAATTTATGTTCACCGGATTCTCTTGAATGGAATCCAAATCATAAATTGTACAAGTTAAACTTTGATGAAGATAGGGTACATCTTTTTCCTGAACATCTATATTCTTAATAATTTTGAATGATGTACAACCAAATAGTTCGTATGCAGCTTCTGTAATATTACAAACTGAACCGGGAGAAAAACCCAAAATTACCAGCTCTTTAATTTTATTCTTCATCATGAAAATAATTTTATGGAGAAGTGTAAGCTTGAGAGCTTAAGATATCAGTAGTTTGTAACATAGTATCAGTGCAGATGTCCAAGCTTCTTTTTCTTGTGCTTTAACATATTAAACTATTCAATATAACCTTTAATTACATCAATTGATTTTTTGGTTGTTTTAATTTCTGACAATAACCCAATCGGACATTCCATTTCCAAATACTGCTAAATCAAGATTTCCGGAATTTAAAATTTAATTTGAATGCCAGTATTTCTCTTTTTCCAGTTCATTAAGATCATCTTCAAATAGCTGATAGCTATACAAAGATTTTAAGATAACCGTATCATATCCTGGGTTTTGACGCTTATATATTGGAAAATCCAAATCAGGAAGCATCCAGTTCATTATATTTCCAATTTCATCCTGCCCCATCATTAAACGTGGAAACGTACTGCCCGTCTTACGCAAATTCATCTCCTGTGCTTTCCGGGTTCCATTTTTATCCGGCCTGAACTGAACTGAGAGTGGGCCAAAGCCGCCTTCTTCAATAAAGGCTTCAGCAAACCGGGTTGCAAGCTCTGCCAATTCGGGATGGTGTACTCGCTGCAACTTTGTGACAGCCCCAAAATTGTGGTGGTTTTTCAAAACAAAGATTTCACCGATGTTTCCATCTGGGCTGATTGGTATATGACACGTATGATGCGACACCCCGGTGTTTCCGTAAATAGCGGTTTCGGCCCGTTAAGAGTTGACAAATAAGCATTTACATCATCTGCTTTGCCAAGATACTCCTGCAGCATGTATTCACTCCGTTCATAGAATTGTATTGCTTCTTCCCAACTCCGGATAAAAAATACCCCTTTTGAAGCGAAGCCCTTAATTGGCTTGGCTACAATAGGATACCCTGTTCTTTTTATAAATTTTGCTAAAGCATCTATATCATTGGGCTCTTCCCGGATGAATGAGTCAGCAAACGGAAGCTGATACTTTTTACAAAAAAGATTACTCTCCCACTTATCAAGTGCGTAGTTCACAGAATTCAGGCTGCCATAGGGCAATTGTCCGGGCAGTGTGTCATCTTCAAGTTTTAACTTTTTGAGCGCAAAGGTATCCGCATCCCTGGCACTAAGTATCAAATCCGGCCTGGTTTTTCTGATGATTTCCTTCATGATTTTCGGATACTCATCAGATACTGTTGGCGGTACCAGGTAACATTCATCGCACCGAAAATTATTTGCCGTTAATGCAAGGCTATTCGTTCCGTTTATACGGACCAAATTACGCCGGTAACACTCAGAAAATTCCAATGCATCAAGAATATTTTGCCCCACCAAACTGCCAACACTCACTATTAAAATTTTAATTTTATTCTCTGACACTGAAAATTAGAAAGAGCTCTTAAGTTGGTTGATTAATGGTTATGATTATTTTATGCTGAATGTGGATAATGATTTTCAGCATACTTGCAAATTCTTTTTTTCACAGGGCATGATATGATTTCTCCGGATTTTTTAAGTGGATGATACCCATCCAAAAAATGAATAAATAAAACACTTTCAATTTTATAGTTACCTTGTTTGTAAATGTTAATCCGAAAACTTAACAGCAGCAATAATCAGGAAAATACCCGGAAATCTTTATTAAAATGAGAGTTCACATTTTCACTTTTATCCGAAATGAAGGCTATTTATTACAGAAATGGATACCATACCATGCGGCAATCACGGGTTGGGAAAATATTCACATCATTGACCACAATTCTGATGATAGAGACTGCAAAGAAATATTGCGTTACTACAAAAACAAGGGAGTCAATGTTATTAAAACGAATAAAGATTATCGGCTAAAAGGGCGGCTTTTAACTGCTGAAATGCATAAATATAAATCCAAAGCTGATATTTTTATTCCCATAGATGCTGATGAGTTCATCTGCCTTGCAAATGAAAGCCAAAATATGGTTGCAGATCCTTCAGAGATTAGTAATTATCTAAGCTTAATACCCGTAAATGGCCGGAAATATGCCTTCAATGTGTTTGAAGCTGTTGCAGATCAAATGGACTATGATGACCCTCTGATTGACATGAAATATTTTATCTTTTATGAGGCAAAAGAAGATGCAAGCGGGCCTAATCAACAAACAAAAACTTTTTTTCCTGCAAAAAATTTCTCTTATACCGATCAGGGCAATCATCAAGGCCGTGTTCTGATTGCACCCAATGATATTTATAATGTAACAAAAATGGCCATAGCCCATTACCACATGCGTGGATATCGTCATTTTCTAAAAAAAATTGATAAAGCCAAAAATGCTTATAATTTAGAAACCTTAACACAGGAGTATGTGGGGGTTGGGATGAGGTGGAACCGCTGGCACCAGGAAACGAAAGCTCTCAGTGACAATCAAAAAAAAGAGTGGTTTAAAAAGAATTTTATTCAAGAAAATACAGGCACAAAACAGGGTGCTTTATCAAGGATATTTCAAAAAATGACTTGATTACATGAATAAACAAGTAAAAATCTAATTGTCTTGTAAGACAATATCTTTTATCTCTGTCTAACATCCTCGCTTCTGTTTTTCCAGGGAAACCGCATTTCAGTGCTCTTTTTACCGGTAAACCTGCATTATAAAAATTTAAATTATACTCATACAGTCACTGTATTTGTGAAATATCGTCATTTTTTTGAGA
>SLPZ01000130.1 GCA_007131725.1 Balneolaceae bacterium
CTGAAGAGATCCGTAACGAATTTCAAAAACTGTTTGAAAAATCACCTGAAGAACAGGTGGAACACCGGGCGCAGATGCTCTCCTATATCTTTCTGAGCGAAGCCCAAAAAACGATGGATCGAAAAGGCTGGACCCGTAAGCAGCTTGCGGATGAGATCGGTACATCTGCCAGCTATCTGACTCAACTCTTTCGGGGTGATCGGTTGTTGAATTTAAAAACCGTGGCTAAGATTGAAGCAGCACTGGGTATTGAATTTGAGGTGAATGCTACAGCACCGAAGGGCGTGGAGAATCGTTCTGGTGCTTCTGTTGATTACAGAAATGAAGAAGATTTGGAAATAGAGCCATTTCAGGTGAATGAGCCGGACAAATAGTCAAATAGATTTGAACATTTTTGTTATGATATAAACTACTGTTTTTTTAATGCTGATGCCCGAAATCTATCCAAACCTCTTCATCTACACGAAAACGATTACGAGCTCAAAGTCAAAAACCAGGAAGGGTGGAGCCTCAAACATGACTGCAAAGAAGCATGCCACCGGCAGGCATTGGGCTATTCAGGAAGAGGAGTTCCAATAGATCATCCTGAAGATCAGTTGGTTATAAGATAAAACCGGCTTTTTCTTTAAAATGTGAGATTGGAGCCCTTTATACATAAATCAAGCAGAGATTATTACAATAAGCAAAATAATTAACACAAATGTTAATAATGAATATTATTAACAAATGTGTTATGTTGTATATATGGCACAGAACCGCATTGCATTTAACAAATATGGATTGTTGCCGAAAGCTGATTACGAATACACGTTTAGCGAGCTTCGTGCAACTGTGTTTGTAAAAGGATCGAAAAAACCATCGATCCCAGGCTGGGACAAAGATTGGAGGGCATACCTGGTAAATCAGGCTGAAATTCTTGTCAATCAGTTGTGGGATATCGGCATTACTGAAATCTGGCTGGATGGTTCATTTGCAGAAGCAAAGCCGCACCCGAATGATATTGATGGATATTTTGAATGTGATCTGTCTGAATTTGCAAGTGGTTATATCGAGAGGGAACTCAACAAAAGAGATCCGTATAAAATATGGACGTGGGATTCATCATCCCGCAGAAGCTACCGTGGTTATGTGAAAAAGCAACTTCCGATGTGGCATAAATACCGGGTTGAACTTTACCCGCACTACGGACAACATAGTGGAATAATTGATAAGCATGGAAACCCCGAAATGTTTCCGGCTGCTTTTCGAAGATGCCGGACATCAAACAGGGAAAAAGGTATTATCAAAATTGTAAAATAAAAGAATACTGTCATGATCAGATCTGAAAAGGAATACCAAAAAGCTGTTGAAAGACTCGAAGAAGAAAGGAAAATTATGTCTCATCAGCGGGTCCATTTTGAAGAACTCGGTCATACCGGCGAGGAACTGGAACGCCTGATGCAGCCACTGGTTTCATTTCACAATCAGCTTAAAGAAGAAGTAGAGGCTTATGAAGAAATGAAGCGTGGGAATCTGGGAACGCTGTATGAGTTTAACAATATCGGCCGGTGGCTTATTGGTGTACGCATCGCTTTGGGGTTAACTCAAAAAGAATTCGCCGATAAACTGGGTGTTTCGGAAGCACAGATATCTCGTGATGAGAATAACGAATATCACGGAATTACTATGGAGAAGGCACAGCGAATTCTTGAAAATTTTAACGTAAGGTTTAAGGCTGAAATTGAAGAACCTGTTTCAAAGCCCCGAAAGGATGAAAGCCCAGTGTTATTTGCTTGAAGCATGGGTTTTAAGTCCATCTGAATCCAAAATCGGTGAATTGTAATTACAGTGCTCCATATATTGAGAAAAGTTCGTAATCACCCACCGGTCTAAATATTCAAAATCTTTTTCAGCGAACCGGGCAGCCGGAAGCGATGCGAGCCCGCCCAGTAGACCTGGCCACACCCGCCGCATTTTGAAAAGTGTTCGTAATGCTTTTTGGTAAGCGGCTCCAGTTGATCCAAAACCTCCTCTTTTTGCACGTTCCGAAGCAACCCGTTGCAGTTAATGCATCGGGAGTAGGGCTTAATTTTGTCAAACAGATCAAATCGGCTTAGTACTTCTTTCAGTTGAATCTGTGCGTTATCGGAGCGAGGCAGGTATCCCAGAGTCACTACTTTGTGCATCAGCAGTTTGCGGTCGCGGGTTACGAGCACCCGTTTTTCCTGAATCATTTGCTCAATCAGGCCGGTGTCGTCTGCATCGTTGCTGTAGGAGGTATCAAAACCGGCCAGCCGCAGATAGCGTGCAAGTTTGCCGAGGTTCACGTCAACTAAAAAAAGTGGGTGGTTCAGTCCCCTGGGCTGAAGAAAACCATCCGAATGATGCTGAAAGCTGTGAAAAAAAGGATATACGCTGACACGTTCTCCGCCTTCAATCAGGTGATCAAAACCCACCGGTTTGCTGTTCACGAGGATCAGGTCTGGTTCGGTGTGCGGTACACCGCAGCTTTCAATTAAATCTTTAACGGAGGTTGGTTCGGGCAGAATGTGTTTCAGCTTTCCCTGATTGTGATTTTGATAGAGCAGAGCTTTTAAATTTCCGTAAAAACGAAGTGAAACATGAATATTTTGAATCCTGCCATTTGCCATAATTTGAAAACGAATCGGTAATAACTTGATTAACGATAGTTTATGATAATAATTTGGGCAAAGCGTCTATGTATTTCCTGGGGGAAAAAAGCCCTTTGGGAGAAGTTGACAAAAGGCAGTTGACAAGTTGTCAATTGTCTACTCTATATCGACAACATATTGGTATTAATGGCGGGGGAGGGTCAGACAAAATAATTTTGTAAATCAAACAACTGGCAGGACCCCGACAAGCCTGTCGGGAACTCTGCCAGGTTGTTTGGATTTATACTAACTATCGATCTTCAATACTCACATAATCCCGTGTGGTTTCTCCGATATAGACCTGCCTCGGACGGGAGATTGGCTGATTGTCATCCCGCATCTCTTTCCACTGGGCAATCCAGCCTGGCAGCCGCCCAAGGGCAAACATCACGGTAAACATTTCAGTTGGGATTCCGATGGCCCGGTACAATATCCCGGAGTAAAAATCTACATTCGGATAGAGGTTGCGTTCAATGAAATATTCATCAGAAAGGGCAACCTCTTCAAGCTGCTTGGCGATGTCAAGAAGAGGGTCGTTTGATCCAAGCTCTTTTAGCACGCTATCCGTACTTTTTTTGATGATTTCTGCCCGGGGATCAAAGTTTTTATAAACCCGATGTCCAAAACCCATCATCCTGAATTCATCTGACTTATCTTTTGCCTTTTTAACCATCTTATCCACGTCGCCTCCCTCATCTTTAATTTGTTGAAGCATTTCAATAACCTTCTGATTAGCACCTCCGTGTAGCGGCCCCCATAATGCACAAACCCCGGCGGAGATAGCTGCGTAAAGACTGGCTTGTGATGATCCGGCCATTCGTACTGTTGATGAGGAACAGTTCTGCTCATGATCGGCATGGAGTATCAAAATTTTATTGAGTGCATCCGATACCACCGGATTTACTTCGTAGGTTTCGGTGGGCTGGGCAAATAACATGTAAAGAAAATTGTCGCAAAAACTCAGGCGGTTTTGCGGGTACATGATGGGAAAGCCCAGGGATTTTTTATATGACCAAGCAGCTATGGTAGAAACTTTCGCAAGCAGCCGGCGAATGGTAAGGTCTATTTCATCGGGAGTCATTTCTGACTTTTGTGATTCAGGATAAAATGTTGATAATGCACCGATCAATGAAGCAAGTATTCCCATCGGATGGGCTTTGGCGGGATATCCTTCATAGAACTTTTTCATGTCTTCATGAATCAGCGTGTGCCTCGTAATTTTAGTTACAAACTCTTCCAGTTCCGGCTCTGTAGGCAACTCTCCGTAAATCAGCAGATAGGCAACTTCAAGAAAGGTCGATTTTTTTGCGAGTTGTTCAATCGGGTAGCCCCGGTATCTCAGCATGCCTTCTTCGCCGTTTAAAAAGGTAATGGCGCTTCTGGTTGAACCCGTGCTTTTGTAGCCGCTGTCCAGGGTAATATAACCCGTTTCGCTTCTCAGCTTGGTAATGTCGATGGCTTTTTCACCCTCGGTTCCTTCAACAACCGGGAGTTCATATACCTGATTTTCAATTTTAAGTGTTGCTTTAGTCATAGATTTATTTGGTTTGTTAATTGTTTTTTGAAAAAAGGTATACAACATCTGCAACAACACAAAACAATTTAGAGTTTGTGCTGGAGTTATTTACATATTTTGTTGTAAAACTGTTATTGAACCTGTCCCCGAACCTGAGAGGGGTAAGTCAGGGAGGCGGCCTATTCGATCTCCCAGGTATTGCCGCTCCTAAAGAGTTCATCCACAGATTGAAAGCTGCTTTTTTCTTTAGCGTATGCTATAGTTTCGTGAACGTTTTTGGAATAATTATCGGCTTCCACTTTTCGGATAACTCCCATTGCCACCGGATAATCTGGAATCTGCATTCGGGTTAGTGCCAAATGCATTGATGTATCGGGATTTGCCTCGTCGTGAACCAACGGTTTGCTTCCTTTATTTTTAATGGCAGACTTTTTGAGACGCATACCATCAGCTTCAAGCCCGAAATTTTTCTCTTTACCGAAAATCATCGGTTCACCATGCTGAAGCAGCAACTGGTTGTCGTCTTTGGTATCGCGCCCGGTAATCTGCTCGTGAATTCCATCAGTAAAAATTACACAATTTTGAAGCACTTCTATGACCGATGTGCCCTGATGTTGGTAGGCCTGCATCATTACATCTTCCATCAGTTTTGGGTTGTTATCTGGCACCCGTGCAAAGAAAGTTGCACCGGAACCGATGGCAACCTCACCAATGTTGAACGGATTTTCGTAACTGCCTTCGGGAGCTGTTTTGGTTCTCAGGCCAACCGGGGTAGTGGGGGATGACTGGCCTTTGGTCATTCCATAAATTTTGTTGTTAAAAATCACGATGTTCAGGTCGGCATTTC
>SLPZ01000118.1 GCA_007131725.1 Balneolaceae bacterium
AAATATTTAACTCAAACTGATTTTGATTCTCTTTTCGAAGAATTAAACGAAATCCAAAAAATGCTTTACGTATTAGAGAAGAAGCAACGCAACTAAATCCAACTCCCTCTCATGACTCAAGGCTCAAGACTCACATCTAAAAACAACGAAATTGTCATAGTAGCTGCAAAACGAACAGCCTGCGGAAAGGCCACCAAAGGCTCACTCCGATTCACCCGACCCGATTCGCTGATGGGCGAATTAATCAAGGATTTACTGAAGTCCGCCCCCGCCGTAAAGCCCGAAATGGTGGATGATGTAATCGTAGGCTGTGCCTTCCCGGAGGCTTCGCAGGGGATGAATATTGCGCGACAGGCGGTGTTCCTGGGTGGGTTGCCCGATTCGGTGCCGGGGATGACGATCAACCGGTTTTGTTCGTCTGGACTCCAGTCCATCGCCATGGCGGCGGAGAGGATATTGAGCGGCAGTGCTGAGATCATGATTGCCGGGGGAGCGGAGAGCATGAGCCAGGTGCCAATGGGCGGGGTGTCGTTTCAGCCGAATCCCGAGCTGACAAAGGAGCGTCCCGAGGTCTACATCAACATGGGGCTGACGGCGGAGAATGTGGCCGATAAGTACGGGGTTAGCCGCGAAGACCAGGATCAGTTTGCGCTGGAAAGTCACCAGAAGGCGATCAAAGCATGGGAAGAGGGATATTTTGAAGAGCAGATCACCCCGGTGGATGTGGTTTACAAATATGTGACTGCCGATGGTGAAGTGGCTGAAGAGTCGTTCACCTTTAAGCAGGACGAAGGGCCGCGAAAGGATACGAACCTGGAAGCATTAGGCGGTTTGAAGGCTGTGTTCAAAAGGGGAGGATCGGTCACGGCCGGGAACTCCTCACAGATGAACGACGCCGCAGCAGGCGTGCTGGCGATGAGCCGCAAAAAAGCGGATGAGCTGGGACTGAAACCAATCGCAAAGTTTCACGGCTTTGCCGTGGCCGGTGTGGCGCCCGAGATTATGGGCATCGGTCCGGTTGAGGCGATCCCGAAAGCGCTGAAACAGACCGACTTGAGTCTGGATAACATCGACCTGATCGAACTGAACGAAGCATTCGCCGTGCAGGCGCTGGCGGTTATCCGTGAAACAGGACTCGATTCTGATAAAGTAAACATCAACGGCGGGGCAATTGCGATGGGCCACCCGCTCGGCTGCACCGGCGCCAAACTCACCACTCAGATCATCCACGACCTCCACCGCCTCGATAAACAATTTGGGATGGTGACGATGTGTATTGGTGGTGGTATGGGAGCTGCGGGAATTTTTGAGAAGGCATAGTCGTGAGTATTGAGTAGCAGGTATTGAGTAGTGAGTCTTGAGAAGGGCTTGAAAAATCCCCTCTCGAGAGGGGACAGAGTCGAAGAAGAGCGCAAAGCGCTGCTTCAGAAACTCAGGGGTGTGTTGGTCATGGCTATGACTCTACCACGAACACACCCCTCGCTTGGCAAAGCAGGCTTCGCCTCTTTGCCTGCACTTTTCCCCTCTCAAGAGGGGACTTTATCGCCCCAGCTTCAAATTTAATTCTAAAACAAATAATCAAAACCCATGTTCAAAGAAGACACTCTCAAAAACAAAGTTATCCTCATCACCGGCGGCGGTAGTGGCCTCGGGCTTTCCATGGCAAAGAAATTTGCGGAACTGGGGGCGGATATCGCCATCTGCGGACGCACGGAGAAGAAACTGGAGAAAGCGACCGATGAGCTGAAGGAGTTTGGAACCGATGTGCGATGGTACTCCGTGGATGTGCGGGAGTATGAGAAGGTGGGAGAGATGTTCGATTCTATCATCAACGATTTTGGAAAACTGGCCGGTCTGGTGAATAACGCTGCGGGGAACTTCCTGAGCGCTTCGGAGGATCTTTCGCCCGGTGGATTTAAGGCGATCGTCGACATCGTCCTGCATGGCAGTTTTAACTGCACACACCATTTTGGAAATTATCTCATCAAACAAAAACAGAAAGGGAACATCCTCAATATCGTTACTACTTACGCTGAGGATGCCGGATCGGCATTTGTGCTGCCTTCGGCGTGCAGCAAAGCAGGTGTGCTGGCGATGACCCGCTCCCTTGCCTACGAGTGGGGAACTTATGGCATTCGAGTAAATGCTATCGCACCGGGGCCATTCCCGACCGAAGGAGCGTGGACGCGCCTCTTTCCAACCAAAAAGTTCGAGAAGAAGTACCTCGAAAAAATCCCGGCCGGACGATACGGTGACCACGAAGAACTCGCCAACCTGGCCGCTTTCCTGATGAGCGACCTGGCTCCTTACATCACGGGTGAGACGGTTACCATCGACGGTGGGGAAAAACTCTCGGGCGGACAGTTTAATTTTATAGACAGCCTGATGGGGCGCAAAAAACTGAAAACGATTTTTAAGATGCTGAAACTGAAAGGTTGAAGAAAAGGTCAGGTATTTTTATCCATCAGCCGTTTAATTTGATCTGCGGATTTTGCTGTTTGCAGAGCATCATACGGTGAAAATAGTGTGGGCTGTTTTAGCTGGATCGATTTAATAAATTGTACCACAGACCATTCCGCAGTATCGACAGGGTCAAATGTTTTCTTTCTTACGGTTAGCTGTTTGAGCTCACTTAACGTGTGCAGGCGAACGCTGTGTTTAATTACATCACAGTCGGCCAATGCAGTTCTTGCTGAAAATATTCGCTGATGAACTTCTCTGTCGGCCGAACCCAAATATTGAATAGATGCTACGGCAGCGTTCTCGAATCTGAGTGTCAGATTCAAACCGAGATATAATGAATCCAGAATGATGGGTTTTACCTCATAACGATGCACATTACCTCCCATCCATTTTATGATGAGAGCAAGTTCATCAACCCAGTCATGGTCAAATTCGGTCCTGTCAACAAAGCGGTAATTTACGGGTACGGTTTCTTTTTTGATTTGAATCAAATCGGTTTTGTCAATTTGCTGACGAATCCAGTTCATGGATTCAGTCATAGATGGCCAATGCGAAAATTGCACCTGTACTTCAGCCTCCTCAGATGCATGAAATATCTTTTCGAGAAGTGGCAAATGGGTGGGCAGTTTTGAAATCAGATAGGTATGATAGCCGCTTTTAATGGACTGAAGAAGATGCTGAAGATTATTATCCGAATCATCAATCAGAAGCACGGAATGAATATCAAGATCTGATAGTGATCCTGTGATAATAACTTCATTTACAATGGAAAGTTTGCGAAGATGCTTTTCCCAGGCTTTGGCTCTTTCTTTCTCACCTACAATAGCAATTTTCATAAAAAACAATTAGATAAATCCCCGGTCAAATCAGTGCGTCCGGATGCAGTTGTGTGTTAAAGCAATGAAGGCCTGATTTTTCAGAAGGAAATATGGAGAGCAAAAACGATTATTCCAAATAGGTGATGAAAATTTAATCGGGCATAATCAGTGCCAGAATAAAATAAATCAAAACCATGGTTCCAAAAGAGGAGAAAATAAGTATCAAAAAAATAATTCTGACGATCGTGGGATCCCAGTTTAAATATTCACCGATACCGCCGCATACACCGGCAACCATTTTGTTAACACGTGATTTTCTGAGCTTGGCTGGCATGTAGATGTTCCTTCTTACTTTTCAATGTGGATATTATTAACATAATACGAACAAAATTTGTTGAGGTTGCACATTGATTAAGATTTTTTTTTTAAGTAAGCCAAATAAAACAAAAAAAGCGGAACCCACAAAGTGAATTCCGCCCGTTTCCATAAAGCTATGGCTCAGCTTTAGGTTTTTGATCAAGATTCGTTTTTAATCTAAAGGCATATATCCGATCACATTGATAGCATCTTTTAAATTATCTGGCAATGAATTTACTGATTCGGATTGTGTGCTTTCATCTCTTTCTTTTTCAGGTAAGCGAAATGTTACTGGTAAGGAATACTTTACACGTACAGGTCGTCCCTCAGAGATAGCCGGTTTAAACTTGGCCTGACTTATTACCCGTAGAACCTCCTCATCAGCTCCGCCGCCAATTCCCCGGATGATAGTAGGTAATTCCACATTGCCCTCTTGATCAACAATAAACTGAACAAACACTCTTCCTTCGATACCAGCTTGCCTGGCCATCTCTGGGTAACGAATTTCTCTTTGGAGTGCTTCAATTCCGCCAATTAATTCAGGCATCTGATCAACATTAATCCTAACTGGTGCAGGCTCCTCATACCAAAGTTCTGATTGATCTTGTGATTCCATGCCGAGTGTCTTAAGCACTGCATTATAAGCCTCCGGGAAGATAGAAGTGTTTATTTCAATGACACCTTTTGACCCTCTTTCGCCATATTTTTCTATGGCCGGTTCATTATTCAGCACATTAATGGATATGATATGGCCGGGATCTTGTTCAATCAATTGATCTAAGGCATTCATGTGACGATTTGCCTGATCTTCATCTCCCAGGAAAATCAAAATCTGATGATAACCGCGTTCACCATTAACATCTACATTTGTCATCAGGTCTAATTCTTCATTATCGAACACATCCTGCGTTTGCATATCCGTGCACGCCATGGCGATGGCTGTGCAGAGAATGATGGCTCCGAATATGGCCAGGCTCGATTTTTTGGGAATCGGTTTGCTTAGGTTTTGTTGTGCAATCATTTGAATCCTCTTTTTCAGGTTTGATGTTTCCTGAGCCATATTTACGGAAAGTTCTTTGTTCACCACAGGCATCGGCAGCAGTTCGAGCAGGAGGGAGGCATATTTCTTTCTCGACACTCCGTCCTCCGAAAGCACCAGGCTGTCGCAGCGCATTTCACGGAAATCGACCAGCTCTTTTTTTAGCTGATGGATGAGCGGATGAAACCAGAAAAGCATTTGTGTAACCAAGACACCTGCATGTGTGATAAAATCTTTGTAGAGAATGTGTACAAGTTCGTGGCGGATTGCCAGGTTGCATTTGCCGCTGTCATGCCGGAGTGATGCCGGCAGCAGGATAACCGGCTCACGAAAACC